>JAZJYP010000040.1:0-74442 GCA_040390345.1 Pseudomonadota bacterium | reverse complement strand
TCCGCAGCTCGGCGTTGCTCAACTCGGGGGGAGCATCCTGCTCGAGGCGGGCCAGCTGCCCGGCCAGTTCCGGGTCGCGTCCAGTCTCTTCGTGAGGCAGCAAGTCGTAGGCGGGAACGATGGCCCGTTCCAGTGCGGCCGCAAACTGGGCAGCGGCGTCCGGCAGGGGCGCCAGCGGCACGGCGCCGTGCGTCTCTGCGCGCAGCCAGGCGGCATAGCGGCGCGATTTGGCGCCGATGCGCTCGGCCTGTCCGACCAGGCCGGCCGTGCTGAAATCGCGTGCGGCCAGGGCCCGGGCGCTGGGCGCGTCGAGCAGGGGCACCCGCGCCTGCTGCACCACATGTCCGGACGGTGGCGGCGTGCCGCGCGCCTGCCAGAATTCGGCATCGAGTTCGTCGAGCAGGGCTTGTTTGCTTGCCATGTGCTGCGTGCGCGCGCCCTGGTCGGCCAGCGCGTGGGCCTCCAGCGTGGCCGCGCCCAGCGCGGGGGCGAGCTGGGCTTCGTCGAAGAGGTGGCGCGCAGCCTGGGTGGCGTCACTGCGCCAGCCCAGCACCTGCTGGTAGTGGCTGGCCGACTTGGCCGCGGCGCGCTGTTCGTAGCCGACCATGACGGCGCCGATGTCGAGGCCATCGCTGTCGGCGCAGTCGAGCTGGCCGTGGTAGACGGCGATGCCCAGCTTGAGCCCGGGCAGGAACCAGACCGTGTCGAAGGCCAGCGCCAGTTCGCGCGCCTGGGCCGGCGCCGCGCCGGCGGCCAGCACGAAGGCACGCACGGCGAAATCGGGCAGGGTCCCTTCGATGAGCGGGCAGTCGGGGTGCATGCCTTCGAGGCGGTACGCTTCGCCGCCCTGGAAGAAGCCCTCGATGCGCTGGTCGGGCGGGGCGCAGTTGAAGGCGTCCGGCGCCAGGTCGCTGGCCAGGCCGGGCGCTTCCTGCTCGCGCCAGCGCTGGCCGTAGCTGCCCAGCTTGCCCTGGCGCTGGGCCCGGCCGGGCGCCAGCGGCGCGTAGCAAGCCGGCGTCGGCGCGGCGCCATGGCCGCTCACCGGCTGGCCCGCATATTCGAGGTTGGGCATGCTGCCGGCGCGCGCGCCCAGCACGGTGCGGTAGCCCATACCGCAGGGATTGTCCCGGTGGCCCGGGCCGCCATACGCGTGCTCCCAGCTCAGCGGCATGCTGGTGAAGGGCTGGGCCGGGCCCAGGCGGCGGCCGCGCCAGCCCTGGCGCCAGCTGCGCGGGCCTACCACGCGCAAGCGCTTGTCGAGCGTGCCGACGGCCAGGCGCACGCACATACAGCAGAGCGGCGCGGCGCCGGGCGCGTGGGCGCTGCCCAGCAGCAGCACTTCGCCCTGGGCCTTGGGCATGATCTCGTCGAGCGCCAGTCCGGGCGGCAGCAGCGGCAGCACCAGCGGCCACTGTTCGGCGTCGGGCAGGAAGCGCTCGGCGTCTTCGCCGAGGCGGAAGAAGCCCAGCGCGGCGACGGCGAAGCGGCTCTCCCGCTGCAGGGCGTAGGGGCGCTGCAGCAGGCCGAGGGTGAAGGGTTTGATCAGCTTCATCGCGGCCTCACAGGAAAATTTGCAGCGCCACGATGGCCGTCACGTTCAGGTCGCGCGTCTCGGTTTCGAGCAGCTGCGCCTTTTCGTCGATGCGCAGGCCCGGGCCGTTGAGCTGGATCTGGTGGCTCGCCTCCGAAATGGCCACCGAGGTACTGGTGCCCGCCACCTGGACCGAGGTGTGTTCGCCGCTGATGGAGATGTCGGTGACGTCGCCGCCGATCGCGGTGCGCATGCTCACCCCGGTCAGGTCGACGGCGGTGTTGATGCCGACATTGCTGCTGCCGGTCTGGACCCCGGTCAGCGCGATGCTGGCACTGGCCGTATGCAGGGACTTGGAACTGTTCAGGCCCGTGATGATCGAGGTATTGTCCGAATTGGCGTTGATCGTCGTCGACGAAGACACGTCGCCGCCATGCACGCTGGTCGCGCTCGAGGTGCCGCTGACATGGCTGTCGGTGACGCTCTGTCCGGTCACGCTCTTGTTGTAGGAGGTGCCGGTGTTGGTATAGCTCGACACCACCTTGGCGTGGTGGCGGCTGTAGTTCGAGCCGAACGACTCGGACGCCGAGAGCAGGTCGTCGGCGCCCCAGTAGGGGCCGTGCAGCTCCGCCTCGTCGGCAGCCGCGCTGGCGGCAAGCTTGTCGCTGCACGCGAAGCTGTAGCTGGCGCCCTGGGCATAGCTGGCCTCGCGGTACAGGGCGCTGCCATAGGCCGCTTCCACCTTGGCCTTGGCCTGGTCGAGGTCGGCGCGCGAGGCGAGCCCGAAGCGCACGCTCTTGCCGTCGCCGTAATGGGTCGAATAGGCGCTGCCGACGTGGCTGTTGGCCGTCCAGCCCTGGGGCTGGATCACCTTGGTGCCGTTGTTGTGGATGATGCTCTGGATTTCCGGCAGCTCCGATTCGTCCTGGGCGCGCACCACCAGCACGGTCGAACCGGGTTCGGGCACGGTCTGCATGTGCGGGGCCAGCTTGACCCAGACCGGCGCGTCCTGGCCGCCGGCGTTCGAGAAACGCACATAGACGCCGCTCTCGCGCTGCACCTGGTCAAGGTCGAAGGAGCTGCCCTGCTCGGGGTCGAAGTGGCTGCGCGTGTAGTAGCGCCAGTCCTGCACCGGGGCGCTGCCGGCGCGCTCGACGACTTCGGCCAGCACGCTGCCTTGCTGGGTCTCCTGCATCGAATAGGGGGCGATCAGCGCCGCCGCCGGCGCCGCCTGGAACTGGTTCTGGTAGCTGCCGTCGGCGCTGGCCTCGTGCTTGACCTGGGTGAGCACGAAGCGCTGGCCGTCGAGGGCCGGGCGCACGGGCCGGCTGCCCAGGGCGCAGCTGACGCTGCCCTCCATCAGGAACTGGTGGCCGCTGCGCAGGTGGGCGCAATAGCTGGCGCCGGAGAGCGCATGGGCCGCCGCTGCCATGGCCGCGTGGGTCTTGGCCGTGTACTGGTCCACTTCGGAGGCCGTGCAGCCGTACTGGAAGATGCGGTACTGGCGGAACGGCAGTTCACCCGCTTCGCTTTGGCTGGCGGCGGCATAGGAATCGCTGGGTGTGACGGCATTGTGCTCCCAGCACGCGTGCTGGCGCGTGAACACGCCATGCACGCTGCTGCTGGTGAGGGCGCGCTGGTAGCTGTACTGGAAAATCACGTCGCACTGCGCCAGGCCCGGTTCCTCGGCCGCCGTCCAGGTGTAGCGCAGCGCCCGTGCGCTGGCGAACACGGGCGGGTAGGCCGGGTGGTTGGCGAAGACGAGCTTGTGGCTGGTGCCGCCATGGACGAAATAGAAATACAGGTGGGCCTTGCCCATCAGGCGGCGCAGGAAATCGAAGTCGCTCTCGCCGGCCTGCAGCCAGTCCTGGACGCGCCGCACGGCCATGTTTTCCGCATGGTCGAGGGCGGCCATCGAATAGGCGATGTGATGGCGGTCGAGCAGGGCGGCGATGGCGTCGCGGATATTGCATTGCGGGTGGACCCGGTAGTGGTTGGTCAGGGTCAGCTTGTGCAGGGCCGGCTTCATCGTGATGCGGTACACGCCCGGCACTTCCATGGCGAAGGCGGCCACGATGCCGTTGAACAGGGCCAGCTCGTCGCCGGCGGCGCCGCCGCGCAGCGCCTGTTCGAAACGCGCGGCCATCTCCTCGCCACCGTAGCCGACGTCGTCCGGCTCCACCGTGCCCGGGCGCGGCGCCGGGTAGGCGATGCCCACCGTGACGGGACGCCCGATCAGCTCTTCGAATTCGAGCGCCTGGCCGTGCTGGGCGCTGGTGTTGCCGTGCAATTCGAGCGCGAAGTCGAACGGTTCGGAACTCGCCTCCTGGCCCTGGAACTGCACCAGGCGGAAATGCTCGCTGCCGAGGCGGCGCCCGCCGGCCAGGAAGATCGCGCAGTGCAGGAAGGTGAGCGGGGACGGCTCGCGCAGGGCCGCGATCGCGGTGGCGCCGGCGGGACTCAAGCGTTCGTTCATGTGGCCTCCAGGGCGGGGTCGGCCGGCACCAGGAAGCGCGCGCTGGCCGCGCTGGTGCGGCCCAGCCAGGCCGTCTGGCCCAGGCGCAAGCCCCAGTAATGGCTGCGGTCAGGGCGCGCCGTGAGCGTGGCCGGCGGCATGGCGGCGATCCCGAGCCGCACTTCGGTATCGCACTGGCGGTCGAGCATCAGGCGCAGCAGCGCGCACAGGTTGGCGTGCGCGGCCGGGGTCGCGCGCGCCTGCGGTTCGGGCGGCAGCAGGGCACAGGCGCGCGCGTAGTCGAGCCCGGGCAGGGTCAGGCGGATGCGCGCCTGCTGGTCCCACACGCGCGTGCCCAGCACCGTGCCCATGCCCAGGCGCCCGTTGCGCCGTCCCAGCGTGCTGCGGTCGATCGCCTCGAGCGTGGTCCAGGCGCCGATCCATTGTTCGAGCCGGGCCTGGCAGCCCAGCGCCAGGCCGAGCACGCGCGCGATATCGGCCGCGCTGCGGCGGCAATTGGCCAGTACCGCGGCCAGCGCCAGCCAGGCGCGCGGGGGCAATGGCAGTGCCGCCTTGGCCGCCGGCCAGTCCGCCCCCATCAGCGCGCCCAGGCGCCGCGCATGTTCGCTCTCGACCGGCGCGGCGGCACCCAGTTCGGGCAATTGGCTCGACTTCAGTTCCACGCGCAGCATATTGGTGCGGTGGTTGAACATGTCGAGGAAATCGCCCATGGCGAAATTGCGCGCCTGTTCCTGCTCGCGCAGCCACTCGGTAAACGGCTCGGGCAGGGCGCCGAGGGTGCCGCCCAGGCAGAAGTTGGTCGTGCGCAGGGCCACGCGCGGCTTGCCGCCGTGCGCGTCGATGGCCAGGCGGCTGATCTCGCGCGCCGGGAAGCCGGCGCGCAAGTCGGCTTTGAAGCGCAAGGTGGCCTTGCCGTCCCAGCGCAGCAGGCGCACCAGCTGGAACAGGTTGAAGCGCCCGTAGTGCTGGGCCAGGTGGGTCGCTAGAGTTCGCATTGCCAGCCTTCCCGCAGCGGCCAGGCGGCGTCGTCGCCGCTGCAGTCGTTGGTGCTAAAGCCGCTCTCGAGCACCGTGTTGACGGTGGCGTAGAGCGCGAAGAACTGGCGCAGCACGGTCCAGAACAGCACCGGGCTGGCATCGCGGAAGCTATTGCGGTCGAAATGGATGTCCACGCGCAGGGTGCGCACGAAGCCGCGCCAGTCCGCGCCCTGGCGGTGGCGCATCAGGCGGCGCGCGCCGATGCGTTCGATGCCTTCGATCTGGCGCAGGCCGACGATGCGCTCCTGGCCCGCGTGCAGGCGCAGGATCTTCTTGAAGGCGGCCAGCGCATGCGGCCCTTCGGCCAGCGACAGGCGGTTCAATGCCAGCTGCGACACCAGCGACCAGGGGCGCTGGCCGATCTGGGGCGGCATGTCGTGGGCGGTGGGCTTGCCGATCGTTGCCAGCCGCACCGTCGGGCCGGCGCCTTCGAGGTGCAGGGCGGTGCCGATGCGCAGCTGTTCCGGCAAGCGGCGGTTGCTGCACAGGGCGGTGCCGCCGATGACTTCATCCATCAGCTGGGTCATGGCGAACTGGCTGTCGAGGAAGGAGACATACAATTCGCCGCCGGCGACATTGCTCGCCTCGCTGCGTTCGCGCCGGGCCAGGTAAAAGTAGTCGGGCTTGCGGCTGGCGTCGATCTCGTCGAAGCCGAAATACGGCTCGATCTGGCGCATGCCGCCGTCGCCGCGCACGGAATACAGTTTTTCAATGGCCACCACTTCGTAGTGGCGGTGCTGGTTCAGGTCGACCGTGAGCCGGTATTCGTAGTTGCTATGGTCGAGGGCAAGGGGTTCGAGATTGCGCTGGAACAGGTTCACCAGCGGCAGGCAGTTCAGGCGCAGCAGGCCAGGGGCCAGCTCTTCCCGGTGGTGCTGGGGCACGTCGAGGGCGATGCGCAGGTCGAGCTTCTGGCCCATCTCGGCCAGCGCCAGCGGGCCGATCTCGAAGAACATGAATTTTTGCGGGAAGGCGAAGTACTCCTGCAGCAGGCGGTAGGCCGACGGGGTCTGGGCGCTCGCGTGCAGCATCGCTTCGTCGTCGGCGAAGCCGAGCCAGCGCAGCGTGGCCGTGCTGGCCTCGCCCGCGCCGGTGCTGACGGCGCCCTGGTGCAGGGCCAGCAATTCGTACAGGCGCCAGGCGTCGGCGCCGGCCTCGGTGTCGATGAAAAAGCGCAGCGTCTCCGCGCCCAGCTGCTCGCCGCCGGTGCCGGCGCTGCGCTCGAGACTGATGACGAGGCTGCCCTGGCCGGGCTCCCTGGACGGCTCCAGTGCCACGGCGCCCACTTCAAGCGGCACCAGCGTGCTCGGGAAAGCGAGGCGGAAGCGGCAGTCGATCGGCTGCCCGGCCTCGGTCTGGGCGCGCGTGCTCATGCCCTGGTGGCGCGCCAGCGCTGCTTTCTGGGCCACCTGGCTGGCCTGGGCAACCAGCATCGACGGGGTCGGCTGGCCCAGGTGGGGATACAGGGACTCGGCCAGCGCATTGGGAATGCGCGCCTTGTCCTGGTCCACGTGGTGGCGCAGGCGTGCGCCCATGAAGGCGAACGATTGCTGCAGCAAGTCGACATGGGGATCGGACGACCCGTGCGCGCCCAGGCCCAGTCCGGCCGCCATGCCCGGGTGCTGGCCGGCGAAGGCCGACGCTTCGGCGCGCAGGGCGTCGAGCTCCTCGTGGAAGTAATTGACCAGCCGGGTCTTGCGCGGGATCTTCACAGGCCGCTCCCGCGCGCCAGCGCAAAGCTGAAGCTTTCCTCGCCGGCGCCGCCGGCCAGGATGCCGCTGATATGCAGCTCCTGCGGCATCAGGGCGTGCGGCCCCGGCGCCAGCGCCACCTGGGGCTGGCGCAGGCGTGGTTCGTAGCGCTCGATCAGGCGGCACAGGCGGCGCGCATAGGCCGCCAGCGCCGCCTGGTCGCCGCCGGACAGGTCGACCACGCTGGGCATGCCGAACTGGCCGTCGGCATCGCCGTCAACCAGGCGCGTGCTGACGATGCGTTCGACCTGCGCGCGGATCGCGCTGCGCAGGTCGAACGGCGCCGGGTCGAGGCGTTCGAACAGGAAGGCCATGGCGGCGCGCTTCAGGTGAATTCCGTGATGGGACGGTTGCGCGCCATGCTCCAGCCGGACATGCGCTTGCCCATCACGATGCCGGTATCGGCGCGCTGCATCGTGTAGTACCACAGGATCTCGGTGAAGTTGAGCTTGAACTGCTCGGTCGGCATGTCGTCCGGGTGGGTCTGCAGCTGGATCTCGCTGACCATGGCGTCGCGCAGCCAGATCGTGATGATGTTGGCGGTCTGCTCGCCCGAGTTGCGTGCGATATACAGCTTGGTCGGCTGGCCCTTGCCCGAGCCGAGCGGCTTGGCGCGCAGGCACAGGTCGAACATCTTCACCGAATTCTTGTCCACGTATTTGACGCAGGTAAATTCGGTGATGACGGGCCGTCCCGAGGTACGCGCCGAGTTGCTGACATCGGTGGTCATCTGCTGCTTCATGCCCTGGTGCATCGAGACGATTTCGATGCACTGGCCGATGCTCTTCAACTGGTCGGTGTCGCGCCACTTGTTGTCGATCAGGCTGCCGGCCGTGTCCCAGTCGTTCTTTTCCGAGCCGAACACTTCTGCCTCGTCGCCCGGTTGCAATAAAATCAGGTCCATCTGTATCTCCTAAAAGGGGGCGGCCTCAGGCCGGCAGGGTCGCGACGAGGCGGATCGAGGTCGACAGCTCTTCCAGCTGGAAGTGCGGCTTGAGGAAGACGGTCGCGTTGTAGCGGCCGATTTCGCCGGCCACCTCGGTGACGACGACGCGCGCCGCGCGCAGCGGGAAGGCGGCCTTGACGTCCTGCGAGGCGTTGTCGTCGAGCAGCACGTAGTTGGCGATCCAGTTGTTGAGGAACTGCTCGGCATTGGCGCGCGTGAGGAAGCTGCCCACCTTCTTGCGCATGATCACCTTGATGTAATGGGCGAAGCGCGAGGCCGCCAGCATATAGGGCAGCATGGCCGACAGGCGCGCATTCTGGTTGGCGTCGGGCGAGAAGTAGGACTTCGGGCTGTTGGTGGTCTGGCCGCCGAAGAAGGCCGCCGTGCTGGTGCCCTTGCAGTGGCACAGGGACATGAAGCCGAGGTCGCTCAATTCCTTTTCGCGCCGGTCGGTGATGGTCACCTCGGTCGGGCAGAACAGCTCGGTCGTGCCGGCGTCCGACGTGTAGCTGTACAGGGGCAGGTTCTCGACCAGGCCGCCGCCCTCGGCACCGCGGATGGCCGCGGTCCAGCCATACAGGGAAAAGGCGTTGGTGATGCGTTCGGCCAGCACATACGCGGCATTGCCCCACAAGAAGTTGGCGTGGTCAGGCTTGGGGTAGCTGACCGGCACGCTCGGGTCGTCGTGGGAATACAGGGTGGCGCCTTCGCCCTCGGCGACGTGTTCTTCGAAGTTCAAGCCTTCGCAGGGCGTCGTGTTGCGCCGGGTGGCGTCGCCGTAGGGCAGGCGCAGCAGGGTGTGCGGCAGCACCAGGGTGACATAGCGGGCGTCTTCCATGGCACGGAACTCGTTCCAGGTCGTCATGGCCGAGCTCTCGAAGATCTTGCCCAGCGAGCGCGGATTGGCCAGGGCGTCGAAGCCCTCCAGGCCGAACAGGCTGGCCGAGGCGGCGGCGATGAAGGGCGCGTGGGCGGCGGCGGCCACTTCGGCCATCTTCCGGATGAAGTCGATGTCTTGGCCGTCGCCGCTGATTTCATAGTCGCCCACCAGCAGGCTGTAGGGGTAGCCGCCGAAGGTGCCGTACTCGGCTTCGTAGATTTTCTTGAACAGCGCGCTCTGGTCGAATTCGACCGCGCTTTCGAGGTCCTTGTGCAGTTCGGCCTTGCTGGCGTTGAAGACCTTCAACTTGAGCATATTGTTGGTCTCGCTGTTGAAGACCAGGTGGGCCAGGCCGCGCCAGCTCGCTTCGAGCGTGCGGAAGGACGGCATGTGCATGATCGAGGACAGGGCCGCGCTCAAGCCCTGGTCGATCGCCGCGACGCGCTGGTCGATGACGGCGCTGACGCCCTGCTTCTTCTTGTCGAGCAGCTTGCTGTCATCGCGTTCCCACGGCGCGAAGATTTCGCGCATGAAGAAATGCAGGTGGTGGACGATGAAGGGCAGGGAGGTGACCTTGTTCGGACGCAGCTTGGCGATCATGCTGAACAATTCGCGTCCCAGCAGCGGCGTGGTGGCCGTCGTCGTGCGCAAGTGCTGCAGCATCGCCAGGTAGCAGCCGCGGCCGTCGGCATCGGCGCAATCGTTGAGGTATTTGCCGAACACGGCCTCGATTTCCAGGTGCTGGGGCACATCGACCTCGGCCGCGCGCACCGGGCGCTGCAGGCCGGCCAGGAAGCGCGCCTGCTCGCGGGCGGCATTGCGCAGCGCCTCGTCGCTGCCGGTCAGGGCCAGTCCCAGCGGGCCCGCCATGGCCATCGCCGTGGCCGCGTCGGCCAGGCCGAGCTTGGCGCGGGCGACCTGGCGCTGCGCGTTGCGCTGCTTGTCGGCGTCGATCAGGGGCTCGGCCACATCGTCTTCGGCCAGCAGCTTGACCAGGCCGGCCGCGCTTTTGTTGGCATCGGTGGTGTCGGGCAGGGCCAGGGCATTGAGCAGGTAGAAGCCCCAGTCGAGGATGTCGTCGCTGGTGACCGGGCGCTTGCCCTCGCCCTCGGGCTGCAAGGCCCAGGGCACCAGGGCCGCCAGCGCCGCCGTGCGCGCCGCCAGCGCCGCCGCCTGGTCGGGCGTATTGTCGATATTGGCATCGGGCTTGCGGCTGGCAATGGCATGGGCCTGCAGCACCGGGAACAGCAGCATGAGCGCCGTGCGCACCGCCGCGACGCCGGCCTGGTCCAGGGGCGCGCCATTCAGGGCCGCGTCCAGTTCGCCGCGCACGGCGCGGATCTGGGCGTCGTCGGCGGCCGGGTCGAATTTGAGCCAGAGCTCGAGCTGGTCCGACACGGGCCCGCTGGCCTCGGCCTTCGATTGCAGCCAACGGATCGCATTGCGCGCCAGGTATTGCTTGCGCAGGCTGGGCAGGGCGTGCACCAGTTGCAGTGGCCCGAAGCCGGCCAGTGCCGTGAAGGACAGGTAGCTGTCGGCCGGGTCGCTGCTCGCATGCAACGCTTCCAGGCCGGGCAGGCGGGTATTGATCGGCAAGCCGGGGCCGATGTTGCGCATCACGTCATCGAAGCTGTCGCGGTCGATGTCGAGCATCCTGCGCTTGGTCAGCGGCTCGGGCTCGACGCCCTCGGGAAGCGCGCCCTGCAAATCGGCCAGGATCCCGACGATGAAGGGCAGCTCCAGCTTCTCCATTGCGCCATTGGTGTGCACGTCGTAGGTGATGCGCACGCGCGGCGGACGCACCCGCATGAGCCGCTTCTGTATGCTTTCAGTCATGTCGTACCTCGCTCTAGAAAAAGGTCAATGATTACCTGAGCGAAGTAAGATCAAGATCCGTGCCAGCGCAGACGATTGTTCTAAGTTGTTGATTTGAAGGGGATTTGTGCAGGGCTGCCACAGCACCTCGCGGGTAGAAAATGACCCGCTGCGCCAGTGCCCCGCGGCGCCGCGCAGGGCGGCGGCGGGGCCTGGGAATTAATTTGCGCGGGGTGGGTGGGAATCGACCCGGTCGGCGCCGGCCTGGCGCAAGCGCCATAATTGGCCGCTGCCCACGCGCAGGCATTCGAGCAGGCCGTCCGCTTCGAGGCGCTTGAGCGCGCATTCGGTATAACTGATATGGGTGTCCGATTCCCAGGCGATCCACCAGTCGTGGATGCCGCGCAAGCTGTCGGCGCCATGCGGACGCGCCGCCAGGTGCTGGCGGATCGCCGTTTCGGCAAAGGCGAGCAAATGCCGGTCCATGCTCACCCTAGTCGGCGACGGCCAGGGTGCCCAGGCCGTGCTTGCGCACCAGCTTGCCGAAGGCGCTGCGGTCCTGGCCCGCCATGCGCGCCGCCTGGGTGATATTGCCTTGCGAGAGCTGCATCAAGCCATGGACATAACGCCGTTCGAACTGGGCAATCGCGCGCGCCTTGGCCGCCTTGAAACTGGCGGACTGCGCGGGCGAGGCCATGCCGTGCTGCTCGAGCGAGTCGAGGTGCAGTGCACTGCCTTCGCACAGCAGGAAGGCCCGGTGCATCACGTTTTCCAGCTCGCGCACATTGCCCGGCCAGTCATATTGTTCGATGAATTCGACGAAGTCGGGATGCAGCACTTTCGGCGGCAAGCGGTATTGCTTGCCAAGGCGCAGCAAGAAGCTGTTGGCCAGCTCGAGCGCATCGCCGCCGCGCTCGCGCAGGGCCGGCATGCGCAAGGTCAGGACATTGAGGCGGTACAGCAGGTCGCGCCGGAAATGCGCGCTGGAAACGAGCTTTTCAAGGCTGGCATTGGTGGCGACGACGATGCGCACATCGGCCTGGCGGGTTTGCCCGCTGCCGACGCGGCGGTAGCTGCGGTCTTGCAGGAAGCGCAGCATGGCCGCCTGGGCCTTGAGGCTGAGCGCGTCGACTTCATCGAGGAAGAGGGTGCCGCCGTCGGCCTGGCTGACCAGTCCCGGCGCGGCCGACTTGGCGTCGGTGAAGGCGCCGCGCTCGTGGCCGAACAGTTCGCTCTCGAGCAGGCTTTCGGCCAGCGCGCCGCAATTGACGGGAATGAAGGGATGGTCGCGCCGCTCGCCCAGGTAGTGGATGGCGCGCGCCGCCAGTTCCTTGCCGGTGCCCGTTTCACCTTCGATGAGCACGGTCGCATCCACGCGGGCGATCTTTTCAATCTGTGTCAGTGCGGCCTGGAGGCGGGTCGATGATCCAAGCAGCTTAAAGCGCAACAAGTCAGTCATGGCTGTCCTTAATACCTGTCGAGTCGGTAGGCCGCGGCCTGCGGGTGCTGGCAAAACGGCTGCATGAATGTATCGCGGTGTAACAATCGCCCATGCCTGGAGAAGAGGCAGGGAACGGTTCCAAATTATCGATTTGGCATCTTTGTAAATTATTTGGCAGGCGATTGTGTATTGATGGATGTCGGCCAAAACCCCGGTTTTCTCTCCGGGGCGGAACGGTGCGCGCGCCTGGTGGGCGGGCGCGGCGCCGGGCGCTCGCCTATCCTATCAATTCTGTCAGGTAACGCGGTGGCAGCGTTTAACTGTCAAGTTTGTGACATTCTTGCCGATGATGTTCGCACCGACAGGGAGGAGATGCGATGAAGATCAACCCGAATGCCAAGATCAAGAAGACCAGGATCGTCAGTACCGCCCAGGGCTACTACCACGACCTGCACCCGTATAAATTCCACGCGACCCAGGCCGACGCCAAGGCCGATCGTTCGCGCCTGGCGGCGCTGGGCGCCGGGGCGGGGGTGAAGAGCCGCAGTCCGCGCGTGAGCACCTTTTATACCTTCCTGCAAGACAAGCGCAAGAACAGCCCGACCAAGTTCGGCAACGTGCCGCAAGGTCCGCACACTTTCCCCCACCATGGCGTGCACGTTGGCATCGCCAGGGCCGCGGCGGCGGGCAGGCTCGACGCGTTTGACAGCCTGATTCCGACGCCGGCCCAGTTCGGCAAACTGGTGGACCTGGAAATTCCTGCCAACCACGCCAAGCGCTTGCGCGCCAGTACCGCGATGAGCGTCTTCAACAAGAAGCACAAGCGCCGGCTCGCGCTCAAGGCGCTGGGCAAGAAGCGCACCGAGGCCCAGGACATCAAGTTCGCCCACGCGACCAATGAACTGGTCCAGATGCATCCTTACGGTTCCTACGCCTACAAGGGCAAGGGAGCCTCTCGCAAAGCCTTGCATGGCAAGGGCGAGAGTACGCTCAAGCCGCTGGCGAAGCAGATCGATTTGCCGGCCACGCACGGTTTTTCGAGTACGGCCGGTGCCAAGACGCGCAGTCAGACCATGCTGGCGACACTGGGGCTGTTCAAGATGAAGTAGCCGCCTGCAGGTGCGCGGCGGGAAGGCATGGGATCATTCAGCACTGGTGCGCGCCATGGAAAGCATGGCAAACTTTGGAGCCGGCGCCGCCGTCCCCCGAATCACCGTCTGGAGCTGGACATGCCTGATCCCCGAAAACTGTTGCGCCAGATGTTCGATGCCGCCGTCGAAGCGGCGCAGTCCGCGCACTGCCTGCCGGCGCATTTGCCGCCGCCGCCGCGCGGGCGCACGCTCGTCATCGGCGCCGGCAAGGCATCGGCGGACATGGCGCGGGTGCTGGAACAGCATTGGCCCGGCGCCTTGGGCGGACTGGTCGTCACGCGCTATGGCTATGCGGTGCCGTGCAGCCGCATCGAGATCGTCGAAGCGGCCCATCCGGTGCCGGACGCCGCGGGCCTGGCGGCGGCTGGCCGCATCCTGGCCCTGGTGCAGGGCTTGAGCGCGGACGACCTGGTGATCTGCCTGATCTCGGGCGGCGGCTCGTCCTTGCTGGCCTTGCCCGATCCTGCGCTCTCGCTGGCCGACAAGCAGGCCATCAACAGGGCCCTGCTGGCAAGCGGCGCGACGATCAGTGAAATGAACTGCGTGCGGCGCCACCTGTCGGCCATCAAGGGTGGGCGGCTGGCGGCGGCCTGCCATCCGGCGCGCGTGGTCGCACTGCTCATGTCCGATGTGCCGGGCGACGACCCGGCCGATATCGCCAGCGGCCCCACCACGGCCGACGCGAGCACCTGCGCCGATGCGCTGGCGATCCTGCGCCGCTACGCCATCGCGGTGCCGGCCCAGGTGCGCGACTTGCTCGAGAGCGGACGCGGTGAATCGGTCAAGCCGGGCGACGCCCGCCTGGCCAACAGCGAAACGCGCATGATCGCCACGCCGCAAATGGCCCTCGAAGCGGCGGCAGCGGTCGGCCGCGCGGCCGGCGTGCCGGTGCATATCCTCGGCGACAGCATCGAAGGGGAAGCGCGCGACGTCGGCATCGTCATGGCCGGCATGGCGCGCCAGGTCTGCACCCACCAGCAGCCGTTTACGCCGCCTTGTATCTTGCTGTCGGGCGGGGAAACGACCGTCACCGTGCGCGGCGACGGGCGTGGCGGGCGCAATGTCGAATTCCTGCTGTCGCTGGGACTGGCCTTGAATGGCCTGGCTGGCGTGCACGCGATTGCCTGCGACACCGATGGCGTCGACGGCCAGGAAGACATCGCCGGCGCCTGGCTGGCGCCCGACACGCTGGCGCGCGCGGCGCAGCTGGGCATCCAGGCGCGTGCCAGCCTGTCCAATAACGATGGCCACGGTTTCTTCCAGGCGCTGGGCGACTCGCTCGTGTGCGGACCGACGCGCACGAATGTGAACGACTTCCGCGCCATCTATATCGCGGCCGAGCCGCCCGGCGCTCGGGCGCCGTAGTTGGCGGCCGTGCTGCCTGGTGCCAGGAAAGTCAGGCCTTCCTCGAACGAGAGCAGGATCTTGTCCAGGTGCGCCTGGACGGCTTGCTGGCCGACGACGAGTTCTTCCGGCGCGGGCCTTGCCGTGACCAGCAAGGCCTGCGGCAACAGTGCGCGCAGGTGCGCCACGGCCTTCGTCCAGGCTTCGAATTGCTCTTCCAGCGGATACGGAATGAACACGGCCGAAATGAGTTCGGCCTTGTCGCGCGTATGTTCCTCGACCGGCAAGGGCAGGGGCACGCTGCGCGCGTCGATCCCTGCCTGTTGCAGGGCGCGCGCCAATAATTCACTGATGACGTCGTCGCGTTCGGCCGCCAGCCCGGCGCACAGGACAATCGAGTGCAAGGGCACGTCGAGCGAGCCTTGCCAGCGGCCGAGGCGCGCCTCGCGCAGCTGGCGCAAGTGCGTTCCGACATTCACGTCGCGCAAAGCAGCGTGGTGGTGGCGCCGTCCGGCGCCGTGCGCTGCAGCCGGCGCGAGCGTTTCCGCCACTTCGGCGATGGTGGTGCGGATGTGGCCTTGCTGTGCAGCGTCGATTTGTCCGATGCGCCACTCGGTCGCCGCCAGGGCCAGGCCCGGCAACAGGACGTGATCGCAATAGCGGCCAAAACTGCTGTGCTGTAAGAAGGCCTTGGCGTCGCGCAGGATGGCGCCGGTCTCGCCCGACAGGGCGCGCTGGAAGAAGCGCTGCGCCGCCGTGACCTTGGGTGCTTCCGCCAGCAGGATCGTCAAAGGCGCCAGCGCCCGTACGTGGCGTCCGGCGACCACCAGGCACAGGGCCACCGGGGTCGAGATGAGCAGGCCGGCGGGGCCCCACAAGGTTCCCCAGAAAAGCGCCGACATCACCACCGCCAAGGGCGACAAGCCGGTGCTGTGCCCGTACAGCCGCGGTTCGACGAGGTTGGAAATAATCAGTTCGAGCGCCGCGAAGATGGCCATGCAATACAGCGTCAGGCGCCAGCCTGGATCAACGGCGGCGACGAAGATCATGGTGGCGCCGCCGGCAGCCAGTACGCCCAGGTAGGGAATGAAGCGCATGGTCGCGCTGAGGATACCCCAGAGCAGTGCGTGCGGGATGCCCGCCGCCGCCAGTGCCAGGCCGATCGCGGCGCCAAAGCCGGCGTTGACGATCGCCTGCGACAGGAAGTAGCGCGAGACGCCCTGCGCGGCGTCGGCCAGTGCCCGGATTGTGCGGCTGATTTCGCCGCGGCCGGCAAGGCGGATCAGGCGGTCTTGCAGGGACTCGTGCTCCCAGAGGATAAACAGCATGAGCACCAGCACAATGAAGGCTTCTTCGATGCAGTGCCGCGCAATTTGCAAGAATGAGGACCAGGTCTGGAGGTCGGGGGCACGGGCGGCGGCGGTTTCCGCTTCGGGCGGGAAGGCGGCGCGACCAGGCAGGGGCCGCGCCCGCGCTTCGGCGGGCGCGGACGGCTGTACCAGCTTCAGTCCCGCCTCGATGCGGGCAAAGGGACGTGCCGCCAGTTCGCGCACCGTTTCCGCCTTGTGCTCGATGGCGCTGCGATAGCGTGGCAGCTCCTCTGTCACGCTGGTCAATTGGGTCGCCAGGACCATGCCGATGCCGGCCACGCAGACGGTGACGCTTGCCAGCACGGCCATGGTCGCTGTCGCGCGTCCCAGGCCCAGCTTGCCCAGGCGGGCCGCCAGTGGTGCCACCATCTGGCTCAGGATCGTGGCCAGCACCACAGGTTCGAGAATCTCACGCCCAACATGGAGCAGCGCCAGCGTGCACGTCGCGGCGATGACGGTGGTGGCCGAAAGGCGGGAAGGCAGGACAGGTGCATGCATAGACGAGCGGACCCCGGCTGAAGGAATATCCAATCCCGCCATTGTATCATATTGACGATTATGTCATTATGATTTTCACGATGCGCACTGACGCGTGGCTGCCTCAGGCCGACAGCGTCGTGTTGTAGACCTTTCCGGCGATGGTGACGTTGTCGAGCTTCAGGCCGCGCACATTATGCAGGTACCACGGCTGCGCGGTGTTGGCGGGCGTGCCGAAGTCGCAGTCGCGGATCGTGATGCCGCTGACGGGCACGATGGCGGCGCCGGGTGCGCCGTTGTAGTCGAATGCGACGGGGCCAAGCACGAGCAGGGCCTGGTAGCAGGATGGCCGTCCCGGTGCATTGCCCACCTTGACCCCCGAGATGTGCACCTGCGTCACCACCGGTGGACGCGTGCGCACGTTGTCGGCGTTCGGCATGTAGTCGCAATCGATGGTGATGACGGCGCCGCCGGAGGAGCCGACGGACTTGGGCGCGATGGGCGAGCCGGGCAGCGGCGTGTAGTAGCCTGGCGTCGTCTGCACGCCGTTGGGCAGGCTGACATTGCGCACGTAGAGGTGTTTCAGGTAGCCGCCGCGGTTCATATTGGTCTTGAGGCGGATGGCCGTGGCGAGCGGGCTGGTGGACCAGTTCACGTTGCGAAATTCGATCTCTTGCGCAAAGACGTTCTCGATGCCGCCGGCCATTTCGCTGCCCAGCGTGACGCCGCCATGGCCGCTGTTCATGATGCAGCGCTGGATGACGACGTTCCTGGTCGGGCCGAACTGGGTATCGCGGTTCTTGCCGGCCTTGATGGCGATGCAGTCGTCGCCGGTATTGAAGGTGCAGCCTTCGACGAGCACCGTGTTGCAGGCTTCCGGATCGAAGCCGTCGCTGTTGGGGCCCATGCTGTCCATGTGCACGTCGCGGATGTGCAGGTTGCGGCAGTTGACAGGGTGGTGCTGCCAGAACGGCGACTGGTTCACCTGGTAGCCCTGCAGCAGGACGTTGGTGCAGCCATACAGCTCGATCATGCAGGGACGCAGGTAGTGGCCAATGCCAAAGATGCGGCGTGCGATGGGCACGCCTGCTTCGGACAGGGACGGCAGGTAGGCGAAGTCGGTGCGCCAGCGATCGCCCTTGCCTTCGATATGCCTGGCCTGCTCCGGCGTGAGGCCCGGTGCGACGGCCAGCAGCGAGGGCGGGTTAAGTGGATTGACGCCGTTTTCCGACGTGTGCACGGCCGCGCCATGGTGGCCTTTCCAGTCCCACCAGCAGCTGCCATTGAATGGCACGCCGCCCTGGCCATTGAGGATGCTGCTCCAGTCTTCGCCGGTGATGGCGATGTTGTCCTGGCCGTGGGCGTAGACCAGCGGAGAGTAATTGAGGCAGTCGTTGCTTTGCCAGCGCGAGATGGTCAGCTTGCCGTTCTTGCCGCAATCGACCTCGCCGTACTTGGCGTAGTCGGCCGGATCGTTGCTGAAGTAGACCTGGGCGCCTTTGGCCAGGTGCAGGTGGACGTTCGAGCGCAGCACGATGGGACCGGCGCAGCGCCAGTTCCCGGCCGGGATGAGCACGCGTCCGCCGCCGGCGCCATGACAGGCGGCGATGGCCGCTGCGATGGCGGCGTAGCAGTCCGGCGCGCCGGCCACCGGCGACAGGACCATGCCGCTTTCTTCAGCCGAGATTTTGCCTGCGACCGGGGCCACCTGGCATGGCGCGGCACCGTGGGCGGTGATGGCGAAGTCCTGCGGGCGAAAGCGGATCGGGGTGGCAAAACGCGCGGCGATGGCGGCGGCCTGTTGCCACGGGTCGTCCTGGGCAGCGATGGCCATGCCGCCACCGAGCGAGAGTCCGGCGGCCGATGCGGCGCGCAGCAAGGCGCGGCGTGGCAGATTGGGTGCTTGCGTCATTGCGAAGTGCCTTTCGATGTCACGTTATTGTATTCGGCCAGGAAGGGTTCGTTCGGCCAGGGCGTGTAGCCAAGGTCGATGCCGGCGTATTTCAGGTTGGCCAGGAAGGCGTCGGCGTCGTATTGCACCGGGCGGTAGGACAGGGCGCCCGGCTGGTTCCAGTCAGACCAGGGATGCTGGGCGTCGATGTGCGGGCCGATGCGCGAGTTGAGGATGATGGTTTTGCCGGCCGTTTCCAGTACCATTTTTGATACGGTGCCGCGCGGCGCGCTGTAGCCGTCTTGGGGCGCCAGCGTGCAGGCATAGCCGTCAACGCCGGCAAGCGTGCCGTAGGGCGTGCATTTCTGGCGGTGGAACCACTGGCGGGCGAGGTGGAAGTGCCCGGCCAGGGCATTGGCGCTGCCGTCGCTGGTGAAGTCGCAGTCGTTGAAGACGAAACCGTAGCGGGCCCTGACATTGGTGTTGGGGGCCGTCGCATAGGACGAGGCGACCCGGCTGCCCAGCGACTTGATTTCGCACTGCTGGAAGTAGGCGGCGGTGTCGCCGAAGATGAAGTCGACATCGCCTTCTACATACGATTTGTGGAAGAAACTGCGCACCGAGACGCCTGGCGTGGCGCTGCGCAGGAACAAGGTGTCCTGCTTGCCGATGAAGCGCACGTTTTCAAACTGGACCTTGTCGGCGCCTTCGACCAGCACGGCCACGGCCTGGTGCTGCACGCCGGGGAATCTGGCGTGATCGCTGTAGCTGTTCTCGAACGTGAGGTTGCGGGCCTGGAAGCCGTTGTTGCGGATCCAGGCGACCGGCGTGCCGATAGTGTCGAGGACGGGCTTGTCCTTGAGCGTGGCGACCATCGCGGCCACGGCAGGCGGCGCGCCAGCGAACTGCGCGCCAAAGCGGCGCAAGTAGCCGGCCCCGCTCACGCTGGCATCAAGGTCAGCCACGATGCGGGTGTGGCTGGCGTCCGGATCAAGGCTGTACAGCGTGATGGCCACGCCGGCCTGGGGCACATACAGCAGTTCGCGGTAGGTGCCGGGCGTGACCTTGATATACACGCGTTGCCTGCCCGGTGCATTGGCGATGGCCTGGTTGATCGCAGCCTGGATGGTTGGCAGGGCGCCGCCAGGATCGACCGTGTAGTCGGGCGTGAAGGCGGCTCCGGTGGCAAGCGGATCGGCCAACGGGTCCCAGGGATCGACGCTTTCCTGGCCGGCCGCGCCGACGTACTTGAGCACTTCCCGGTACGCGTACTTCGCGGCCTGCGCGGCGCTCAGTTGCGGGCGCGCTTGCTGGGCCCTGGTCTCCGGGAAGGGGGCGAAACGCTGCGGGCAGGTGGCCGCGCCCGTGTCGATGCGCCCGTCGAGGCGGGCATGGCGGATGGTTGCGCTGCCGGGAAGGATGACGTCGTCGAGCCTGAGCTGGGCCTGGTGCGCGTCGTCGTAGCCGTCGATGCTGCTGCTGCCCGGCGTCAGGCTGTGCACGCGTTCGAAGGTGAGGGCGCGGAACTCGGGAATGAAGGTGCCGCTGGCGTTTTTGGTGTAGTGCGTATCGAGTTCGATCGGCTTGCGCACATCGCGCAGGCACACGTCGCGGTAGACGATATCGCTGACGACGCCGCCGCGCGAGACGTCGCTCTTGATGCGCAGGCCGGCAACGCTGCCTTCCATGGTCAAATCTTCGACCAGTACATGGCGCACGCCGCCGACTGTTTCGCTGCCGATCGACATGCCGTGGCCGTTGTAGAAGTGGTTATGCAGGATCGACACGTATTCCGTCGGGCCGTCCCTGCTGGCCTTGATGGCGACGCTGTCGTCGCCCGTGCGCAGGAAGCTGTGGGCGATGGTGACATTGCGCGACGAACCGGGATCGATGCCATCGGTATTGCGTGCATCGGCCGGTGCGTCGATTTTCACCCCCCAGGCCGTGAAGCCGTCGGTCTTGTTGATGGCCACGTTGAAGTTCGGGGAATTGCGCAGGGTGATGCCGTACATCGTGAAATTGCGCGAACGGCGCACGGCGACCAGGCGCGGCACGTTCTGGCTGGCCTGTTCCTTCTGGGCGCGGCGTGCCAGCTGCCACCACGATTCCTGTTTGCCGTCGACGCGGTGGCCGCCCTGGCCGTCGATGACGCCCTCGCCCATGATGCCGCTACCAAGCGTGTCGTCGGCGCTGATGAAGGGCCGGCAGCCCTTGCCTTGGGCGTCGACGCTGCCGCAGGTGCCCTGGCCCATGTCGTAGAGCGTGCTGTTGGTGCTGGCGTAGAGGGTGGCGCCGCGGTCGACCAGCAGCGTCACGCCGCTTTTCAGTGTCAATGGGCCGGCGACGAAGCTGCGTTCGCCATTGGTGGCCGTCAGGCGCACCGCTTGGCCACCCTGGCATTGGTCGATGGCGGCCTGGATGCGGGCCGTATCGTCGCCGCCCTGGCGCGCATGGAGGATCGTGCATGTTGGCGGCAGCACCGGTTCGGTGACGGTACGCGTGTCCTGCGCCTGCGCGCCGGTACACAGGATGGCCATGAGCATGGCAAGGCGCTTCATGGTGCGATTCCTTTTGCCAGCGCGGGCACGGCTTTGGCAAGGCCTGCGGCGACCATGTTGGCGAAATAGGCCGCGCCTTTGGGCCCAAGGTGGGTGCGGTCGAAGGCACTCGGTGGCGTATCCATGGCGAGCGTATCGGCTTCGGCCTGGCCCATGGCCTGTACGGCGCTGTAACTGATGTCGTTCAAATCGAGCAGCAATGTGTGCTCCGCTTGTGCGACCGTGCGCGTGGCAGCTGCCCAGGGCGCGAGGTCGTTTTTCAGGTTCGGGCCGGCAAAGGTGCGGCGCGTGAGCGGCGTCACCAGGACGGGCAGGGCGCCCAGCGCGCTCGCTTCGCGGGCATAGCGGGCCAGGTTGGCTGGATATTCGGTCACCAGGTCGGTCGAGCGGCCCGGTTTGCCCGGCTGGTCGTTGTGGCCGAACTGGATCAGGACGTAAGTGGCGCTGAATGCGGCGCGGTCGCGCAGCAAGGCCTGGACCTCGTCCCAGCGGCCTTCGGCGCGAAAGCTGCTGGAGCTGCGGCCACCTTTGGCCAGGTTGATGCAGGTGAGCGATGCTGCGAGGCGCTGGCACAGGGCGTCGCCATAGCCGGTGCGCTGGGCCATGGTGGAGTCGCCCACCAGGATGAGGCGGACCGGTTTGTCGGCCGCGGCCACGGGCAGTGCGATGAGCGCTGCGGCAATTAGGGCAAGGATGGTTTTCATTGGCTGTACCTGATGTTTGGCAGCCGGCGCGGGCCGGCTGCCAAGGCATCGCGACCTTAGAAGTTATAGGTTGCGCGCAGGTTGAAGGCACGGCCGATCGGGCTGGCCGCGCTGGAGAGGTAGCCGAAGCTATAGCCACTGTGGTTCGTCACAGGAGGATTGACGTTGAACAGGTTGGTGATGCCGGCAACGATATTGAGGTGCTTGATGCCGGTGTAGGTCGTCGTCAGGTTCCATACCTTGTACGGCGTGATATTGCGGAAGTACTGGGCCGCGACCAGGTTCTGGTCGGTATAGCCCGAGTTGTAGTTCTGCGTCAGCTGGGCGCCAAAGTCGCCACGGTTCCATTGCAGCGTCAGCGTGTGCTTCCAGCGGAAGGTGATGATCGGCAGGCTGCTGGTGGTGCCATTGCTGGCCAGGCCGAACTGGCCAATGTTCGACACGTAAGGGCTGCCGGCGTCGAGCTGGTTGTCGAACTGCGTCAGGTAGGTGCCGTCCAGGCGCACCTTGAAGTCGCCGAAGTCGTTGCGCGGGAAGGCGTACGCGCCCGACAGGTCGATACCGGCCGCCTTCTGGCCACCCAGGTTCATCGTGATGTTCTTGATGTAGTTGATGGTGCCGTCGGCATTGCGTACAAACAGCGGGGCGTACTTGACCGGATCGAGGAAGTAGATCTGTTCCGGCAGGTTGGCCAGCATGTCGGTCATGCGGATGTTCCAGTAGTCGGCCGACAGGGTCAGGTTCGATGTAGGCTCGATGACGGCGCCAATGGTGAAGCCTTTCGATTTTTCAGGCACCAGGTCCGGATTGGAGCCGGTCTGCTTGGGCAGGCTGGCGTTGCACACTGCCGAAGCGACATAGCCAGGCAAGGCCTTGCCGGTGCCGGCCACGCCGGGCGTGCCGCCAGGGCAGAGGACCGGGTCGTCCCATTTTGCGCCGGTGGTCGTGGTGGCGCCCGGCAGGCGGTAGCCGTAACGGTCGAACAGGGTCGGTGCGCGGAAGCCGGTGTTGGCCGAACCGCGGAACATCAGGGACTTCATCGGCTGGTAGCGGAAGCTGGCCTTGGGGTTGATGGTGTTGCCGAAGTCGCTGAAGCGGTCGTCGCGGATGGCGATGTCGAGGTCGAGCTCCTTCGTGACCGGGATATCCAGTTCGGCGTACAGCGCGGCGACATTGCGCGCGCCTTCGCCGTGCGATGGGCTCGAACCGGCATAGGTGACGATGCTGGTGATATCGAGCTTGGTATCGGCGGTGGTATCACGGTGCAGGTCGGCGCCGACTGCCAGCGACAGCGCGCCGCCAGCCAACTGGGTCAGGGCGCGCGAGGCCGTCACGTCGATGCCGGTGTAGGTGCTCTTGGAGGTGCGGTTCTTCTGGCCGTCAGCCGAAATCGACTGCAGGTAGGCCAGGCCGGCCGCGTCCTGCAGGCCGAATGGATTGAGCGAGCCATTGGCCAGGCCGGTGATCAGGCCAGGACCGCTGACGTAGCCGGAGTCGTAGTAGTTGTCACGGTTGGACACGCCGTAGACCAGGCCGGCCTTGTAGTCCCAGCCTGCCAGCGTGCCTTCGTCGCTGATAGCCAGGCGCTGGTTGACCTGCACGTCGCGCGTGGTGGCCAGGCCCAGGTCGGCCACGGACCAGGTGACGATGATGGGTGCGCCCTTGAGCGTGGCGTTGGCGGGCACGCCGCCGGATGCGCCCGGATACCATTTGCTGGTCGACGGCACGGTCGCCGAGACGCCGCCGGCGGCCAGGCTGGTGGTGGGATTCTTGGTGCCGAGGATGTATTCTTCGCCGCGCGCGTAGTCGATGCTGATGGTGTGGTCTTCCGACAGCTGGCGCGTGACGCGGCCATAGATCGTCACCTGCTGGTTGCCGTACAGGGCGGTGCCGTATTCGTTGGCGTTGAGAATACAGGTGCTCTTGGCGCCGACGATCGAGTAGGGCGCGGCGCAGCCGGTGCCGGCGTAGGGATTGACGGCCGTCTTGTTGGCGGCGGTCGTATAGTTGGCCGGCATGGCGTAGCCGCCGCTGCCCAGGGTTGGCGCGCGGCCGATGCTGGTCAACAGTTCGGCCGAGCTCAGGTCAGCGCGGTCGGACGCGGCCAGGCGGCTGCGGCGGTGCGCGTCGATGGTCGCATACGCATTCCAGCCGTCCTTGGCCAGGCTGCCGACGCCATAGGTGGCGCTGGCGCGCTGCTCGTCGCCGCCGCCCGATTTCTGTGGTTGCACATACTGCGCCGTGATCGAGCCGCCTTCGACGGCGCGCTTGGTGATGAAGTTGACGACGCCACCGATGGCGTCCGAGCCGTAGATCGACGAGGCGCCGTCACGCAGGATCTCGACGCGCGCGAGGGCGCTCATGGGGATGTTGTCGAGGTTGGCATAGCCGTCGGCGATCGCTTCATTGGCCAGGCGGCGGCCATTGAGCAAGACCAGGGTGCGGTTCACGCCCAGGCCACGCAGGTTGATATTGGTGCCGGAGCCCGCATTCGATGGCGCCAGCGAGGCCGACTGGGGCAGGGCCATCATGATGTCGGCCAGCGAGGTCATGCCGCGCTGGACGAACTCTTCGGCCTTGATGGTGGTCACGGGCAGGGCTTCTTCGCTGGCCAGGCGCTTGATCGAGGAGCCGGTCACTTCGACGCGCTGCATCGACTCCTGGGCTGCGGCCTGGTTCACCAGGGCCAGCACAGCGAGACTGATGGCGCTCAAGGCAAGCTTGGATGGTTTTTTATAATAGTTCACTGCTGTCTCCTACTTACAATTGATTGACATAAGTGCCCCGCAGGGCCTTGGTCAGGGCACCTCGCGTACCCTGTGCCACTGCGACGAGGGCGGCGCTGCGCGCTGCCGAGGTCGAAGATGGTCAATAATTCGAAAGCTTTTACTGCCTGGTACTGCGCTTGCTGCTTTGCTGCTGATTCATCCGCGCGAAAAAGTGCGGGTCACGCGTTCGAGATGGGCGCGCATCGCACGGCGCGCCGCCGCCGGGTCGTGCGCGACGATCGCTTCAAGGATGCGGCGATGATCCTTGAGCGTCTCCTGGCGCAGTTCTTCGGTCTGGAAGTGTTCCTTGAGCTTGTTCCACAGGCGCCCGCGCTGGTTCCACAGGTATTCCATGGTGCCGACCAGGGCGCTGTTGCCGGTCGCCTGGGCGATCGACAGGTGGAAGTTGCGGTCGGCCTGCTCGTTGCTGGAATAGTTATCGTGGTTGCGCTCCATCTCCAGCACGGCGGCGAGGATGGCGTCGATGGCGCTGTCGGTCGCCACGCGCGCGGCGATGGCGCACACTTCGGATTCGATCAGGCGGCGCGCGGACAGGACTTCAAATGGTCCGGGTCCCGCTTCGGGCAGTTCCGGCGCGGCCTCGGCGCGCTCGCTGACATACACGCCGGAGCCGCCGCGCACTTCGACCACGCCGCCCAGTTCCAGCGCGAGCATGGCTTCGCGCAGGGAAGCGCGGCTGACACTGAGTTTGGTGGCCAGGTCGCGCTCGGACGGCAGGCGCGCGCCGGGCAGGATGTTCTCGGCGCGGATCAGGGCTTCGATGCGGTCGGCGACGACCCGGTACAGGCGCGTTTCATGGCCGTGGTTCTCGTGCGCAGACACTTTTTTCAGCATGGTGGTCAGGTCGCTTTTCATGATGTTGCCTTATTTGGTCAGGCCATTCTAAAGTGGTCAGACCAAATGTGCAAGGTGGACTAGCCAAATAAATTTATTGATGGCATACTAAAAATACGCTGACAGAGCCCAGCACGCCTCCCACCAGACAGGAATTACCATGACGAGCAATACGCCGCTGACCATCCGGATGCACGAAAACGACAATGTCGCCATTGTTGCCAATGACGGCGGCCTGGCGGCTGGCACGATTTTCCCCGATGGACTGGTTTTGACGGAAGCCGTCCCGCAAGGGCACAAAGTGGCGCTGGCCGCCCTGGCCGAGGGCGCTGCCGTGCTGCGCTACAACGTCACGATTGGCTATGCGGCGCGGCCGATCGCGCGCGGCGGCTGGGTCTCGGAAGCGGCACTGCGCATGCCATCGGCGCGCTCGCTCGAAGGCCTGCCGCTGGCCACGCGTGCCGCACCAGCGCTGGCGCCGCTGGAAGGCTTTACCTTCGAAGGCTATCGCAATGTCGATGGCTCGGTTGGCACGCGCAATATCCTCGCAATCACCACCACCGTGCAATGTGTGGCTGGCGTGGTCGAACACGCGGTCGCGCGCATCAAGGCGGAACTGCTGCCGCGCTATCCGAACGTCGATGACGTGGTGGGCCTGGAACATACCTATGGCTGTGGCGTGGCGATCGATGCGCCCAATGCCGACGTGCCGATCCGCACGCTGCGCAATATCAGCCAGAACCCCAATTTTGGCGGGCAGGCCATGGTGGTGAGCCTTGGGTGCGAAAAGTTGCAGCCGGCGCGCCTGTTCCCGAAGGGCGCAATCCCGATCCTCGGTGGCGCCGAGCCGGCCACGGTGTGCCTGCAGGACGCGGGGCATATCGGTTTTCAGTCGATGATTACCTCGATCATGCAGACGGCGGAACGCCAGCTCGAAGCGCTCAACGCGCGCCGCCGCGAAACCTGCCCGGCATCGGAGCTGGTGGTCGGTGTGCAATGCGGCGGCAGCGACGCGTTTTCCGGCGTGACAGCCAATCCGGCCGTCGGTTTTGCCACCGACTTGCTGGTGCGCGCCGGCGCCACGGTGATGTTTTCGGAAGTGACGGAAGTGCGCGACGGGATCGACCAGCTCACTTCGCGCGCAGCCAACGCCGAAGTGGCGCAGGAGATGATCCGCGAAATGGCCTGGTACGACGCCTACCTGCAGCGCGGTGGCGTCGACCGCAGCGCCAATACAACGCCCGGCAACAAGAAGGGCGGCCTGTCGAATATCGTGGAAAAGGCGATGGGCTCGATCGTCAAATCCGGCACGGCGCCCATTGTCGGCGTGCTGGCGCCGGGCGAAAAACTCAAGCGCAAAGGCCTGATCTACGCCGCCACGCCGGCCAGCGACTTCATTTGCGGCACGCTGCAGCTGGCGGCCGGCATGAATATCCACGTCTTCACGACGGGGCGCGGCACGCCCTACGGCCTGGCCGCGGTCCCGGTGATCAAGGTCGCCACCCGCAACGACCTGGCGCGCCGCTGGCACGACCTGATGGACGTCAATGCAGGGCGTATCGCCAGCGGCGAAGCGAGCATCGAGGACGTGGGCTGGGAGCTGTTCAAGCTCATGCTCGAGGTGGCCAGCGGGCGCGAAACCTGGGCCGAGCACTGGAAACTGCACAATGCCCTGACCTTGTTCAATCCAGCGCCGGTGACCTGAGCATCATTCCCGCCACTTCGCGCAGCAGCTTGCCGCCTGCGATGGCGGTCATGCCCTGGATGTCGCGCTCGGGATTGAGTTCGACGATGTCGGCGCCAACAACGGGCACTTGCAAGCCATGGACGATGTCGAGGATGTCGCGCACCGACATGCCGCCCGGTTCGTAGTGCGCCACGCCGGGCGCGAAGGCCGGATCGAGCGCGTCGAGGTCGATCGTGATGTAGACCGGGCCGTCGATGGCGGGCATGGGCCAGCGGCGGTGGTCGCGCATCTCGTTGCAATGCACGCCAAAGCGGGCGACCTGCTCGCGCTGGTGCAGGTGCAGGGTGCGGATTCCGTACTGCCAAAGCCCGCGCGCCAGGCCTTGCTCCATGATGCGGGCAAACGGCGAGGCGTGCGAGAGCGGATTGTCGAGCAAATTGTCGTACAGGTCGGGGTGGGCGTCGAAATGCAGCAGCGTCACCGGCCCCAGCGCGTCATGCATGCCGGCCACCAGTGGATAGGTCACCGAATGGTCGCCGCCGATGAACATGGGGCGCTTGCCGGCCCTGAACGCGGCGGCGGAAACCCTGCGGATGCGCTCGAATTCGTCGTCCGTCTCCAGCGCCAGGTCGCCGATATAGGCATACAGGTCGGCGCGCGAGAGGTCGATCCCCGTTTCGGTATAGGGATTGGCTTCTTCGCGGTTGACGGTGGCCGCCAGCAGGGAAGGCGCGGCCAGGCCGGCGCGCAGGTAGCTGGAATTCTTGTAGGTGGGCAGGCCAATGGCCACCACTGCCGCCGGCGAAGCCTGGAGGCGTTCCATCGCAGCGGCCGGGCTCAAGCCATTCAATTGCTCAGTCATGATTGCTCCTGCAAGTGGGGGTGAAGAATTGTAGTGCATCGGTTATCATCGATCCGCGATTTTAAAGAAGGCATCGATCCATGACCAGCAAAGCCGGCCGCAACGACCCCTGTCCCTGTGGCAGCGGGAAGAAATTCAAGCAATGCTGCCAGGGCAAGGCGGCAACTGCCGCGCAGGCGCCGGTGGCCATTGCGGCCCTGATGCGCGACGCGATCAGCCACCACAGGGCGGGGCGCTTCGCCGAAGCCGAACTCTTGTACCAGCAAGTGCTGCAGGCCGCGCCTGACCATCCGGACGCGCTGCACCTGCTCGGTGTGCTGGCCAGCCAGGTCGGCATGCACGACGTGGCGCTCGACCTGATTAGCCACGCCATCAATGTCCACCCCACCAGCCTGATGCATTTCAACCTGGGCAATGCGCACAAGGCGCTGGGCCGGCTCGACGGCGCCGTCGCCAGCTACCGCGCCGCGCTGGCCATGCAGCCCGATTATCCGGACGCCTGCCGCAACCTGGGCATCGCCTTGCAGGCCGGCGGCCAGTATGCCGACGCCATTGCCGCCTTCCGCCAGGCCATCGCGCTTGCGCCAGCCTATGCCGAGGTGTATGCGAATATGGGCGCGGCCTTGCGCGAGCAGGGCCGCGCCGACGAAGCCATGAACAGCTATCGCCGCGCCATAAGCCTGAAACCGGGCCTGGCCGAAGCCCACACCAACCTGGGCGTGCTGCTCAAGGAACAGGGACAGTTACGCGATGCGCTCGACAGCCATCAGCGCGCCACGCTGGTGCAGCCCGACTACGCCGAAGCGCACAATAACCTTGGCAACGCCTTGCTCGATGCGGGCGAGTACGAGCGCGCGGCGGCAAGCCTGGAGCGCGCCGTGCAGCTGCAGCCAGGCCTGGCCGGCGCCTACAATAATTTGGGGAATGCCTACAAGGCGCTGGGGCGGCTGGCCGAGGCGCTGGCCAGCTACAGCCAGGCGATCGGCCTGGCACCGCAGTTTGCCATGCCCCACAATAATTGCGGGGCCGTGCTGGCGCAGCAGGGCCGGCTTGAAGAGGCCGTTGGCCACTACCGCGCCGCCTTGCGCCTCGAACCGGCGTATGCGGAAGCGCTGTACAACCTGGCCAATGCCCACAAGGACCTGGGACAATTCGAGGAAGCCTTGGCTGGCTATCGGCAAACACTGGCTTTGCGGCCGAACTATGCGGAAGCGCACAGCAACTTGGGCAATGTACAAAAGGCCCGTTACCAGCTGGCGCAGGCGGAAGCGAGTTACCGCCAGGCGCTGGCGCTGCAGCCAGGCCTGGCAGTCACACACAGCAACCTCGGGACGGTCTTGCAGGACCAGGGCCGCCTGCTGGAGGCGATTGCCAGTTTCGAGAAGGCGCTCGCCCTCAAGCCCGATTATTTCGAGGCGCGCAGCAATCTCCTGCTGGCCTTGTGCCTGGACAGCACCCTGTTCCACCACCGCTATGCGCGCGAGGCAGCGCACTTTGGCGCCTTGGCGGCGACGGTGGCCAAGCCGTTCACGGCCTGGCACACCGCCAATCGGGCAGGGCGCCGCCTGCGCGTTGGCCTGGTGTCGGGCGACCTGCGCGCGCACCCGGTCGGTTTCTTCCTCGACGGCGTGCTCGGTCACCTGGACCGCACGGCGATCGAACTGGTCGCCTATACGACACAGCCGCAGGAAGACGCGATGAGCGCGCGCCTGAAATCGCATTTCGACGCATGGCATTGCATCGCGGCCCTCGGCGACGCCCAGGCGGCGCAGGCGATCCATGGGGCGGGCATCGACGTCCTGGTCGACCTGGCCGGCCATACGGCACACAACCGCCTGCCGATGCTGGCCTGGAAGCCAGCGCCGGTGCAGCTGAGCTGGCTGGGCTACTTCGCCAGCACCGGTATGCCCGGCATCGATTACCTGCTGGCCGATGCGGTGTCGGTGCCGCAAGTGCATGCCGAGGTGTTTTCCGAAACGCTGCTGCGTTTGCCCGAAACGCGCTTGTGCTTCACCGTGCCGGCTGGCGCGCCTCCGGTGGCGCCGCTGCCGGCGTTGGCGCGCGGCGCCATCACGTTCGGCTGCTTCCAGAACCTGGCCAAGGTCAATGACGCCGTATTGGCTGCATGGGCGCGCATCTTTGCCGCGCTGCCCACGGCGCGGCTGGTGCTGCAATGCCGCCAGATGGATTGCCCGGTCACGCGGGCCGCCTTGCTGGAGCGCCTGGCCGGCGCCGGCATTGCTGGCGCGCGCGTGACGGTGCATGGCTATATGGAGCGCAGCGCCTACCTGGCGGCGCACCACGAGATCGACATGATCCTCGACACCTTCCCTTATCCTGGCGGGACCACGACCTGCGAGGCCCTGTGGATGGGCGTGCCGACACTGGCATTGGCGGGGGACTCGATGCTGTCGTGCCAGGGCGCTGCCTTGCTGGCCAGTGCCGGGCTGGCGGGATGGACCGCCGTTGACGGCGACGCCTATGTCGCCAAGGCGCTCGCGTTTGCCGGCGACCTGCCGGCGCTGGCGGCCCTGCGTTCGGGCTTGCGCGCCAGGGTGGCGGCGTCGCCCTTGTTCGATGCGGCGCGTTTTGCCCGCCACCTGGAACAGGCCCTGCTGGCCTTGCCGGCCTAGTCGCCGCGCCAGACCATGCGGTTGCGGCCGGCCTGCTTGGCGCGATACAGGCAAGCGTCGGCGGCATCGAGCAAGGCGGCGTTTGACTCGGCATTGGCGTCGGTGAGCGTGGCGCCGCCGGCGCTGAGGGTGAGCATCGGTGCGATCGTCGATGCCGCGTGCGGAATGGCAAGCTGCGCGATGTCGTGGAAAATCGCTTCGATCACCAGGCGTGCCCTCTGCGCGTCATTGTCGGGCATGAGCAGCACCAGTTCTTCGCCACCATAGCGCGCGGCCAGGTCGGCCGGGCGCCGCATCATGGACGCCGCCGTGCGCGCCACGGCCCGCAAGGCGCGGTCGCCGGCCGGATGGCCATAATGGTCGTTGTATTGCTTGAACTGGTCGATGTCGAGCACGGCCAGCGAGAGTGGACGGCCGTCGCGGCGGGCGCGCTGCCATTCGGATTCGAAGACCTGGTCGAAGCGGCGCCGGTTGGCCAGTTCGGTCAACCCGTCAACGTGGGCCAGGTGTTCGAGCAGGCGGCGCTGGCGCACCATCTGCAGGTGCAGCGCCACGCGTGCCATGACCACGGTGGCATTGAAGGGCTTGGCGATGTAGTCGGAGGCGCCCATCTTCAGTCCATTGGCCTCGTCTTCCGGCCGGTCCATCCCTGAAATGAAAATCACGGCGATGGCCGCCGTATGGGGCGCCGCGCGCAGCTGGCGCAGCACCTCGTAGCCGTCCATGTCGGGCATGACCACGTCGAGCAGCACCAGGTCGGGTGCGTGGCGCGCCACCAGGTCCAACGCCTGGGCGCCGTTTTTTGCCAGCAGCACCGTGTATTCCGGTTTGAGCAGTTCGCCCAGCACCTGGCGGTTGATGGCGTCGTCGTCGGCGACAAGGACCTTCTGGCGCTCCGGCAAATTCATGGCTTGTTTCCTTTGTCGGCGTCGAGCGCGCCGGCCAGTTTGGCCAGCGCCGTGCGCGCACTGGCATATTCGACGTCGTTCACCGCCTGGGCCAGTTCGGCCAGCAGGGCCGCATGGCGCGTCGCACCCAGGTTCGATTGCAGGGCCAGCATGGCGTCTTCGGCGCGGGCGTCGTCGGCCCGCAGGTAGGTGTCGAGCTGCTTGAGCAGCGGACCGGCGGCGTGGCCATCGGCCTTGGCTTGCTGCGCGAGCAGCGCAAGGCCGGCCAGCACCGGTTCCATGACGGCCAGCAGGTCCGGGATCAGCGCCGCCATGGTTTCGGTGCGGCCGGCCTGCAAGTCCTGTTCGATCGTGTCGGCCAGGTTGGACAGGTCGAGCGCACCGAGGTAGATCGCACTGGGGCGCACATTGTGGACCAGTTCGCGCAGGGCGCGGTAATCGCCGCTGGCGAGGGCGTCGCGGGCGATGTGCGGGCCGTTGCCATACTGCTGGACGAAGCCCTGGGCCCGGCGCGGCAAACGGCTGCGCTGGCCGTCGGTGCTGGACAGGGCCAACTGCCAGTCCACGCCTTCAATGGCGGGCAGGTGCAGCGCTTCGTCCGCCGGCGTGGCGGTTTGCAGCGGCGCGGGCGCCGGCTGGCGTCCGGCCAGGCGTGAGGAGTCGATCCATTTGAGCAGGACGCGGAACAGCAGCTCCGGATCGATCGGCTTGGTGAGGTGGTCGTTCATGCCCGCCGCCAGGCTGCGTTCGCGGTCGTCCGCCATCGCGTAGGCGGTCATGGCGATGATCGGCAGCACCTGGAAGCCGGGCGTGGCGCGGATCTGGCGCGTCGCGGTCAGGCCGTCGACTTCGGGCATCTGGATATCCATCAGCACCAGGTCGTAGTCGCCCAGCGTGACCATCTGCACCGCTTCGCCGCCATGGTGGGCGACATCGATTTTCATGCGCGCCGGGGCCATGAAGTCGAGCGCAACTTCGCGGTTGTTGGCATTGTCTTCGACCAGCAGGATGCGCGCGCCGGCCAGGCGCGGCATCTCCAGCAGGGCGCTGTGGCTGGCCTGGGCGCCGCTGCCGGCTTGGAGCACGTCCGGCTGCAAGACCTGCACCAGGCTGTGATAGAGCAGGGCCGGTCCCACCGGCTTGGTGAGGAAGCCATTCAAGGCCAGGTCGCCTTCCTGCTGCAGTACGGACTCGCGGGTGCAGGCGGTGACCATCAGGATGGCCGGCGGTGCGGCAAAGCGTGCATCGTCGCGGATGCGGCGGATCGTTTCGACACCGTCCCAGCCGGGCATCATGTAGTCCATCAGCACGGCGTGGAAAGGCGCGCCGGCCGCAACGGCCCGTGCCAGCAGTTTGAGCGACTGTTCGCCCGAGCTGGCGCCGTGCGCCGTCACGCCAAAGGAGCCCAGCATTTCGATCAGGGCGTCGCGCGCGCTGGCGCTGTCATCGACCACCATCACGCGCATTTGCTGCAAAGCCGCGGCGGGCAGGGAAACGGGCACTTCGGCCGCGTCGCCAATGCCAAGGCGCAGGCTGAAGGTGAAACGGCTGCCCACGCCGGGCTGGCTTTCCACCTCCATGGTGCCGCCCATCAGGTCGACCAGCTGGCGCGAGATCGACAGGCCCAGGCCAGTGCCGCCATATTTGCGGGTGACCGAACTGTCGGCCTGGGTGAAGGACTGGAACAGGCGGGCCAGTTGTTCGGCGCTCATGCCGATGCCGGTGTCGCTGACGGAAAAGCGCAGGGTGACCGCTTCGAGCTCGGTGTCGACCAGGTCGACGGCGACGACGATTTCACCGTCGCTGGTGAACTTGACGGCATTGCTGGTCAGGTTGATCAGCACCTGGCCCAGGCGCAGAGGGTCGCCCAGCAGGCGCGCCGGCACGTTGCGCTCGACGTGGAAGACCAGTTCCACGCGCTTGGCGTCGGTCTTGATGGCGGTCAGGTTCGACAGGTGTTCGAGCAGGTCGTTCAGGTCGAAGGGTACGGTCTCCAGCGTCAGCTTGCCCGCTTCGATCTTGGAAAAATCGAGGATGTCGTTGATCAGGCCTAGCAGGTGCTCGCCGGCGCCGAGGATCTTGCCCAGGTAGTTGCGCTGGCGCGCATTGGGATCGGCCATCAGGGCCAGGCGGCTCATGCCGATGATGGCATTCATCGGCGTGCGGATTTCGTGGCTCATATTGGCCAGGAAATCGGACTTCATGCGCGTGGCCGCTTCGGCACGCAGCATGGCTTCCTGCATGGCCTTGGTGCGCAGGCCGAGGATGCGCATGAAGACGATCATGTCGAACACATTGCCAAACTGGAGGGCATGCATGGTCCAGAAGGTGGCCGGGACATCACCGCTGATCACGCGGCTAAGCAGCACCGAGCAGGCGAAGCTGACCACCCAGCCGGCCAGGAAGTAGACGCCGACGGCGTCGCCGCGGCGCGCGCGCAGGAAAGCGCCCGGCAGGCCAAGCAGCATCGGCAGCACGCCCAGGGTGCTGACGATGGCCACCAGCGTGGCGACACTGATGGCGTCCAGGCCATAGGCCAGCGCACTGACGACGGTCAGCGCGGCGCCCGTTTTCATCAGGCGGCTGAAGGTGCGGTCCATGCCGGGGCGCGCCAGCGCCTGTTCGACGAAGAGATAGGCGCCGCAGGAGGCCATCAGCGCGGTCAGGCCGCCGGCGTGCAGGGTCATCCAGGCGTTGTCGTGCCACAGGTACTGGCTGCCGAGGCCGAAGAATTCGATCGAGAACAGGGTGCTGCCCGCCGTGAGCAGGGCGTATTTGCCGAACATCGGTTCGCGCAGGTTGACCCACTGGCCCACGCTGTAGATCAGCAGGCACAGGGACAGGCCAATCAGCAGGCCTTGCAGCATCTGTTCGTCGAGGGCGCTGCCCAGGAAGACGCCGGGCTTGGACAAGCGGATCGGCAAGATCATCGCACCGATGTTCTGTACGCGCAGCAGGATAACTTGCTCGCTGCCGGGCTCGAGGTTCAGGATGGTGGCGGGAACGCGCGGGCTGCCGGTGGCGTCGGCGCCGCGCTGCAGGTTGCCAAGCACCCTATGCGTGCTGACCTGGCCATGGCTGGCAAGGTAGATGTCGACCTGGTTGAGCACGGCAAAATCGATACTGAGCACCCAGTGGCCATCGCCCTCAAGCGGCACATGCACCGGGATGCGCAGCCACTGCACGTCTTTGTGCACACCGAGCGTGGCGTAGGCCGAACGCGGCGGCTGGAACTGGCCGGTGCGCGCCAGCACATCGTCGACCTGCAGGTGGCCGTCCGGGTCGGCCAGTACGGACGCAGCGGGCCAGGCGTCGACCTGTCCCAGGCGCTCATCGAGCACCAGGCTGTTTGGCGCCGCGCCGGCCAAGGCGGGAAGCAGGGCAAGCAGCAGGGCAAGCAGGCGCAGGAAGGCGGTCATGGCGTCAGAAGCGGTAGTCAAGGCGCAGGTCGACCGTGCGCGGATCGCTCGGCACCACCATGCCGAAGCTGTCGATGGTAAGCGGCTGCACCTTGTTTTCGATATTCTTCACACGCGCCAGCACATTCCAGCGCGCGCGCGCCGGCTGGTAGGACAGGGTGGCGTCGCTGACGGTGCGTGCGGGGATGCGGTATTGCAGCAGCTGGCTCGGTACGCCAATCGTATAGGCGGCGCTGGAGCGGCTGTTCAGGCCTGCGCGCAGCGCGCCGGCGGCAAGTGCGAAGCGGTGCTCGTAGCCGAGCGTGATGGTGCTGCGCGGGGCGCGGTCGAGCGCCTTGCCAGACCAGGAATGGACGCCGTCGGGCAGGTAGGCGACGTAGTGCGCATCGAGCCAGGTGAGGGCGTAGCTGAAGCGGTCGTCGGCGCTTGCCTGGAGCTGGCCTTCGGCTTCGATGCCCTTCACGCTGGCCACGCCGGCATTGCGGGTGACGTAGCGCGGCGCGCCCTGGACGATGGCCACGCCGGACAGCTGCAAGTTGTTGTAGTTGTAGCGGAATGCGGCCAGGTCCAGGCTGGCGCGGCGGCCCCAGAAGCTGGCCTTGTAGCCGGCTTCGTAAGAGGTCAGCGTTTCGGGCTGGTACACCAGGGTGGCGGCGGGGACGGCCACGGCTGGCGGGCAGTCGATGCCCAGGGCGCGGGTGCCGGCCAGGCGGCGTTGAGCAGGGCCAGGTCGGTGGCGGGATTGAAGGCCGGGCCTTGCTGGAAGTTGGTCGAACCTACCCGCTCCTTGGCATCGTCGGTGAAGCGCGCGCCGGCCGTCAGGCGCAGGGCCTGCGTCACGCGCCAGGTGGCCTGGCCGAACAGGGCCTGGCTGCGCGAGCTGGTGGGGCCGTGCGGGAAAACGTAGTAGGGCGGCAGGCCAAGCAGTTCCAGGTCGCGGAAGCTGGCCACGGCGTGCGAGGTCTCCTTGAAGTAGTACAGGCCGGCTTGCGCTGTCAGCGCGCCGCCACCGGCCGTGGCCAGGCGCAGCTCGTGCGAGTTCTGGGCAAAGCTGCCGCCATAGCCCTCGCGCACGCCCAGTGCAAAGCCGGGCGCGACGCGATAATAGTAATTGACGAGGAAATCGTGCTCGAAGCTGCGATGTCCGCCCAGGTAGGACAGGGTGGCGCTGCCGATCTTCCAGTTCAGCTCCGCCGTGACGCCGGTGGTGTCCTTGTGGCTGAAGCCCTGGGCCGGCGCGCCATTGGGCGGCACGAAGCCGTTGGCCAGGCGCGCCGCGGTCGACGCGTCGTACCAGGACGGATTGCCGCTGGCGACGTCGCGGTAGAAATTGGTGTCGGGGACAATGCTGTCGTTATTGTCGTTGACCGTGCTGTGGTCGACGCGCAGCAGCAGCGCGGCGTCCTGGCCCAGGGCCAGCCTGGCGGACAGGCGCGCCGACGCGTCGTCGCGGTCCAGGCCCAGGTGGTGGCTGGTGCCCTGGTGGTTGTCCAGATAGCTGTCGTGGCGGTTGGCGGCGAAGGCGGCGCGCACTGCCAGCGCCTGGGACAGCGGCACATTGAACATGGCGCTGGCCTTGCGGCTGGCGTAGCTGCCCACTTCCAGGCCGGCGGCCGCTTCCAGGCGCGCACTGGGCGCGTTGGAGATGACGTTGATGGCGCCGGCCGTGGTATTGCGGCCATACAGCGTGCCTTGCGGGCCGCGCAGGATCTCGACGCGGTCGATATCGTAAAAGGCGAGGTTCTGGCTTTGCGGGCGGGCGATGTAGATCCCGTCGAGCATGAAGGCGGCCGAGGGATCGCCTTTTTCGGTGGTGTCGGCATTGGTCACGCCGCGGATGGTGATCTTCAGGCCGTCGGCGGCGCCGTCCAGTTCCACATTGGGCGACCGTGCGCCGAGGGCGGCGGGGCTGTCGATGCCGGATCGTTCCAGCGCGGCGCCGGACAGCACCGTCATGGCAACCGGCGTTTTCGAGGCGAGCGAAGGCGTGCGCTGGGCGGTAACGAGCACTTCCTGGATCGGTCCTTCGGTAGTTTGTGCCAGGGCGGGCATGCCTGCCGCCCCTGCGATTAAAAATGCCAGCCATGCCGGGCTCGAATGAGCGCCTCGTTCGGTCATCGGACCACTCCCCTGTGTCGTCCGCCGTACCTGTGGTATTAATTGCATGATTGCATCGCGGTGGACTTGCGAATCGCATGAGTTTAACAGGTCGTGTCGGCAGGCAATAGTTTATGGCAGTGCCGAGAAAAAAATTCGCCATTTGTGCACGCGCGCGACTGTTGCCGCACGACGCTGTGATAGCGTCCACATACAAGGATGGAAGCCGAGATGGACCGACGACAGTTCATTGGCGCGGCCCTCGCCTGTGCCGGCGCGGTGCCGGCGGCCGCGGCGGGCGAGCGCCTGCATATCGTGACGAGCAACCTGCCACCGCTGGTGGTCCAGGGCGACGTGGCGCGCCACGGCGCACTCCATGAACTGGTCGTGGCCCTGTGCCAGCGCCTGCAGCTGGTGCCGGAATTCGAATTCGTGCCATGGCCGCGCGCGCAGTTGCTCTCGACAACGCGGCCGGCGACGGCGATCTTTCCGCTCACGCGCCAGGCCAACCGCGAAGTGAAATACCGCTGGCTGGCGCCCCTGTACGAAGAAAACTATGTCTTCATGGCGCCGCTGGAAGGGCGCTTCGAGATCCTCTCGCCGGCGCGCATGAAGATGCAGCGCGTGGCCATCCTGCGTGGCGCGGGCCAGCTGGTGATCCTGCACGAACTGGGCTACTCGCGCATCCTGGAAGCGGGGACGGTGGAGGAGGTGCACCGCTTTGTCGTCAATGGCATGGCCGATGCCGTCTTCGGCGAGCGCAATATCATCCTGCGTTCGCTGCGATCGCGCGGCGTCGAAAACGATTTTGTCCTCAGTGCGCCGGTGCGCACGACGACGGCCTGGCTGGCCGGATCGCAGGACTTCGATGCGGCGACGGCGGCGCGCTTCGGGCAGGCGATGGAAGGCCTCAAGGCCGAAGGGCTGCCCGAGCGCCTGCTAAAAAAATACGACCTGGTCTAGGCCATCAGCGCCGCCAGGCGCGCCGCCACGGCCTGGCCAAGCTGGTGGATGTGGATGCCGTCGACAAAACCATGGTGGGCCTGGGCCGAAAACGGCAGCATCATCTTGCCGTCGCGCGCGTCGCCAAATTTGCCCCAGGCGAAGCAGGGGATGTCGGCGCCGGCGTAGTCGAAGATCGGATGTTCGATGGCCGTCAGGCGCATCCAGGGCAGGCAGGTCGTGAAGACGTTGTTGCGCTGTTCGCGCTCGCTCAGATGGGCCTGGGTGTTGATCAACTCGCTGCTGGCCTGGGCGATGCGGCCCGCTTCGACGCTGCGCATGACGAATTCGTGCAGCCCGTCGCACATCTCGAAGGCGGCATAGTTCAGGTTGTCGTCGTCGTTGACGACGGTGTAGGAGGCGATGAAGTCGTCGATCAGGATCACCTCGCCCTGGTAGATCCGGTACATGAAGTGCTCGTGCGCGCGCACGCTGTGCAGCAGGCAGTAGAGGAACACATGGAAGACCGGCAGGCCCTGCGTCTTGCACCAGGGCCGGAAGTCGGGCAGCTCCAGTTCCATGCCCAGGTTGATGAGGGGATTGGCGAAGCGGCGGAAGTGCTCGTAGCGGCTGCGGCGGTGTTTGAAGTTTTCCATGTGGCAAGTATAGCGCGCCCCGCCGGCGCCGCAAATTTGTGTTTGCGGGCGCGCCGTTTTGTGGGACAGTGCCAGCATTGCCAACCTGATGTCGCTGCCCATGAGCCTGCCGGAATCCTGCCGCATCCATCCCCTCGAAGAGTCTTATGCGCTCAATGCGCAGTTCTACAGTGAGGCCAGCTGGCTGGCCGTTGAACAGCGCGAGGTGTTTGGACGAAGTTGGCAGCTCGCGGCGCACACGGGGGAGCTGCAGAACAGCGGCGACCATGTCGTGGCCACGGTGGCGGGCAAGCCGGTGCTGGTGGTGCGCCAGGCCGACGGCAGCCTGCAGGCTTTTTATAACGTGTGCCGCCACCGCGCCGGCCCCATCGCCACCTGCAACGGCAAGGGCGCGCGCACGCTGCACTGCAAATACCACGGCTGGAATTACGGCCTCGATGGCCAGCTGCGCAACGCCACCGAAATGCAGGCCGCCGACCATTTCGACGCTGCCGCCATCCGCCTGCCGCGGGTGCAGGTGCAAGAGTGGCAGGGCCTGGTGTTCGCGGCGCTGTCTGACGACACCCCGCCGTTCGAGGCCGTATTCAGGGACATCCGCGAGCGCATCGCGCCGCTGGACCTGTCGGCGATGCGCTTTGCCAAGCGCGATAGCTATAACATCGCCTGCAACTGGAAGGTCTACGTCGACAACTTCCTCGAGGGCTACCACCTGCCGTTCGTGCATCCGGGCCTGTCCAAGGTACTCGACTACCGCGTCTACGACACCGAGCTGCACGACTGGTACTCGCTGCAGCATTCGCCGCTGCGCAACAACGACGGCATCTATGGCGACGGGCATGCCTTCTACTATTTCGTCTACCCGAACATCATGCTCAATATCACGCCGGGGCGGCTGCAGACGAACCGCATCATCCCCGACGGCGTGGACCGCTGCATCGTCGAATTCGACTATTACTACACGGATGATCCCGAGGTGCAGGCGCGGGTGGCGGCCGAACAAGCCTTCAGCGACGAAATCCAGGCCGAAGACATCGGCATCTGCGAGCATGTGCAGCAAGGCCTCGCGTCCGGTTCCTACACGGCGGGCCGCCTCAATCCACGCCGCGAAAGCGGTGTCTGGCACTTCCAAAACCTCTTGCGCGGCGCCTATGCAAAACAATCCGAAGGATAGCAAGCCGCTCGGCTTCTGGATGTGCACCTCCCTCATCGTGGGGAACGTGATCGGCATGGGCATCTACCTGATGCCGTCGTCGCTGGCGCCGTTTGGGGCGAATGCCTTCCTGGGCTGGGGCGTGACCGTGGTCGGCTGCCTGTTCATCGCCATCACCTTCGCCAATTTTGCGCGCCTGCTGCCGGGCGAGGACGGGCCTTACGGCTATACGCGGCGCGCCTTCGGCAATGGCGCCGCCTTCTTCGTCATGTGGTGCTACTGGGTCTCGATCTGGGCCACCAACGCCACCATCGCCGTCGGCGTGGTCGGTTACCTGACCCCGCTGGTGCCGGCGCTGGGTACGACGCCCATGCTGGCGCCGGCCGCGGCGCTCGCACTGATCTGGTTCTTCGTGCTGGTCAATGCCAGCGGCGCGCGCGTCAGCGGCGGGGTGCAGGTGGTGTCGACCCTGATCAAGCTGCTGCCAATGCTGGCGGCCATGGCGCTGGGCTTGTGGGTACTGATGACGGATGCACCGGCCTACAGCGGCCACCTGGCGGCGGTGCCGTTTGGTGTCGAGGGCATGGCCGCGGCGGGCACGATTGCCTTGTTTTCGATGCTCGGCGTTGAATGCGCCACCATCCCGGCCGGGAAGGTCGAGCGCGCCGCCATCACGATTCCGCGCGCGACCATGGCGGGCACGCTGTTCGCGGCGCTCGTGTATATCGCGGTGACGGGCGTGACGCTGCTGCTGATACCGCATGCGCAGATGGCCCAATCGACGGCGCCTTTCGTGGACCTGTTCAACCGCTACGCCGGGGCCAATTCCGGCAAGTGGCTGGGCGTGTTCGTGCTGGTCAGCGGCGTCGGTGCCATCAATGGCTGGACCATGATCTCGGGCGAGGTGACGGCCTCGTTTGCCAACCATGGCGTGTTCCCGGCCAAATTTGGCGTCCATAATGGGCGCGGCGCGCCCGTGTATGGGCTGCTGCTGGTGGGCCTGATGGCCAGCGCCGTCGTGCTGATGAACTACAGCCGCTCGCTCGCTGGCGGCTACACCTTCCTGATCCTGATTGTCACGGCAGCCAACCTGCCGATGTACGTGATTTGCGGCCTGGCGATGATCAAGCTGGCGCGCCGCGGCGTGGTGGCGGACCCCGATGGCAGCACCGGTAAACTGATTTTCTGCGCTGCCGCAGCGACGGTGTTTTCGCTGTGGTCGTGCTATGGCATCGGCGAGGAGGCGACCTTGTGGTCGATCGCCCTCGGCGCCTTGAGCCTGCCCGTGTTTTACGGCATGCGCCGGCGCACGGCGCAGGGCATCGCCGCCATGAAGGCGGTGCCATGAGCCGCGACCCGCGTTACGACATCCTGTTCGAGCCGGTCAAGATCGGACCGGTCACGGCCAAGAACCGCTTCTTCCAGGTCCCGCACTGCAATGGCATGGGCCACGCGATGCCGCAGGCGCATGCGGCGATGCGCGAAGTGAAGGCCGAAGGCGGCTGGGGCGTGATTTGCACCGAGGAGTGCGAGATCCATCCCTCGAGCGACCTGTCGCCGTATGTGGAAGCGCGCCTGTGGGATGACCACGACATCCCGGCCCTGCAGCTGATGACGGACAAGGTGCATGCCTATGGCGCGCTGGCCGGCATCGAGCTGTCGCACAACGGGCCGACGGCGTCGAACCTGTATTCGCGCGAGGTGCTGCTGGCGCCGTCGCACCAGCCCAGCAAATACGGCTATCCTGCGCAGGCGCGGGCGATGAGCAAGCGCGATATCGCCGCATACCGGCGCTGGCACCGCGAGGCGGCGCTGCGCGCCAAGCGGGCCGGCTTCGACCTGGTCTATATCTATGCGGCGCACGACCTGAGCCTGCCCATGCACTTCCTGCAAAAACGCCGCAACCAGCGCACCGACGAATATGGCGGCTCGCTGGAAAACCGGGTGCGCCTGCTGCGCGAGGTCATCGAGGACACCAAGGACGCCGTGGGCGACAGCTGCGGCGTGGTCGTGCGCTTCGCCACCGAGGAGCTGCTGGGCGAAGGTGGCGTGACCCTGACCGAGTCGAAGGAAATCATCCACATGCTGGCCGACCTGCCGGACCTGTGGGACGTCAACCTGGCGGCCTGGTACAACGATTCGGTGCCGTCGCGCTTCGCCCGCGAGGGCGCGCAGGAGCCTTTCATCGACTGGGTCAAGAAGGTCACCACCAAGCCGGTGGTGGGTGTAGGGCGTTTCACGTCGCCGGACACGATGGTGTCGCAGATCCGGCGCGGCATTGTCGACTTCATCGGCGCGGCGCGCCCGTCGATTGCCGATCCCTTCTTGCCGAAGAAGATAGAGGAAGGGCGCGTCGACGATATCCGCGAATGCATCGGCTGCAATATCTGCGTCTCGGGCGACAATACCGTGACGCCGATCCGCTGCACCCAAAACCCCACCATGGGCGAAGAGTGGCGCAAGAACTGGCACCCCGAGCGGATCGCGCCCAAAAAGTCCGAAGCGCGCGTGCTCATTGTCGGCGGCGGGCCGACCGGGCTGGAAGCGGCGCGTGCGCTGGGCGAGCGTGGCTACGAAGTGCACCTGTCGGAAGCGCGCGGTGAACTGGGCGGGCGCGTGACGCGCGAAGCCCGTTTGCCAGGGCTTGCCGAATGGGGAAGGGTGCGCGACTGGCGTGTCGGCCAGATCCGCAAATACCCGAACGTGCATGTGTACCAGGGCAGCGAACTGGCGGCGCAGGATGTGCTCGATTTTGGCGCCGACCACGTGCTGCTGGCCACCGGCTGCCACTGGCGGCGCGATGGTTTCGGGCGCAGCAATGGCATGGGTATCAAGGGTTTTGAAAACGCCTTCACACCCGACGACGTAATGGATGGCCGCCTGCCCGAGGGGCCGGTGGTGATTTTTGACGACGACTATTTTTACTACGCCAGCACGATCGCGGACAAGCTGCGCGTCGAGGGGCGTGAGGTGTTCTACGTCACGGCAGACGACACCATCGCTTCGTGGAGCAGCTATACGCTCGATTACCGGCATATCCAGTGGCGCATGCACGAACTGGGCGTACAGCAGGTGGTGGCGCAGAATATCGTCGAATTCACGGGCGAGCGGGTCGTGCTCGAGCATGTCTGGTCCGGGAAAACGAGCGAACTGGCTTGCGCTTCAGTGCTGGCGGTGACGGCGCGCCTGCCCAACGACGCCTTGTACCATGCGCTGTTGCAGCGCGAAGGGGAGTGGGCGCAGGCCGGCATCAAGTCCTTGCAGTGCGCTGGCGACGCGCTCGCACCCGGACTGATTGCGCATGCTGTCTATGCGGGCCACCGCTATGCGCGTGAACTCGACGAAGGACCAGTGGCCGAAGTGCCATTCCGCCGCCATTTGCATATAACAACGACCTAAGGGTCTCTTGAGAGGAATTGGAATGTTCTGGCTGATTTCGAAGTGTATTTGTGTGGCACTGTATCTTTCGGCGCTGGCCGTGACGGCCGGTATCCTGGCCATCCCGTATGGCGCCGTGCTCCAATGGACGGCCCTCGTATTCATCGGCGCGCACCTGCTGGAGTTGATGATGTTTTTACCGCTGGTGCGGCGTTACCGTGGTGGCATGGGCGCCAGTGTCGCCCTGACCTTGCTGTTCGGCGCCATCCACCTCATCCCCCTGCGCCGCCAGGCTTAATGCTCGTGCTGGTGGTGGATGTCCGGGTAGTGTGGGTGCGTATGGCGTAGCCGTTGGTGGCGGTGCGCGTGGGTGTGCGGCTCGGTACCGTCCCAATCGGCGTCGTGCTCATGCTGGTGATGCTCGTCGTGACTGTGCGCATGGGTGTGCAGCATGTCTTCATGCTCATGTTCGTGGGCATGCGATTCGGTCACGTGCAGCCAGATGCCGCCCGCCATCAGCGCGGCGGCGATCCAGAATACAGGACCCGGCATGGCGCCAAACACTGCCAGCGACAGCGCAGCGCCCACAAATGGCGCGGCTGAAAAATAGGCGCCGGTGCGCGCCGTGCCCAGGTGGCGCAGGGCCAGCACAAACAACACCAGGCTCAATCCGTAGCCGCCAAAGCCGACCAGGCCTGCTGCGGCCACCGTGCCCGCAGCAGGCAGGGCGAGGCCGAGCGCGAAGGCGATCGCCAGGTTCACCGATCCAGCGACCAGGCCCTTGATGCAGGCGATTTGCAGCGGATCGCTGGCCGAGACTTTGCGCGTGAGGTTGTTGTCCAGTGCCCAGCACAGGCAGGCGCCGGCGATGGCCAGCGCGCCCCAGGGCACGCCCAGCTGAGGGGCCTGTTCCCACGACAGCAGCACGCCGGCCGCGATAATGAGCAGCATGCCGATGAAGATGCGGCGGTCAAAATTCTCCCGGAAGGCAAACCAGGCCAGCAGCGCAGTGAACACGCCTTCGAGGTTGAGCAGCAGCGAGGCCGTGGAGGCGGGCGTGAGCGCCAGGCCAAGCATCAGCAGCACCGGGCCGGCCACGCCACCGGCGCCGACGGCGCCAAGAAACCAGGGCAGGTCGCGCCTGGTGAGGTAGGCGGCATCGGTCGCGCCGCGCAGCAGGTAGCAGGCCAGCAGGCCAAGCCCGCTGCCCAGGTAGAGCAGGGCGGCCAGCAGCACCGGGGCTACCTGCCCAAGCAGCAGTTTGGTCAGTGGCGTGCTGGCGCCAAACAGCGCGGCCGCCAGCAGGGCATACACGACGCCGGCATGGGAGTGGGTAGTTTGCATGGCGGCAGTGTAGCGCATTTTTGGTATGCCGGATTCGTATAGCTCGAGCCGCTTATTTCATATTTCGGCACGGGCGCGTGCCCCTACACTGCATGCATCCGACTTGAGCCCGACGACCATGCACATTACGAAACTGACGACCTACCGCGTTCCACCGCGCTGGATGCTGTTGAAAATCGAAACCGACGAAGGCGTCGTTGGCTGGGGCGAGCCGGTGATCGAAGGGCGGGCGCGCACGGTGGAAGCGGCCGTGCACGAATTCGCGCCCTACCTGGTGGGGCAGGACCCGGCCCGCATCAACGACCTGTGGCAAGTGATGTACCGGGCCGGCTTCTATCGCGGCGGGCCGATTTTGATGAGCGCCATCGCCGGCATCGACCAGGCACTGTGGGACATCAAGGGCAAGGTGCTTGGCGTGCCAGTCTACCAACTGCTCGGCGGCCTGGTGCGCGAGCGCATGAAGACCTATAGCTGGGTGGGCGGCGACCGCCCGTCCGACGTCATCGCCGGCATCGCCAAACTGCGCGAGGCGGGATTTGACACCTTCAAGATGAACGGCACCGAAGAACTGGGCATCATCGACAGCGCTGCCAATGTCGATGCGGCGGTGGAACGCATCGCCGAGATCCGTTCCGCTTTTGGCAACAGCATCGAGTTCGGCATCGACTTCCATGGCCGCGTGGCCGCGCCGATGGCCAAGGTGCTGCTGCGCGCGCTCGAGCCCTACCGGCCCCTGTTTGTGGAGGAGCCGGTGCTGGCCGAGCAGGCCGAATACTATCCGCGCCTGGCCGACAGCACGTCGATCCCGATCGCCGCCGGTGAACGCATGTACTCGCGCTTCGATTTCAAGCGCGTGTTCGCGCAGGGCGGCTTGTCCATCGTGCAGCCGGACCTGTCGCATGCCGGCGGCATCACCGAATGCCTGAAGATCGGCGCCATGGCCGAGGCCTACGACATCGCCCTGGCGCCGCATTGCCCGCTGGGCCCGGTGGCGCTGGCGGCCTGCCTGCAGGTCGACTTTGTGTCCCATAACGCCGTGCTGCAGGAGCAGAGCATGGGCATCCATTACAACCAGGGTGGCGAGCTGCTTGACTATGTGCGCAACCGCGGCGACTTCCGTATCACCGAGGGCTACATCAAGCCGCTGCCGCTGCCCGGCCTGGGCGTGGACATCGACGAGGAAAGGGTGATCGAGGCAAGCCGCAATGCACCGGACTGGCGCAATCCCCTGTGGCGCCACCGCGACGGGAGTGTCGCGGAATGGTAGCGCCATGCCTGATCGGCCTCGATTGGGGCAGCACCGCGCTGCGCGCCTTCCTGATGGGGGCGAACGGCGAGATCATCGAGCAGCGTACGACGCAGCAGGGCTGCAGCACCACCACGGACTACAGCGCAGTGCTACGTGAGGTAAGCAGCGGCTGGCCGGAAGTGCCGGTCCTCGCCTGTGGCATGGTGGGCAGCGCGCACGGCTGGCGCGAAGTTCCCTACAGCCAGTGCCCGGCAAGCGAAGCTGCGCTTGCGCGCGGCGCCGCCCAGGTGGCGTCCGTGGTCTGGATCGTTCCCGGCTTGCGCTGCGACCCTGAAGGCGCGCCGCCCGATGTGATGCGCGGCGAAGAGACCCAGGTGTTTGGCGCGCTGGCCACCAGTCCCGACTGGGCCCGGCGCAGCTGCATCGTCCTGCCGGGCACCCATTCGAAGTGGGTGCATGTCGAAGACGCGCGCATTGCTTCCTTTGCCACCTACCTGACCGGCGAACTGTATGCGGTGCTGCGTACGCACTCGGTGCTGGGCCGCCTGATGCCCGACGGTGCGGCCGATCCGGCCGCCTTTGCCGCCGGGGTCGACGCGGCGCGCTACGGCGACAAGCATAGCCTGTCGCACCAGCTGTTCGCCGTCAGGACCTTGGGGCTGACCGGGCAAATGCCGGCCGCAGGACTGGCCGACTATCTGTCCGGCCTGTTGATCGGCCATGAATTGCAGGCCGGCCTGGCCTGGCGCGCCGGTGCGGGGCTGTCCAATGCGCCGCTCGTCCTGGTGGGCGACGACGCCTTGTGCGCACGTTACGACAGCGCACTGCGGCGCTTTGGGGCGACGGCGGCACTGCTGCCAAATTCGGCGCCAGCCGGCCTGTGGCGCATCGCGAACGCACTGGAGATCGTTCAATGAACAAGTTTGACACCGCCTTCGCGCGCCTGCCCCTGGTGGCCATCTTGCGTGGCGTGCTGCCCGGCGAGGTGGAAGCCATCGCCCAGGCCTTGTACGAGGCGGGCTTCCGGCTGATCGAAGTGCCCCTTAATTCGCCCGGCGCATGCGACTCGATTGCTCGGGTGGTGCGCTGCCTGCCGGGCGACGCCCTGGTGGGCGCCGGCACCATCGTCAATACCGATGCGCTGCGCCAGGTGCGCGACGCCGGCGGGGCCTTGGCCGTGATGCCGCACACGGATGTGGCGCTGATCAAGGTGGCCAAGGCGGCCGGCATGGCATGCATACCCGGTGCGGCGACACCAACGGAAGCCTTCGCGGCCCTGCACGCCGGCGCGGATGCGGTTAAGCTCTTCCCGGCGGAACTGGTAACGCCGGTGGTCCTGCGTGCAATGCGCGCCGTGTTGCCAGCTTCCCTGCGCTTGCTGCCGGTGGGCGGCATCATGGCCGAGACGATGGATGAATTTATCAAGGCCGGCGCCGCCGGCTTTGGCCTGGGCTCGGCCCTGTATGCGCCCGGATGCAGCGCCGAGACGGTCGCTGCACGGGCGCGTGATTTTGTGAATGCATATGGAGAGTATCGATGATGAAGTTGGCATTCGCGCAAACGGCGACACTTGGGGAAGGCCTGACCTGGGATAAGGGACGGCGCAGCTGGTGGTGGACCGATATCGAAGGCGCGCAGCTGCACATGTGGACGCCAGAATCGGGATCCGCACAGTCCTATCGCCTGCCGGACCGCGCCGGATCATATGTCCACTGCCATTCCGGGCGCCTGCTGCTTGGCCTGGCCAAGCGCGTGTGCCTCGCCGACGTGTCCAGTGCGTTGGCGGTGCAAACGCTGGTGCCGGTCGATGCGCTTGAAAGCCGCACGCGCATCAACGATGGCCGTACCGACCGCGCCGGCTATTACGTCTTTGGCACCTTGAACGAGGCGCCGGAGCGCCGCCCGATCGGCAGCTTCTACCAGTATTCGATGCAGCACGGCCTGCGCCGCCTGGCCTTGCCGGCGGTCGCCATCGCCAACAGCATCTGCTTCAGCATCGACGGCAAGACCATGTATTTCACCGACACGCTGACGCGGCGCATCCTGCAATGTGACTATGACGCACCCTCGGCGCGCGTGGCCAATGTGCGCCCGTTCGCGCAAGTGGAGGGTGACAATGCCTTCCCCGACGGCTCCACCATCGATGCTGAAGGCTGCCTGTGGAACGCGCAGTGGGGCGCTTACCGCATCGTGCGCTATGCGCCGGACGGCTCGGTGATGCGCGTGCTGGAGCTGCCGGTTAAGAATCCAACCTGTCCGGCCTTTGGCGGCACGGACATGCGCACCTTGATGGTGACCACCGCGCGCTCCGGCATGAGCCGCGACGAACTGCTGCAGATGCCGCTGGCGGGCAGCCTGTTTGCCATTGAGGTACCTGATTGCGCCGGCATCGCCGACGCCCTGTTCGACGACAACACGATGAAGAGTCCATCATGATCAAACAATCACGCCGCCTTGTGCTGCTCGGCGTGCTGGCCGTGTGTGCCGGTGCGCGGGCCACGGAAAAAGTCAAGATCGGCTTCCTCGTCAAGCAGGCGGAGGAACCGTGGTTCCAGGACGAATGGCGCTATGCCGAACAGGCAGCAAAGGAAAAGGGCTTCGCGCTAGTGAAGATCGGCGTGCCCAATGGCGAAAAAATGATCGCCGCAATCGATAACCTGGCCGCGCAAAAGGCCCAGGGCTTTGTGATCTGCGCGCCGGACGTCAAGCTCGGCGGCGGAGTCGAGCGTGCCGCCAGGCGCCATGGCCTGAAGGTGATCTCGGTCGACGACCAACTTGTCGACGGCGCCGGCAAGGCAATTGCGTCGATTCCGCACATGGGCCTGTCCGCCTACGAGATCGGCAAGCAGGTGGGCCAGGGCCTGGTGGACGAAATGAAGGCGCGCGGCTGGCGCATGGCCGAAGTGGGCGCCTTGCGCGTCGCTTTCGACCAGTTGCCCACGGCGCGCGAGCGCACCCAGGGCGCCGTCGATGCGCTCAAGGCGGCCGGTTTCCCGGCGGCGAACCTGGTCGATGCGGCGCAAGCGAAGACCGACACGGAAAACGCCTTCAACGCCGCCAATATCGCCTTTACCAAGCAGGCGCGTTTTGCCCATTGGCTCGTGTTCGGCATGAACGACGAAGCCGTGCTCGGTGCCGTGCGCGCCGCCGAGGGACACGGCCTGCGCAGCGATGCCGTGATCGGTATCGGCATAGGCGGCAGCAAGACGGCCCTCAATGAATTCGCCAAGCCCAATGCCACCGGTTTTTACGGCACGGTGCTGATCAGCCCCAAGCGGCACGGCTATGAAACGACGGCGATGATGTATCAATGGATCGTCGCCGGTGCGCGGCCGGCACCGCTCACGCTCACGAGCGGCGTGCGCATGACGCGCAAGAACCAGGCGGATGTGCGCGCCCAACTGGGCTTGTAGCAGCATGGCCGCTTCACTTGAATTTGACCAGGTGTCCAAGCATTTCCCCGGCGTGAAGGCGCTCAATGGGGTGAGCTTCGAAGCCCACGCCGGTACCGTGCATGGCCTGCTGGGCGAAAACGGCGCCGGGAAATCGACGCTGCTCAAGATCCTCGGTGGCCAGTACCGGCCCGATGGCGGGCGCGTGCTGCTTGACGGCCTCCCTTGCCAGTTCGCTTCCGCCGCCGACGCGATCGGCGCCGGCATCGCCGTCATCCACCAGGAACTGCAGTATGTACCGGACCTGACAGTAACCGAAAACGTGCTGCTGGGGCGCCTGCCGCAGCGTTTTGGCTTTGTGGAGCACGCCAGGGCGCGCCGCATCGTCGCCGAACGGCTGGCCGCTATCGGCGTGGACCTTGACCCGGATGCGCGGCTGGCCGACCTGTCGATCGCGCAGCGCCAGATGGTGGAAATTTGCAAGGCCATGCTGCAGGAGGCCCAGGTGATCGCCTTTGACGAGCCAACCAGCAGCCTGTCGCAGCGCGAAAGCGAGATCCTGTTTCGCCTGATCGGCGAACTGCGCGCGGCGGGGCGCACGATGATCTATATCTCGCACCGCCTCGATGAACTGTATGCCTTGTGCGACGCCTGCACGATCTTTCGCGACGGGCGCAAGATCGTCACGCATCCGGTCATGGCGCAGGTGCCGCGCGAGACCCTGATCCGCGACATGGTGGGACGCGACATCAGCGATATTTATGACTATCGCGAACGCGCACTCGGTGGCGAACGCCTGGTGGTGCGCGATCTGGCCGGCGCCGCGCTGGCGGAGCCGGCCAGTTTCAGCGTGCGCGAAGGCGAAGTGCTGGGATTTTTTGGCCTGGTTGGCGCCGGCCGCAGCGAATTGATGCGCATCCTGTATGGTGCCGACCGCGCCACGGGCGGCCATGTGCGGCTCGATGGCGCCAGTTTGACCCTGCGCCATCCGGCCAATGCCATCGACGCCGGCATCGTGCTGTGCCCGGAAGACCGCAAGGAGCAGGGCATCCTGGCGCAGTCCTCGGTGGCGGAAAACATCAATATCAGCGCTCGCCGCGGCAGCGTGTTCCTGCGCCATTGGCGCGAGGCGGCGCGGGCTGACGATTTCATCCGGCGCCTGCGCATCAAGACCCCGAACCGCGAACAGGAAATCCGCCTGCTCTCGGGCGGCAACCAGCAAAAGGTGATCCTCGCGCGCTGGCTGGCCGAACCGAACCTGAAGGTGCTGATCCTCGACGAGCCGACGCGCGGCATCGACGTCGGTGCCAAGAACGAGATCTACCGCATCATCCACGAGGTGGCTGAACGAGGCTGCTGCGTCATCGTCGTCTCGAGCGAATTGCCCGAAGTGCTGGGCATTGCCGACCGCGTGATCGTGATGCGCGAAGGGCGCATCAGCGGCGAGCTGGCGCGCTGTGAAGCGAATGAAACCGCCGTGCTGCGCCTGGCGCTGCCCGAACCGAACTAAAGGACAACATAGATGAATACCCTGAGCACGATCCGGACCGGTGCGGCTGTCGCGCCGACCAGGCGCCAATGGCTGGCCGAATACAGCATGCCGCTGGCGTTTGCGCTGCTGTTTGTCGTCCTGTCCTTCAGTGTCGATCACTTCTTCTCGACCACCAATGTCATCGGCCTGATGCTGTCGGTGGCGCAGATCGGCATGGTGGCCTGCACGATGATGATGTGCCTGGCCTCGCGCGATTTCGACCTGTCGGTGGGCTCCACCATCGCCTTCGCCGGCGTGCTGGGCGCCATTGTGCTGGAGCGCACCGGCAGCGTGGTGCTGGCCGTGCTGGCGGGCCTGCTGGCTGGGGCCTTGATTGGCGCCGGCAACGGCATCCTGATCGCCTGCCTGCGCGTCAATGCGCTCATTGCCACGCTGGCGACGATGCTGATGGTGCGCGGCCTGGCCTTCATCGTCTCCCATGGGCAGGCGGTGGGCATCGCCAACGAGGCCTTCATCAGCTTTGGCGACGCGCGCCTGGCCGGCCTGCCGCTGCCGGTGCTGGTGGTCGCCGCCTGCTTCGTCGTGTTTGGCGTGCTGTTGAACCATACTGTCTTCGGCCGCAACACCCTGGCCATTGGCGGCAACCCCGAGGCGGCGCGCCTGGCCGGGGTGAAGGTGGAGCGGCTGCGGGTGTGGATTTTCCTTATCCAGGGCCTGGTGACGGCACTGGCGGGCCTGATCCTGGCTTCGCGCATCACCAGCGGCCAGCCCAATGCGGCGCAGGGCTTCGAGCTCGACGTGATTTCGGCCTGCGTGCTGGGCGGCGTGTCGCTCCAGGGCGGCAAGGCGCGCATCTTCGGCGTGCTGGTGGGCGTGCTGGTGATGGGGACGGTGGAAAACGTCATGAACCTGCTCGACGTCGACGCCTTCTACCAATACCTGATGCGCGGCATAATCCTGTTGGGCGCCGTGCTGCTCGACCAACTCAAGACCAAGGGAAGATAAATGGGTATTCGTTTGCTGGGCAAAGTCGCCATCGTCACCGGTTCCACGCAGGGCATTGGCGCGGCCATTGCGCGCCTGTTCGTGCAGGAGGGCGCGCGCGTCGTCATCAACAGCCATGTCGACGATGCCCCGGCGCGCGCGCTGGAGACCGAACTGGGCGAGGGACAATGCCTGTTCGTGCAAGGCGATGTGGCCGACGCCGCCGCCATGCAGGCGCTGGTGGCGCGCACGCAGGAGCGTTTTGGCCGCGTCGACATCGTCATCAACAATGCCGGTATCGATGTCTTTGCCGATCCGCTCGCACTGACGCCAGCCCAATGGCAGCGCTGCATGTCGGTGGACCTGGAAGGGGCGTGGAACGTGGCGCGCGCGGCCCTGCCGTCGATGCTGGCGCAGGGCGGGGGCAGCATCGTCAATATCGCCTCCGTGCACGGGCACAGCATCATCCCCGGCTGCTTCCCCTATCCGGTGGCCAAGCACGCGCTGATCGGACTGACACGCGCGCTCGGGGTCGAGTATGCGGCGCGCGGCATCCGCGTCAATTCGATTTCGCCGGGCCTGATCCTGACCGAAAAGATCGAGCAATGGCTGGCCACCTTCCCCGATCCGCAGGCCGAGCGCGCGCGCCAGGCCAATCTGCTGCCATGCCGGCGCATTGGCGAGCCGCGCGAAGTGGCCTACACGGCCCTGTTCCTGGCCAGCGACGAGGCGCGCTTCATCAATGCGGCGGACATTTTGATCGATGGCGGCAGGTCCCAGGTCTACCACGACTAGAAGATATGTCGTCGTATGACTATTTCGTGCTTATAATGGCGTTTTCGTCATTTTTGCCCGATCCGCCCTATGACCGTGACCCGGAAAAAGCACCGCACGCTGGCCCACGGCGTCGTTGAAGTCATCACCCAAGCCATCCATGCCGGCGTGCTCAAGCCCGGCGACAAGCTGCCGACCGAGTCGGCCATCATGGAGCAGCACAGTGTCAGCCGCACGGTGGTGCGCGAGGCGATCTCGCACCTGCAGGCCAATGGGCTGGTCGAGACGCGCCATGGCATCGGCACTTTTGTGCTTGAAGCGGCGCCGGCCAACCTCAACCTGCTGGCCGATACCATCGTCACGCTGCGCGACGTGCTGGCCATCCTGGAACTGCGCATCTGCCTCGAAACGGAAGCGGCCTGGCTGGCCGCCGCACGGCGCAGCGACGAACAGGCCGCGCAGCTGACGGCGTTGCTCGAGCAGCTGCACGGGGAGGGCGGGGACGTCAAGGACGACGTCAAGTTCCACCTGCTGATCGCCCAGGCCACCGGCAACAAGTACTTCGTCGATATCCTCACCCAATTGGGTTCAGCGATCATCCCGCGTGCGCGCCTCAATGCGGCCAAGCTGACCAGGGACGAACCGGGGCACTACCTGGCCCGCGTCCAGCACGAGCACGAGGACATCTGCCAGGCCATCGTGCGCAAGGATCCGGAGGCGGCGCGCGCGGCGATGCGCACGCACCTGAGCAACAGCCGTGAACGCCTGCGCCAGGCCCAGCAAACCATGGATCCAACGACCTGAACGCCGCTTGCGAAAGGCGCTTGCTTCCCTTTATCTTATGTTGTACGATGACGTATGACTTAAAACACTGAGGGAGTTCCCATGCACCACCAAGAGTTGAAACAGATCCTGTCCGCCGGCTTGCTGTCCTTCCCGATCACCGACTTCGACCACGAAGGGAACTTCCGCGCCGATACCTATGCCGAGCGCCTCGAATGGCTGGCCCCCTATGGCGCCAGCGCGCTGTTCGCCGCCGGCGGCACCGGCGAATTCTTCTCGCTCACGCACGCCGAATACAGCGACGTGGTCAAAGTGGCGGTCGACACCTGCCGCGGCAAGGTGCCGATCCTGGCCGGCGCCGGTGGCGCCACCCGCAGCGCCATCGCCTTCACGCAGGAAGCCCAACGCCTCGGTGCGCAAGGCGTGCTGCTGCTGCCGCACTACCTGACCGAAGCGAGCCAGGACGGCCTGGTGGCGCACGTGGAAGAAGTGTGCAACTCGACCGACATCGGCGTGGTGGTCTACAACCGTGGCCAGTGCCGCCTGACCCCGGATTCGCTGGAAAAGCTGGCCGACCGCTGCCCGAACCTGATCGGCTTCAAGGACGGCATCGGCGACATTGAATTGATGGTCTCGATCTGGCGCCGCATGGGCGACCGCTTCAGCTACCTGGGCGGCCTGCCGACGGCCGAAGTGTATGCCGCGGCCTACAAGGCGCTGGGCGTGCCGGTGTATTCCTCGGCGGTGTTCAACTTCATGCCGAAGCTGGCGATGGACTTTTACCACGCTGTCGCCGCCGACGACCATGCCACCACCAACCGCCTGATCGACGACTTCTTCCTGCCTTACCTGGAGATACGCAACCGCAAGGCCGGCTATGCCGTCAGCATCGTCAAGGCCGGTGCCCGCCTGGTGGGCCACGATGCGGGCCCCGTGCGCGCACCATTGACCGACCTGACCGAAGCGGAATGCGAACAGCTGAACCGCCTGATCCTCAAGCAGGGCGCCCAATGAGCAAGATCGACGGAAGCCTGTTGATTGGCGCCGCCAGTATGAAAGGTACGGCGGGAACAGTGCATGCCATCGACCCGGCCACGCGCGCGACGATGGAGCCGGCTTTTACGATGGCCGGAGAAGAACAGGTGGCGCAAGCCTGCGCCCTGGCGCAACAGGCCTTTGACAGCTATCGCGCCACGTCGCTGGAAGAGCGCGCCGTCTTCCTCGAGACCATCGCGCAAGGCATCCTGGACCTGGGCCCGGTGCTGATCGAGCGCGCGATGCGCGAAACCGGCCTGCCGCAGGCGCGCCTGGAAGGCGAGCGCGGACGCACCATTGGCCAGCTGCGCCTGTTTGCCAAGGTGGTGCGCGATGGCCACTGGCTCGGCGCAACGCTCGACAGCGCTTTGCCCGAGCGCGTGCCGCCGCGCCCGGACCTGCGCATGTGCCGCATTGGCCTGGGCCCGGTCGCCGTGTTCGGCGCAAGTAACTTCCCGCTGGCGTTCTCTGTCGCCGGTGGCGATACGGCGTCGGCCCTTGCCGCCGGCTGCCCGGTGGTCGTGAAAGCGCACCACGCCCACCTTGGCACCGGCGAACTGGTTGGCCGCGTCATCCAGCGCGCCGTGGCCGAGTGCGGCCTGCCGGAAGGCGTGTTCTCGTTGTTGGCGGGCGAAGGGCGCGTCGCCGGGCAGCAGCTGGCGGCCCACCCGGCCATCAAGGCGGTGGGCTTTACCGGCTCGCGTGCCGGCGGCATGGCCCTGGTGCGCACGGCGGCGCAACGCCATGAACCGATTCCCGTGTATGCGGAAATGAGCAGCATCAATCCTGTATTCCTGATGGCGGGCGCACTAGCGGGCGATTCAGCCGCGCTGGCACAAGGCTTTGTCGATTCGCTCACGCTGGGCGCTGGCCAGTTCTGTACCAATCCCGGCCTGGTGCTGGCCATCGACGGCGCACCGCTGGACCGTTTTGTGGCCGCGGCGGCATCTGCGCTGCAAGCCAAGCCTGGCGCCACCATGCTCACGCCGGGCATCCATGACGCCTACGTGGGCGGCACGGCGCACCTGGCCGGCATCGCCGGTGTGCAGGAAGTGGCCCTCGGCCAACCCGGCGCGACCCAGTGCGCCGCGCGCCCGGCGCTCTATACCTGCAGCGGCAGCACCTGGCTGTCCACACCGGCACTCGAAGGTGAAATCTTCGGCCCATGTTCGCTCGTGGTACGCTGCGCCGATGAAGCAGAATTGCTGCGCATCGCCGCCGGACTGGAAGGGCAGCTCACCGCCACCGTGCACGCGACGGCGGATGACCAGGCCCTGGCGCGGGCATTGCTGCCAACGCTCGAGCGCAAGGCTGGACGGGTGCTGTTCAACGGCTTTCCGACCGGTGTGGAAGTGGCGCATGCGATGGTGCACGGCGGCCCCTTCCCATCGACCTCGGACAGCCGTTCCACGTCGGTGGGGGCGACCGCGATCGACCGCTTCCTGCGGCCGGTGTGCTACCAGAACCTGCCAGCCTATTTGCTGCCGGCCGCACTGCAAGACACCAATCCGCTGGGACTGGCGCGCATGCAGGACGGCACTTTGACGCGAGCACAATGATGATCATGACCGACGCCGTGAACGAGCAATCCGTGGGCCGCTATCGCTGGACCATCTGTGCCTTGCTGTTTTTCGCCACCACGGTCAACTACCTGGACCGCCAGGTATTGAGCCTGTTGTCAGCGGATTTGAGCAAGGAGTTTGGCTGGTCCAATACGGACTACGCCAATATCACGGCGATGTTCCAGTTCACCTACGCCGTGGCAATGCTGTTTGCCGGGCGCGTGGTGGACCGCCTCGGTACCAAGGCGGCCTTCCTGCTCGCCATCACGGTGTGGTCATTCGGCGCGGTGCTGCACGCCTTCGCCATCCCCATGGGCGAGGGGATCGCGCGCGTCGCGACTAACCTTGGCCTGGCGGCCGTGCCGGTGTCGGTGGCCGGCTTCATGGTCGCGCGCATGGTGCTGGCCCTGGGGGAGTCGGGCAACTTCCCGGCGGCGATCAAGGCCACGGCAGAATACTTCCCCAAGCGCGAGCGTTCGTTCGCGACCGGTATCTTCAACTCCGGCGCCAATATCGGCGCCGTGCTCGCGCCCATCACGGTGCCGGTGATCGCCGCGCAATGGGGCTGGCAAGCGGCCTTCATCATCATTGGCGCGATTGGCTTCGTGTGGATGGGCTTGTGGCAGGTCTTTTACGACAAGCCGGAACAGCAAACGCGCCTGAGCGCCGCCGAACTGGCCCATATCACGAGCGACAATGAACACGCGGCGCAGGCCGCAGGGCCAGGCATCGGCTGGGTTGCCTTGCTGGGCTACCGCCAGACCTGGGCTTTCGCCTTCGGCAAATTCATGACCGACGGCGTATGGTGGTTCTTCCTGTTCTGGCTTCCCAAGTATTTGTCGGCACAATATGGCATGGCATCGACCGAGATCCAGATGCCACTGGCGATCCTGTACAGCATGACCATGATCGGCAGTGTCGGCGGCGGCTGGTTCCCCACCTGGTTCATCAACCGTGGCGCCACGCCGTATGACGGGCGCATGAAGGCGATGTTCATCATTGCCCTGTTCCCGCTGGTGGTGCTGCTGGCCCAGCCGCTTGGCTACATCAGCTTCTGGGTGCCCGTGCTGCTCGTGGGCGTAGGCACGTCGGCCCACCAGGCCTGGTCGGCCAATATCTTCACGACCGTCTCGGACATGTTCCCCAAGCGCTCAGTCGCTTCGGTGGTGGGCATTGGCGGCATGGCCGGCGGCATTGGCGGTGTGTTGATCACCAAAACCGGCGGCTGGCTGTTCGACTATTACGCCGCGCTTGGCCATATTGAAACGGGTTACACGATCATGTTCTCAGGCTGCGCCGTGGCCTACCTGGTGGCCTGGGGCGTCATGAAGACCTTGGTGCCGCGCTATTCCCCCATCCGCGAGGCCGTTGCATGAGCGAGACCTTGCCCTTCGAACGGATTGAAGCCTTGCGCTGCCAGGTGGGCGAGAGCCCGCTGTGGAGCGCGCGCGACCAGGCCTGGTACTGGGTCGATATCAGCGAAAAGCGGATCTGGTGCTACGACGGCGCCAGCCGCTATTGGGAGTATCCCGAAATGGTGGCCTGCCTGGCGCAGGCGGCCGACGGCAATTTCATCACCGGCATGGAGCGCGGACTTTACCGCGTGACGCCGGGTGAGTTGCCAGCTTTGCTTGCCAGTCCGCCCGAACTTGGGGGGGGAATGCGCTTCAACGACGGCCGCTGCGACCGCCAGGGGCGCTTCTGGAGCGGCACCATGGTCATGGACATGGCCGCTGCGCGTGCACAGGGGCGCCTGTATCGCTACGACGGCGCTCTGTCGGCTCCTGTCATCGACCAGTTGCTGGTATCGAATGGCCTGGCTTGGTCGCCCGATGGCCGCACCATGTATTTGTCCGATTCGCACCCGCATAGCCAGCAAGTGTGGGCCTTTGACTACGACACCGACAGCGGTACGCCAAGCGCGCGGCGTCCGTTTGTCGACATGCGCCTGCATCCTGGCCGTCCCGATGGTGCCGCCGTTGATGCCGATGGCTGTTACTGGACGTGTGCCAACGACGCCGGCCTGCTCTTGCGCTTTACGCCAGCGGGCCAGCTCGATCGTTCCATCGCGCTGCCGATGGCCAAGCCGTCGATGTGCAGCTTCGGCGGCCCCCAGCTCGACACGCTGATGGTGACATCAATCGGCGCCGGCCAGCCGGACGACGACGAATGGGCTGGAGCAACGCTCTTGCTGCGTCCCGGCGTGTGTGGAATCGCCGAGACGCCTTTCCAATATTGATGAAACGCGTGGGCACACGCGCCCACGCGTTCAACATTCAGGGCACCGGCACCGCTTCAACACGAACAGGGTTGCGCGCCGCTGCGGCGGCCGCCGCCACATAGGCTTTCCAGCCGTCGTTACTGGTGATGTGCCCTGCGCGGCGCCACGCGGCGCCGGCGTAGTAGCGCAGCGCCTTGCCGGACGTGACCTTGGCCAGCACCAGCTGGTTCAGCGCGTCCTCGGTAAAGCCCGTGGCCGAAGGAATGAAGGCGGCGGTACCCATCGCGTCATTGGTCGCCTGGTCGATCCACTGCACCATGCTGCCATTGGCGGCGTCGCGCGTGAAGGACTGGACCGGCGACTGGCGCTTGTCCGTCGGCGTCTTGTTCAGGCCCACGGCCACAGTCAGCTGGGCCGCGCCGCCGAAGGTAAAGGTGCTGTCGATCTGGTCGAGCTGGTGGCCGGCATCGACGGTGAAGCGCTTCACTTCGGTCACATTGGCGCCGCCAGCGGTCCAGCTGTTGTAGCTCAGTTCGAACACGGCGCGCACCGGGCCATTGGCCAGTACTTTGTAGGACGCGTAATTGTTGCTGACGGCGAGCGCCTGGCCATCCCAGATGCCGGTCCCGCCGCAGCCGCGCGAGCCGCTGACGTTGTACATGTCCATGCCTTCGCCCTCATCTTTGTGATAATGGTCATGGCCCTTGTTGTACCAGCGATCGACGATGCCATACTCGACGCGCTTGAACCACACATCGATCCCGCTGCTCATTAATACTTCCTTGCCGCTGCCCGGCAGTGCCGGCGCGCCAAGGGCGGTGCCATAGGTGCGGTGGGCGACGCGGTCGTTTTCCCAGGCGAAGTCGTCGAGCCGCTCGGGCACGAAGCGCGCGTAGGCCTTGGACGGGAACACCGGCGCTACCGTATCGATTTTCTCGACGCTGAAGGTGGCGCTTTTCTCTCCGGCGACGAAACTATGCTGGAACAGCAGTTCGCCATACGCGACGCCGACGCCTTGCGGGTCCTTCGACAGCGGCGCGACGTTGGTGACCTGGAAGGGCAGCACGTGGCCGGCGCTGTCCTTGACGGCGATGCGCTGGATCAGCGCGCCGGGCAGGGCGCGCTGCACTTCGGACCAGGGAATGGAAATGGTCTCGAAGTCGCGCGCCTGGTCCAGGTCATGGCTGGCGCTGATGCGCAGCTGGGCCGCTTCGCACCAGGAGGTGGCCAGCAAGGCCGCAAGGACGGTCAGTTTGAAGGATGCTTGCATGGTGGTCGGTCCGGGTCAGTTGTGTTCGCGGTAGTCGGTCTTGCCGTCGGCCTTGGGCACGTAGTGGTAGGTACGCACGCGGTACTCGATGGCGAAGGCGGGGTTGGTCAGCAGGCGGATCATTTCGGCGCCGGCCAGCAGCGTGGGGCCGTAACCGTGCAGCGCCATGGTGCTGGTGGGGCGGTGGTAGTAGTAGACCTGGTCGCTGGCGAAGGTGCTGCCCACGCAAGTGCCTTCCACTTCGCCCTTGGCGGTGATGCGGGTCGACAAGCCAGCCCAGCCGGCCTGCGCGATCGAGCCGTAGGTGACTGGGCTGATCCAGCCCTTGTTGATGGCATGCGCGAAGCCGTAGACAAACATGGCGCTGGCCGAGGTTTCGAGGTAGGAGTCGCTGCGGTCGAGCATCTGGTGCCACAGGCCGGTGCCGGACTGGTATTGGGCGATGCCGCGCAGTGTCGTGCGCAATTGGGCCAGCACTTTCGGGTAGCCGGGATGCGATGGCGGCAGCACGTCGAGCAGGTCGCACATGGCCAGCACCGCCCAGCCGTTGGCGCGGCCCCAGAAGAAGTGCGGGGCATCGGGATTGTTGGCGTTCCAGCCGTGGGTGTAGGCGCCGGCCTGTTTGTCGTACATGTAGCCGGTCATGCTCAAGACGTTCCTGACGGCGTCGTCGAACCAGGCGGCGTCGCCCGTCATGCGGCCCATTTCGGCCAGGGCCGGCACGCCCATATAGAAGTCGTCCGCCCACAACGACGACGCTTGCGGGCGCTTGCGCGCGAGCGTGCCATCGGCCAGGCGGTACTGCTGTTTCGACACGTAGTGGCTGCATACGCCAATTTGCGCGGACAGGTCCGGTCCGATGTTGGCCAGGCGCGCGCGGATCATGGCGGCGCACATGGAGCCGGCATCGTCGAGCGAGCGCGGGTCGAGGAAGCGCGCGAAGCTGTTATTGCGTTCGAGGCGGAAGCGTTGTTCCTGGGCGCGGAAGTAGGGCAGCTGGTCGTGGAAAAACTGCAGGTGGCGCGTTGTGAGGGCGTTGAAGCGGGCGTCGCCCGTGACGTCGGCCGCCTTCAACATGCCTGCATGGACGACGCCCATTTCATACACTTGCAGGCCGAAGCCATTGGGTGCCATGTCAACGACGGCGTCGGCGCTGATGTCGTTCGGGTCCGTCACCGGTGCGCCGCTGCCCTTGTGGACCACGCGCGTGAGCGTGGACGCTTCCATGAAGGCGCGAATGCGGTGCAGGGCGGCGGTGATCTCGGGGACCGTCGGGCGCTGGTAGGGCACCGGGTAGCTGCCCTCGCCATCGTCATTGGCACTGGGGTTGTCGCGGTTGCGGTAACTGCCTTCGGCGTGGGCGTGGCCTGTCAGGGCCAGGGCAAGGGCAAGGGTGGCAAGCAGTAGGGCGGTTCGTTTCACGGTGCTCCTGTCGCAGTCGGGTTCCCAATGTGGTCCGACCATTCTAAAGTGGTCAGACCAAATATGCAAGGTGGACTAGCCAAATTGCGCGAACTTTGGCATACTCGGCTGATGCGCTGTTCAATTCAAGGAGAAAGACAATGACGACACCATTCAAACGCATCCTGCTCACCGGCGCCGCAGGCGGCCTGGGGAGCGTGCTGCGCGCGCGCATCAAGCCGTGGGCGCAAGTGGTGCGCCTGTCCGACCTGGCGGACCTGGGCGAGGCCGGCCCCGGTGAAGAGTTTGTGCGCTGCGACCTGTCCGACAAGGCGGCCGTGCTGGCCCTGATGGAAGGCGTGGACGCGGTACTGCACTTCGGCGGCATTTCGACCGAGGCGCCGTTCGAGGCCATCATGCAGGCCAATATTCTCGGCGTCGCCAACCTGTACGAGGCGATTCACAAGGCCGGCGTCAAGCGCGTGGTGTTCGCCAGTTCCAATCACGCGGTGGGCTACTACCGCACCACCGACATGGTCGACGCGTCCATGCCGACGCGCCCGGACAGCATGTACGGCGTGAGCAAATGCTTTGGCGAGTCGCTGTCGCGTTATTACTATGACCGCTTCGGCATCGAAACGGTGTGCCTGCGCATCGGTTCGAGCTTCCCCGCGCCGATCAACAAGCGCATGATGACGACCTATTTCAGCTACGACGACCTGGTTGAATGCCTGCGCTGCTGCCTGTTCGCGCCGCGCGTAGGCCACACGATCGCCTTCGGCGTGTCCGACAACGACAGCACATGGTGGGACAACCGCCATGCGGCCTTCCTGGGCTACAGGGCCAAGGACAGCTCGACCCAGTTTGCCGATCGCTTCCCGGATACGGCGGAATTCCCGGATGCCGACGACATCACGACGATCTACCAGGGCGGGAAATTCCTGCTCGACGGGCCGCAATACCGCTGACATGGAAGCGCTCTCGCTGCGCAATCAATTCCTGCACGCGCAAGTGCTGCCCGCATGCGGCGCCGGCCTGGCGCGGCTGGACTGGGTCGCCGGCGGCGCGGCGCAACACGTCATGCGTCCGTATGACGGCTCCGCGCCACCCACGACGTCGAAGCTGGCATGTTTTCCCTTGCTGCCGTGGTCGAACCGCATGGGCGGTGCCGGCTTTACCTTCGAGGGGCAGGCGTATCAGGTGCCGCCCAACCGGGCCGGCGAGCCATGTCCCATCCACGGCGACGGCTGGCAGTATGCGTGGGAAGTTGCGTCGCACCGCAGCGATGCGCTCGCGCTGACACTGGACCGCAGCGTGGGCGATCCGTTTTCGTATGTCGCCAAACTCGACTACGTCCTCTGTAGCGACGCGCTGCACATCACCCTCGAAGTGCGCAATGCAGGCAGGCGCGCCATGCCATTTGGCCTTGGCCTGCATCCCTGGCTGCCACGCACGGCCGATGTGCGCCTGCTCGCACCGGCGTGCGGCACGTGGCAGCGCGGCGCCGACGGTTTGCCAGCGAGCGCCATGGCCATTCCACCGGCGTGGGACTTCGCGCAGGCGCGCGCACTTCCTGCCGATGGTATCGACAATATGTTTTCCGGCTGGGCGGGCGCGGCGGAGATCGTGTGGCCGGAGCGCGGCCTGCGCCTGTCCATCAATGCGAATATGGACTACTACATCGTCTACGCGCCCACCGGAGCGGACTTCTTTTGTTTCGAGCCGGTCGACCATGCGGTCAATGCCTTCAACCTGGCAGGCGGGCCGGCGCGGCATGGCATGACAGTGCTCGCGCCTGGCGAGGTCATGCGCCGGCGGGTCGCGTTCCGGGCCGGCGCGGCATGAAAGCCTGGCTCTTCGCGCTGGCCTTGTGCGCCAATGCGGCGGCGCAGGAGTACGACGCCGCTACCGTTTTCGGCAAGCTGCAGGCAGCCTATCCCTTCATCCAGATCGCCAGCGCACAAATGCAGGCGCCGCAAACCGTGCAGCGTGGCCTGCGCTATGGCAGCGGCCAATTGGCGCTGGACTTGTACCTGCCCGCAGCGGCGCCGGGGCAGCGCAGCGGCGTGGTGCTGCTGGTGCATGGTGGCGGCTGGCGCAGCGGCAACCGCGAGGAATTTGCACCGATGGCTGCGCGCTTGGCCCGGGCCGGATATGCGGCGGCGACGGCGAGCTACCGCCTGTCCGGCGAGGCCCTGTATCCGGCCGCTGTTGACGACGTGAAGGCAGCGCTGGGCTGGCTGCGCGCCAATGCGGACAGGTTTGATATCGACGCGCAACGGATCGCCATTGCCGGCGGTTCGGCCGGCGGGCAGATTGCCAGCCTGGTTGGCGTGACAAGCCAGGGCGTTGGCGCGATCATCAATATCGACGGGCTGTCCGACTTCACCTCGCCAGAGGCGCTGAAGTACGAAGACGACCCCGCCAAGCATCCGTCGGCCGCCGGGGCCTGGTTTGGTGGCAGCTACGCGGAACAAAGCCAACGCTGGCATGAGGCCTCGCCGACCTTCTACGTTGGACCGGCTACACCACCAATGCTTTTTATCGGCAGCGGGCAGGCGCGCTTCAGTGCGGGGCGTAGCGGGATGATGGAAAAGCTGCGCAATGCAGGCGTGGCGACCGAGCTGGTGCTGCTGCCGGAAACGCCGCATGCATTCTGGATGTTCGATCCCTGGCTGGCGCCGACAGTAGAGGCAATTGTGCGTTTCCTCGAGCGTTCGCGTGGGCACCCGTGCCCACCCGACGCCGTCACAGCCCACTAACCCCGTGAGAAGGTCTTGCGCACGCGGTCGAGGTGGTTGCGCATGGCCGTGCGCGCGCCGGCCGCGTCGTGGTTGGCGATCGCTTCGAAGATCAGCCGATGGTCGATCAGGGTCTGCTGGCGCAGTTCCTCGGTCTGGAAGTGCTCCTTGAGCTTGTGCCACAAGCTGCCGCGCTGGTTCCACAGGTAGTCGATGGCGCCAACCAGGGCGCTATTGCCAGTTGCGCGGGCGATCGCCATGTGGAAATTGCGGTCGGCCTGCTCATTGCCACTGCGCTCGTCGTGATGGCGCTCCATCTCGAGCACGGCGCGCAGGATGGCGTCGATGGATGAATCAGTGGCCATTTTGGCGGCAATGCCGGCCACTTCGCATTCGATCACGCGGCGCGCGGCCAGCACTTCAAACGGACCGGGGCCCACTTCGGCCACGTTGCCATCGGGACCGGGGCGTTCGCTGACATACACACCCGAGCCGCCGCGCACTTCGACGATGCCACCGAGTTCGAGCGCGATCAGCGCCTCGCGCAGCGACGCGCGGCTGACATCGAGCTTGGTGGCCAGGTCGCGTTCGGACGGCAGGCGCTCGCCCGCTGCAATCCCCTCGGCCTCGATCAAGGCTTCAATACGCTGCGAGACAACGCGGTAGAGCCGTGGTTCGTTCGCATGGTCGACGGGTGGTTTTTTCATGTGCAGGCCGGTTTTGCAGGGGGTAAGCGCAAATCTTAGAGTGGTCTGGCCAATGATGCAAGGTGGACGTACCAGAATTCTTCCAGTCCTTTGCTATCATGGGCGCCTTTTCATCATTGGAAGGCGCGTAATGGCCATTACCCAGGTACCGTTCGGAGAGGCAGCGAGCTTGTTCAGGCTGTCCAATGCCAATGGCCTGTGCGCGCGCATCTCCAATTTTGGCGGCATCGTGGTGGGAATCGATGTGCCGGACCGGGACGGGCGGATGGCCGATGTATGCCTTGGTTTTGATACGCTGGCCCCTTACGAAACCGTGTCGCCGTATTTTGGCGCGCTGATTGGCCGCTATGCCAATCGCATCGCCAACGCGCGCTTCAAGCTCGACGGACAGCACGTCACGCTTGCCGCCAACGATGGGGTGAATCACCTGCACGGCGGCTCGCCCGGATTTGACAGGGCGCTGTGGCAGGCGCACATCGACGGCGACTGGCTGCTGCTCGACTACACCAGCGCCGACGGCGAACAAGGCTTTCCCGGTGAACTGCGGGTGCGCGCTGCCTATAGCTTCAATGACGACAACGAACTGGTGCTGCTCCTGTCCGCCACCTGCGACCGGCCAACGCCGGTCAACCTGACCAGCCATGCCTACTTCAACCTGGCCGGCGAGGGCGACGTGCTCGATCACGTCCTGATGATCGATGCCGACGCCTATCTGCCATTGAATGCGCAGCGCATCCCGACGGGACAATTCGCGCCCGTCGCCGGGTCCATTTACGACTTCCGCACGGCGCGCGTGATCGGGCAGGGCGGCTACGACCACAACTTCGTGCTCAACGCGGCGCGTGGTCCGGCGGCGCGCGTGCTCGATCCGCATTCTGGCCGGATGCTGGAAGTGTGGACCGACGCGCCCGGCCTGCAGTTCTACAGCGCGAACTTCCTGGACGGCACCCTGAGCGGCAAAGGGCGCCGCTACCGGCGCCACAGCGGCTTGTGCCTGGAGCCGCAGCGCTTCCCGGATTCGCCCAACCAGCCCCACTTCCCCGATACCATCCTGCGCCCGGGCGCCGTCTACCAGACCGAGATGCGCTACCGCTTTTCGGTGTATGCCATATCCGGATAGTTCGCTGCCGCTTATTCATAGTTCCATCGTATAGCGGCCGCTAAGCTGATCACGTCTCATCGGACGTATCAACTTAATCCCAAGGATAGAACAAAAATGATGACTGAAAAAATAATGGCGCGGTCGCTGCGCCTGCTCTTTGCAGGCACGGTGGCCATCGGGGGCAGCGCACAGGCACAGGAAGCGGTTCAAAAAGTCGTAGTCACGGGTTCGAGCATCAAGCGTATCGCCGCCGAAGGCGCACTGCCGGTACAAACCGTCACGCGCGCCCAGATCGATCAACTGGGAGTGACCAACGTGGCCGACCTGGTCGCGGCACTGCCGTCGATGCAGGGTTTCACGACGGCGTCGGCCTCGATCAACGGCGGCGGGGGCGGCCTGCAGACGGCGTCGATCCACGCCATCGGCGAGGGCTACACGCTGGTGCTGCTCAATGGCCGCCGCCTGGCGCCCGCCACGTCGGGCAGTACGGTCAACCTTGCCAGCATTCCACTTGCGGCAATCGAGCGCGTCGAGGTGCTCACCGACGGCGCCAACACCCTGTATGGTTCGGACGCGATCGCCGGCGTCATCAACTTTATCCTGAAAAAAAACCAGACCGACCTGACCATCTCCGCCAACTACGGCGCGCCGCAGCACGCTGGCGGCGGGCGCAGCGCGAACGTTGGCATCTCGAAAGGCTGGGGCGACCTGGACAAGGACGGCTACAACCTGATGTTCTCGGCCGCGCACGACCAGCAGAAGGAATTGCTGGTGAGCCAGCGCGAATTCAGCAAGAGCGGCGTCATTCCTTTCACCCAGGACGGCAAGCGCTACAGCTTCTACCAGTTGAGCGGCAACTCGATGCCCGGCATCGCCACCGTCAAGTACACCGACGCCACCGGCGTGGCCAACGCGGCGCGCTTTTCCCCCAACTTCCTTGCCACCGGCAAGTGCAATGGGCCCAACCTCTACCAGATCGACAACACCTGCCGCTTCGACTACACCGGCGCCGTCGAAGCGCTGCCCGGCCTGAAGCGCGACAGCGCCACGGCGTCGCTGAACCTCAAGCTCAATGCCGACACCACGCTGTTTGCCGAAGCGCTGGCCTCGAAGTTCACCAACCGCGCCCAATATGCGCCACCAGCGAACGGCTTCGGCATCGCATTGAACAGCCCCTTGTTTGCCAAGTCGATCGCACCTTACCTGGCGCGCCTGGGCATTGCGCCGAACTCGGTGATCAACGCGACGATGAATTTGCGCCTGTCCGACGCCGGCGGACGCACCGACGACTGGCGCACCGATGCGCGCCACCTCGTCGTCGGCATCGAAGGCGCGGTGCGCGGCTGGGACTACAGCGCGTCCTACACCCATTCGACGGCCAAGGCCACCGATTCGGCCGACGGTGGCTATGTGGACCTGAACAAATTCCAGGGCCTGGTCGACAACGGCACCTTCGATCCGTTTGCGCCGCCCGGTTCGAGCAAGGCGATCCTGGCGCCGGTGGTGCTGCACAAGCAGGTCAGCTCCACCGATTCATCGATCGACGCGTTCAGCGTGCACGGCTCCACCGAGGTATTCCGCATGCCGACGGGCGCCGCGCAACTGGGCATCGGCGCCGACACGACGCGCCAGTCCTATGTGTACAAGCTCGACAACGACTTCTTCCCGGGCGGGCATCCGGTCGACGCGAATCGCCGCAACTGGGGCAGCTATGCGGAATTGCTGGTGCCGCTGCTGAAGGACCTGGACCTGACGGCATCGACGCGCTACGACAACTACACGGCCGTCAACAACGGCCAGACCTTTGATTCGGCCGGCAAGGCCGCTGGCCCGGCCACGCAGGGCAATGCGGCCAGCAAGGCCACCTACAAGCTGGCCTTGCGCTACCGCGCTGCCGACAGCGTGCTGCTGCGCGGCTCCTACGGCACCGGCTTCAAGGTGGCGGACATGACGACGATCGTCAATCCGCTGCAGGATGGCGGCGCCTCGCAGTTCCACGCCTGTCCGATCACCAACAAGTCCGATCCGCGCTACGTGATGTGTTATCCCGGTTCGACCGAATACACGATCCTTTCGGGCGGCAATCCCTTCACCGGCGCGGCCGGCCTGAAGCCGGAAGAGTCGAAACAGGCTACGCTGGGCTTGCGCTTCGAGCCGATGACGAACGTCTCGCTGGGCCTGGACTGGTGGTCGGTGCGCTTGCGTAACCAGATCCAGACCCTGTCCGAAGACATGGTGTTCGGGAATCCGGCCCTGTACGACGGCCTGTTCCGCGCCTATTACAGCCCGGCGCAGAAGCAGGACGTGCTGGCCGCGGCCCTTACGCCGTTCAACCTGGCCCGTTCGCGCTATGAGGGCCTGGACTGGGACCACACCTTCAAGTGGCCGACCCCCGTGGGCAAGCTGAATGTGAACTGGACCGGCACCTATATGCTCAAGTCGGAGCAGGAGGTCCCGGGCGGCACGCCGGAGCAGAACATTGGCCGCTTCAATTCCTACGCCAATGCCACCTTCCGTGTCATTACCCGCGTCAGCGCGGCGCTGGCGGTGAGCCCGTCCTGGACCCATTCGCTGAGCCTGAACTACCGCTCCGGTTATACCGACCAGGAATACACGAGCGCCGACAGCTCGCCCGTCATCACCATCAAGGCCGATGGTTCGGCCGGGGACTTCGTGCCGATCCGCCGCACCGTCAGTTCCTACACGACGACGGACTGGCAGACGCGTTTCACCTGGAACCGCGAGCTGGTGCTCACGGCCGGCGTCCGCAACCTGTTCGACATCGCACCGCCTTTTTCGATCCGCAATGCGGGCGGGGGCAACCAGTCCGGCTATGACGGGCGCTATGCCGATCCGCTGGGGCGCCAGTTCTACCTGAACGGCAGCTACAAGTTTTAAGTGTCTCTTGGGTGCGCATTCACGCTGCGCACTTTTTTCCGCCCCGGGTTCGCCCGGGTTTTTTTATGCCGATTTCGAACCTGCATTGTGCCGAAATCGTCCAGACAGGCATGCTCAAACGGCCGATACTGAGGCGTGCTGATGGAGAAGCCATGAAATTTCCACTGTCCGACCGCTTTGTTCGCAACCACCTCAAGACGCGCCACCTGGTGCTGCTGGTGGAATTGGGCCGCCACGGTTCGATCCTGCATGCGGCGGAAGCTGCGCGCATGACCCAGCCCACCGCTTCGAAAATGCTGTCCGACCTTGAATATGCGCTCGGCGTGCAGCTGTTCGAGCGGCTCGCGCGCGGCATTTCGCCCACCTGGTATGGCGAAGTGATGATCCGCCGCGCCGGTGCCGCGCTGGCCGAGATGGACGCCGCCCACCAGGAAGTGATGGCGCTCATGTCTGGCCTCTCCGGCACCGTCGCCATCGGCACCGTGCTCACGCCATCGACCGGCATGGTGCCGCGCGCGGTGGCGCAGTTCAAGCAGCGCCACCCGGATGTGCATGTGTCGATCGTGGTCGATACCAGCAAGCCGCTGGTGCAGAAGCTGCGCAGCGGGGAACTGGACATGATGGTCGGGCGCGTGCTCGATTCGGGCGCGCCGTCGGAGCTCGCCTTCGAGCCCCTGACGGACGAACCGCACTACCTGATCGCGCGCACCGGCCATCCGCTGTCGGGCATGGCGCCGACGCTGGAGGAAGTGGCGGCCGCTGCCTGGATCGTGCCGCCGGCCGGCAGCATCCTGCGCGACCGCCTGACGGCGCTGTTCCTCTCGGCCGGTTTGAGCCAGCCCGCGCACACGGTCGAAGCGCTCGCCTTGCCGGTGGTGGCCACCTTGCTGATGGAAAGCGATATGGTGGTGGCGCTGCCGCTCGAACCGGTGCAGCACTACCTCGACGCCGGACTGCTGATGGTGCTGCCTCATGACCTTGGCTTGCGCATGGACGTCTACGGCATCATCACGCGCCGGCAGCACCAGCTCGCACCGGGCGCCGAGGCGCTGCTCGAGACCTTGCGCCTGGCCGCATCGCGGCGCCGAGCTATTCCAAATACCCATAGGTTTGCGTAGGAATTTCATATTTCCCGGCATGGCTCCCGGCCTACAGTGCTAGTCACTATGCAGAAAGGGAGACCATGAACCGAACCATATTTGCCGTCCTGGCCATGCTGGCGCACGCCGCCGCGCAGGCCGAAGCGGCGCCACCGCAGCCGCCGCGCCAGCCCAATGGACTGGCCCTGACGCCACCCATGGGCTGGATCAGCCACCACGCCGCCTGCAAGGTTGACGAGCGCACCATCCGCGCCGCCGCCGACCAGCTGGTTGCCTCGGGCATGCGCGAGGCCGGCTACCGCTACGTGGTGCTCGATGACTGCTGGCAGGGCGCGCGCCGCGCCGACGGGCAGCTTGACGCCGATGCCAAGCGCTTTCCCTCGGGCCTGAAGACGCTGGCGGACTACGTGCACGCACAAGGCCTGCTGTTTGGCCTGACCACCGGCGCGGGCAAGCAAAGCTGTGCCGGCGGGCCCGGTGGGCGCGGGCACGAATACCAGGACGCGCGCCAGTTCACCGCCTGGGGCGTGGACTACCTGCGCGCCAACTGGTGCCATACCGACAGCCAGAATGCCAAATCGACCTACGAGACCATCAATGATAGCGCCCGCAATATCGTCCTTGCTATCGCTGACGATGGCAAAAACCAGGCCTGGCTGTGGGGCCTGAATATCACCAACAGCTGGAGTGGCGGCGACGCCAGCTTTGCCGGCCCGGGGCACTGGAACGATCCGGGCCTGCTGGATAATCCGGGCCGCGCGCAGTTCAGCAAATGGGCGCTGCAGGCCGCACCGCTGATGGTGACCGGACCCAGTTTCACCAACGGCGAAGTGATCGCCGTCGACCAGGACCGGTTGGGCGTGCAGGGCACCCGTTTGAGCGGCGGCGAGACCGAAGTATGGTTCAAGCCCCTGTCCGGTGGCGCCCGCGCTGTCGGCTTCTTCAACAACAGCAAGCAGTCCCGCACGATGCAGGTGGAGGCCGAAACCCTGGGCCTGCCGGCCACCCTGCGCCTGGCCGTGCGCGACCTGTGGCAGGGCAGGGACCTTGCGCCCGCCAGCGGCACTATTGCGGTGGAAGTGCCTGCACAAGGCGTGGTGATGCTCAAACTGGAGGGGCAACAATGAAATGGATCGCTTTTGCGCTGGCCCTGGTGGCCGGCAGCAGCCAGGCCGCCGGCCTGGCACTGACGCCCCCGATGGGCTGGAACACCTGGAACAAATTCGGCTGCGAGATCAATGAGCGCGTGCTGCGCGAGGCCGCCGACGCGATGGTCGCCACCGGCATGCAGGGCGCCGGCTACGAATACATCGTCGTCGACGACTGCTGGCAGAACGGCCGCGCCCTTGACGGCACGATCCTGGCCGACCCCAAGCGCTTCCCCTCGGGGATGAAGGCGCTGGGCGACTATATCCACAGCCGCGGCCTCAAGTTCGGCATCTACTCGGACGCCGGCAAACTCACTTGCGGCAAGCGCCCCGGCAGCCTGGGACATGAATACCAGGACGCGCGCACCTACGCCTCCTGGGGCGTGGACTACCTGAAGTACGACTGGTGCTCCACTTACGACCAGGACGCGCGCTCCACCTACGCCACCATGGCCGAAGCCTTGCGCGCGGCGGGCCGCCCGATTGTGCTGAGCATCTGCGAATGGGGCCTGAACAAGCCGTGGCAGTGGGGCGAGGGCATCGGCAACCTGTGGCGCACCACCGACGACATCTACGACCACTGGGAAGGCCGCCATGGCTTCGAACATGGCGTGATGGACATCCTCGATCTGCAAGTGGGGCTGGCGCGCTACGCCGGACCGGGCCACTGGAACGATCCCGACATGCTCGAAGTTGGCAACGGCAAGATGACGGCGGAAGAGTACAAATCGCATTTCAGCCTGTGGGCCGTGCTGGCCGCGCCCCTCATGGCCGGCAACGACCTGGCCGCGATGACGCCCGAGGTCAAAGCCATCCTGACCAACGCCGAAGTGATCGCCGTCGACCAGGACCGCCTTGGCATCCAGGCCAGCCGCGTTGCCAAGGATGGCGACCTGGAAGTGTGGGCCCGTCCGCTCGCTGGCGGCGCGCAGGCCGTGGTACTGCTTAACCGCAGCAAGAATACCCAGGACATCACCGTCCATTGGGACGCTCTCAAACTGCCCGCCGCGCTCACGCTCAAGGTGCGCGACCTGTGGCAGGCAAAAGACCTGGCGCCTGCCACCGGCAAGTTCACCGCCGCCGTCCCATCGCATGGCGTGGTGATGCTGCGCCTGGCCTTATGAAAGACAAGCATGCATAAATCATTGACCCTGTTGGCCAGCCTGCTGGCCCTGTCCGTGGCCCACGCCGGCATCCCCCAATTCACGCCGCGCTGGCAACTGGAACACGACGCGATCCGCTGGCAAGTGCGCGACGCCCACAGCGACCAGCTGGAGATGAGCGGGCGCCAGGTGTCGGCCGTGATCGACTACGGCAGCGATGCGAACGGCGCCTTGCTGCTCAAGCGCACCGTGGTGTGGCCGATGTTGCGCACCATTCCCGACGATACCCACGCCAGCCTGCTGCGCACATTCGGTGCCGACATCGCGCCACGCCTCGAAATTGATGGCGTGGCCGCGCCGAGCGAAGCCCTGGCCAGCGTGCGTTTCGACGGCCAGCTGACACTCACCGGCAATCTTGGTGCCGGCCTGACGCTGACCCATACGCTCTCGCCCTCGACGGATGCGCCGGTGCTGCTCGAACGCCTGCTGCTCACCAATACCAGCAAGAGCGCGGTGCGCTACCGTTTTGCCGAAGTCAAGCACAGCGAAACGACAGCGCCGGGCACGCACGGCGCCTATGTCGTCACGGCCGCAGCGCCGGAAAAGAGCGGCACGCTGGGTCCGGGCGAACGCACCAGCGTCGACCTGCTCATCACCGGCAGGCTGGAAAAGGACATGGTCTACGTCGAGCCGGGCGAAGAGCTGGAGCGGCGCGCCCGCAAGGTGCAAGGCTGGCGCGGCAAGCTGGTACTGGAAACGCCGGAGCCGGCACTGGACGCGATGTTCGCCTTTTCGAAAATCCGCGCCGCCGAGAGCATCTTCGCCACGCGCGGCGGACTGCTGCATGGCCCCGGCGGGACGCGCTACTACGCCGCCATCTGGGCCAACGACCAGGCCGAATATGCCAATCCCTTCTTCCCCTACCTGGGCGACGCAAGCGCCATTGCCTCGGCGCTGAACAGCTTCCGCCTGTTCGCCGGCTTCATGAACGACGCCTACAAGCCGATCCCTTCGTCGATCATCGCCGAAGGGCGCGGCTACTGGAACGGCGCCGGCGACCGTGGCGACTGCGCCATGATCGCCTACGGTGCCAGCCAGTTCGCGCTGGCCCAGGGCGATGCCGTTGTGGCGGTCACATTGCGACCGTTGATCGACTGGTGCCTCGAATACAATCGGCGCCAGCGCGGTGTCGACGGCATTGTGCGTTCCGATTCGGACGAACTGGAAGGACGCTTCCCGGCCGGGAAGGCCAACCTCAGCACCAATGTGCTGGCCTACGGCGCCTTGCTCGGCGCGGCGCGCCTGGCCACCGACGGCGCCGCCCTGCGCGCCGAGGCCCAGGCCCAGGCCATGGCGATCGAGCGCTATTTTGCGGCCAAGGTGGGCGGCTTCGACACCTACCGCTACTACGAGGGCAACGACAAATTGCGCGCCTGGATCGCGCTGCCGCTGGCCTTCGGGCTGGAGCAGCGGCGCGCCGGCACGGTGGCCGCGCTGCTCTCGCCCCAGCTGTGGTCCGAGAACGGCGTGCTCACCGAGGCGGGCGACAGCACCTTCTGGGACCGCGCCACGCTCTACGCCTTCCGCGGCCTGATGAAGATGGGCGAACTCGATACCGTGCTGCCGTACTTCCGCTATTACTCGCAGCGCCGCCTGCTCGGTGAGCACGTGCCGTACGCGGTGGAGGCCTGGCCCGAAGGCCAGCAGCGCCACCTGTCGGCCGAAAGCGCCCTGTATGCGCGCGTGGTGGTGGAAGGATTGTTCGGCATCGAGCCGCTCGGCCTGCGCCGCTTCGCGCTGGCGCCGCGCCTGCCACGGGGCTGGCCGCAGATGGCCTTGAAAAATATCCGCGCGTTTGGGGCCGGCGAGGGGGACGGCGACGGCATCACCATCCGCACACGGCGCCAGGGCAAGGGGCAGTACGTGCAGGTGAGCCTGCACGGCAAGAGCATCCTGGCGCAGCAGTGGGACGGCAAGGCCCCGCTGGAAGTGAACTTGCCCTAATCAGGCGGGCATGCCGCGCCGCAGTGGCGGGGCGGCCGGCGCTTTCGGGTAGGTGTGCAGTGTGTGGCCGACGTCGCTTTGCGCCAGGTAGGCTTGCTCGAGGGCGCCGCCGTCGATGGCCGTGGTGACGAAGGTTTTGACGCAGACGCCATCCTTGTTGCGCCTGGTGCAGGCGATGACACGGGCATCGTTGCCTTTGTTGACCATGACGAAGGGGCGGTCGCTCGCCTCGGCGGCATGAAATGCCTGGGCGGCGCTGTCAGCGTCGGGGCAGCGCAAGCCTTTCTTTCCCGCCTGAACAATGACGGTATAGACAGAGAGCGCTTCCTGCTGGGTGTTGGGTGTCGCGTGCTTTGTGTGCATGTTACCTCCACCTGTAGTGTAAGCCCGCGCGCCGATTTCCGATGTAGCCAGCACGCCACGTTGTACCCACGCTTTTGTGCGTGCGCCGGTTGACAGCGCGCCAATCCATGCCTCTATTCGGATTTCCCAGTGCCGCCTAATTTCTCCGGCAACAACTTCACTGCGCCTGCACGAGGCGTTCACTGCGCTCCTGGCAACGCAGGCACAGCAGTGCCATCGGTTGCGCCCGCATGCGCTCGGCGGCAATGGGTTGGCTGCAACTGTTGCACAGGCCATAGCGCCCGGCGCGCAGCTGGCCCAGGGCGGCGTCGATGGCGCGCAGCTGTCGCAATTCCTGGCCCAGCTGGATCAGCGTGGTGGCGGCGAGCACGTCGAGGTCGGGCCCGGCTGCCGTCGTGTCGAACGACCGGGCCAGGGCGATCGCGCGTGGATCGCCCGAACCTTGCAGGCGCTCGCGCAACTGGCCCAGCACGCTCGTGCGCATGAGCACGAGCGAGGCGGCGAGCGTTGCCTGGTCGGGCGCAGGAAAGGACAGGGTAGGCATGGCATCACAGTAACGAAACACGGCCCGTCACGGAATCCCCCGATTTGATTCATGTCAAATTGATCGTGAAAATTGGTGACAATTTTTTTTTGATGACAGGGCGCATCAATCGTATGATGGCGGGCGACCCCATCAAGGATTTCTCTAGTGAAAAACACGATCATTGCCGGGCAAAGCCTCGAATGGCTGCTTGGCGCCGCCACCGATGCCGTCCTGATTGTTGACGGCGCCGGCACCATCGTGCTGGCCAACCCGGCCGCGCATACCATGTTCGGCTATGCCAGCGCGAGCTTGCCGGGCCAGGCGCTCGACCTGCTGCTGCCCGAGCGCCTGCGCCAGCGCCACCAGGCCCAGCGCGCCGAATATGCCGGCAAGCCGCGCCCGCGCCAGATGGGAGCGGGCGCGCCCTTGTTCGGCCGGCGCAGCGACGGCGCCATCGTGCACTACTCGGGGCAAGCCGTGGCGGCGCAGGGCCGGCCCGTGCTCGACGCGCGCTGG
>JAZJYP010000039.1:0-7207 GCA_040390345.1 Pseudomonadota bacterium | reverse complement strand
TACAGTTGTCAAGTTGCCGGGTTTGACCCCAGGGTTATGACAGGGCGCGCCAGGTGGCGAAACCGGCGATGCAGCAGGCGATCGAGCCGAAAAGATGGAGGGAGGAATGGGCCAGCGCCCAGCCGTATTGGCCGCGTTGCAGCAACAGCATCGCTTCGCCCGAGAAGGCGGAAAACGTCGTCAGCCCGCCCAAAAATCCGGTGATGGCGAACAGGCGCCATTCGGGCGCCAACTCGGGATGGCTGGAAAACAGGGCGATCACTATGCCAATCAGGTAGCCGCCCACCAGGTTCACCAGCAGCGTGCCGAAGGCGATGTGGGCGTGCAGCGCCGACAGCCAGACCGAGACGCCCCAGCGCAGCCAGGCCCCCAGCACGGCGCCGGCGCCGACGGCGAGCCAGCTCAGCGGTCCGCCCATTTGGCCATGGCGGCGTCATCCGCCACGCGCGCGTCGACCCAGCGCGCGCCGTCCGGCGTCTGCTCCTTTTTCCAGAATGGCGCGTCGGTCTTGAGGTAGTCGATGATGAATTCGCAGGCGGCAAACGCTTCGCCGCGGTGGGCAGCGCTTGCCGCGACCAGCACGATCTGCTCCATCGGCTTCAGGGGGCCGATGCGGTGGATCACCAATGCTTCATACAGCGGCCAGCGCGACTTGGCTTCGTTGACGATCTTTTCCAGCGACTGTTCGGTCATGCCGGGATAGTGTTCGAGCTCCATCTCGGCCACGCTGGCGCCTTCGTTCATGTCGCGCACGGTGCCGAGGAAACTGACGACGGCGCCCACGCGCGCGTCGCCTGCGCGCAGCTGCGCCAGTTCGGCGCTGACGTCAAAGTCGCCGGCCTGCACCCGCACCATGGCCATTTACTTGTGCTCCTTGCCCACGCGCGGGAACAGGTGTTCGATGCGCGCCAGCGTGCGGGCGTCGGCCAGCGCCGGGGTGGCGCACAACTGCAGGAACTGCGCCGCCTGGGTCACCGGCTTCTGGCCGGACTTGAGCGAGGACTGCAGCACCTCGACCTGCAGCTTGAGGCGGTCACGCGCAAATTCGCTGCCGCTGTCGACACCGGCGACAATTTCCAGGCGCAGGATGTCTTGCAACAGCTTGGGCTGGTTCTTTTCCATCAGGGCGATGTAGGCATCGCGCCCGTCGGCGAGCGCGCGGCGCGCTGCGGCGAAGCGCACGCCCAGTGTGCGCTCGTAATCGTTTTGCAGCGCCGGCAGCGCGGCCCAGCGCGCCTCCCAGTCGACGCCGTCACCCTTGTGCGTGGCGATGGCCGCTTCCAGTTCATGGCACAGGCGCAGCTTGTCGCGCAGGGCGCTGGCCTGGGCCACGCTGGCGTTGCGGCGCACCGTGTCGAGCATGGCCTGGATGCGCGCCACGGCGGCGTGGTAGCGCTTATCGAGCTTGCCTTCGTTGGCGCGCGGGACGGCGCCGATGGACTGCCATTCGGTGGCGGCGTCGCGCAGCACCTTGGCGTCGCCCGTTTCCACGCCTTCGAGGCGGGCGCAGATCGCTTCCTTGGCCACCTGGTGGGCGCGCCGTTCGGCATCGGCGGCATGGGCGCTCTCCTTGCGCCTGGCGAAGACCTCATCGCAGGCGGCGCGAAAGCGCTGCCACAGGGCCTGTTCGCTCTTGCGTTCGAGCGGCAAGGCGCGCGCGCGTTCCTGCCAGCGTTCCTGCACGCTGCGCAGGGCGTCGAGCGAATGGCGGTCCTGGGCGTTGAGCGCGGCCACTTCGGCGATCAGGGCTTCGCGCCCCGCCACTTCCACCTTGCGCTGCGCCGACAGGGGTGCGTCGATCGTCTTCAGGGCGGCGGCAAATTCGCCGTCGAGGCGTTTCTTGTGCTTGCGGTCGATCGCGCCGAGGTGCTGCCAGGCCTGGCGCAGGCGCTGCGAGGCGCTGGCCATATGCTTCCAGTCGGCCTGGCCGGCCTCGGCCAGGCGCGCCGCTTCGGCGCTCGCCTCGGCGATTAGCGCTTCGGCCTTGGCGGCATTGGTGTGGCGCTCTTCGGACAGGTGCTTGAAGTGGGCGGCGGCCGGTGCATAGGCCGTGGTGCAGGCCGTGTCGAAGCGCTCCCACAGGCCCTTCGGTGCGGCGCCGGAAACGGTGTCGAGCGCCTTCCAGCTCGCGCGCAGGCTGCCCACCTTCTTGGCCAGTTCGCTCATGGCCAGCTTTTGTTCGCCGAGCTGCTCGACGGCCTTGATCAGTTCTTCGCGCGAGACGTTGCCGCTCCAGCGCGCCCAGTCGCTCAGGCGTTTGAGTTCGGCGCGCAGCTGGGCCAGGCGTTCGGTCTGGACGGCCGTCAGCTTGATGCCCCTGGTGTCTTTCAGGGCCTTGTCGAGATCATTGGCCACATGCAGGGCACCCTGGGCCAGCGCGGCTTCGAGCGCGTCGACCTTGTCGAGGAAGGCCTGGTCGGCGGGCTGGCCGGCCGGGGCCTTCTCGCGCGCCTTGCGTTCGGGCTTGGGCGCCTCCACCGCCGCAGGCGCGGGTGCCAGCGTTTGCGGGGTCGCGGCAATGGCCACCAGGCGCGCGTATTCGGCGCCAAATTCGCTCAGGAGCTGGCGTGGCAGCGAGGGATGTTCGGGCGCGGCCAGGTCGGCGGCATGTTCGTTGCCGAGCGTTTCGAGCTGCTGGGCGAGACTTGCATCGGGGGCCAGCTGGCGCAAGGCGGCCAGGCGGTTGATGACGCCGCGCTGCAAGTTCACCTGGGCTTCGAGGCGCTGGGCCAGGGCCAGGCGCACCGCGTTGAAGGTCTCCACCAGTTCCGGTGCCTGGACGACAGCCCAGGCGCGGTCGACATCGGCCACGTGGTTCGGCGTGAGCCTGTCGTCGGCCAGCCAATGCCTGGCTTGCTCGATGCAGGCTTCCCCGCGCGCATGTTCGGACTGCTGGTGGCGGATCGCGTCGAGCCGGCCTTGCACCAGCTTGGCGACGCGGCGGTCGGTATTGCGCATGGCCGCGTGCACCACTTCGAGCTGGGCGCGCGTGTGCACATGTTCGGCCGCCGCCAGGCGCAGCTCGGAGTACTCGGAGCGCAAAATGAAGTCGACGGCGCCGGCTTCATTGCCATCGAGTCCCTTCACATAATCGGCTTGCAGCGCGCGCAGCGACGCCTCCGGCGGCGCCGCCGCATCAGGCTGGGCGCCGGACACGTCATCGCCGGGCTTCTTGAAAAGGAATTCGAACATGCCGTGCCATCAATCATTCAAAAGCAATATCATAGCAAGAACCGGCGTGGTTTTGCGGCCCGAGCGTCGCGGGCCCCTGCTCAATGGGCGGCGATGTGGGTGGGCCTGGCTGGCGCAGCACTGGTCGGCATGGCCGCGAGGGCTTCGCGGGCCAGCCTGTCCTCGTGCTGCTGGTCATCAAAGACGAGCATCTGGTTGGCGATGGCAAACCAGGCTTCGCCCGAAACGGCGCCGCGCGCCAGAGGGAAAAGCGACTTTTCTTCGCGCTCGATGCGCCCCAGCAAGGCCTGGCAAAAGCAGTCGAAGGTGTCGCACAACTCGCTCACGCGGGCCGGATCATCGACTGGCGCATTGCGCGGAGACAAGGCCAGCACGCCCAGGGCGCCACCGGCAGACAGTTTCAGGGTGTCGAGTTCCAGCAACAGTTGGCCCGCGTCGGCACTGGCCTCGCGGATGGCGGGAACTAGAAACATGTCAACTTTGCGCCAATGGCAGGCCTCGTAGGCGCGCCGCATGACGTCGTAGGCATAATTGAGCTGGCCGGTGCCCAGCTCGCCGCTCTGGCGGAAACTCGATTGCACCAGTTTCTGAAACGATTTCAGGCTGGCCCGGATGCTCGATTGTTCAACTGACAATGCAACCAGGGTGTATGTTGCTGTTAACATTCCGTCTCCTCGATTCTGGGGGGCGTCGCGCTGCCGGTTTTCCGGTCGTGGTCTGCGCTGGCGCGGTGGGGAACAGGCTGTTTTTGGTCTGATGTCTATGTTTTATTGCATAAGCCTGGAAAAGCAAGTGTAAAGATTGTCGACACGGCCAATTTGATTTGCCGCAAACGTGTTCCTCAGGATACCGACAAATCGACGACAGTGTCGCCCCTTCCTTATGCTAGTGTGTGGACCAAGATGATTGTCAGGATTGCTATGAAGAAAGCGCTACTGCTGCCCGCCCTGCTCGCCCTGGCCGCCTGTTCCGAACCGGCGCGCGACTACTATCCCGGCTATGTCGAAGCGGACTATGTGCGCCTGGCCAGCCCCATCGCCGGTACCCTGGCCCAGCTCTATGTCAAGCGCGGCGACACGGTGGCCGCCGCGGCCCCCGCCTTCGTGCTCGAGCAGGACAGCGAGCGCGCCGCGCGCGCCGAAGCCCAGGCCCGCCTGGCGCGCGCCCAGGCCAACCTGGCGGACCTGAACAAGGGCAAGCGCGCCGATGAACTGGCGGTGGTGCAGGAGCAGACGCAGCAGGCCGATGCCGCCCTCAAGCTGTCGCAGGCCGAGCTGGCGCGCGAAGGCAAGCTGGTGGCCGAGCATTTCGTCGCTCCGGCGCGGCTCGACGAACTGCGCGCCGCTGTCGCGCGCGACCGCGCCCGCGTCGGCGAACTGCAAGCGTCGCTGCGCGTGGCGCGCCTGGGCGGGCGCGCCGACGCGCTGGCCGGCGCCGAGCAGGACGTCAAGAGCGCCCAGGCGCAGCTCGAACAGGCCGACTGGCGCCTGGCCCAGAAGTCGATCAAGGTGCCGCTGGCGGCCCAGGTGGCCGACGTGCTGTTCCGCCCCGGCGAGATGGTCCCGGCCGGCACGCCGGTGGTGAGCCTGCTGGCGCCGGACTACCTGCGCGCCCGCTTCTTTGTGCCGGAAACGGCGCTGGGCAGCCTGCGCCTGGGCCAGGAGGTAAGCCTGTCCTGCGATGGCTGCAAGGCCCCGGTGGCGGCCAGGATCAGCTTCATCGCGCGCGAAGCCGAATACACGGCCCCCCTCATCTACAGCAAGGAGAACCGCGCGACCCTGGTCTTCATGGTCGAAGCGCGCCCGGGCGCCGACGCGGCGGCCGGCCTGCACCCTGGCCAGCCACTGGAAATCCGCCTGGCCGCGCACCCATGAGCGACGATGTCGTCATCGACGTGCGCGGCCTGACCAAGCGCTATGGCGCGCGCACCGTGGTCGACCACGTCGACCTGCAAGTCAAGCGCGGCAACATCTACGGCTTCCTCGGCCCCAATGGCAGCGGCAAGACCACCACCATCCGCATGCTGTGCGGCCTGCTCACGCCGGACGAGGGCGAAGGCACCTGCCTGGGCTTCGACATCCGCACCCAGGCGCGCAGGATCAAGCGCGAGGTCGGCTACATGACGCAGAAGTTCGGCCTCTACGACGACTTGAGCATCGAAGAAAACCTCGACTTCATCGCCCGCATCTACGACGTGCCCAAGCGTGCCGACAAGGTCAAGGCCACGCTCGAACAACTGGGCCTGTCGACACGGCGCGAACAGCTGGCCGGCTCGCTGTCGGGCGGCTGGAAGCAGCGCCTGGCGCTGGCGGCCTGCCTGCTGCACGACCCGAAACTGCTGCTGCTCGACGAGCCCACCGCCGGCGTCGACCCGAAGGCGCGGCGCCTGTTCTGGGACCAGCTGCACGAACTGGCCGCCGGCGGCCTGACGGTGCTCGTCTCGACCCACTACATGGACGAAGCGGCGCGCTGCCACGCCCTCGCCTATATCTGCTACGGCCACCTGCTGGCCAAGGGCACGGGCGCGGAACTGATCGCCCACGCTGCCCTGTCGAGTGCCGAAGTGGCCGGCGAGGCGCGCGGCCTGGCCGAACTGGCGCAGGCGCTGCGGCGCGTGCCGGCCTTGCGCAGCGTGGCCTCGTTCGGCACCACCTTGCACGTGAGCGCGGGATCGCAGGCCGAACTGGACGCGGCATTGGGCGGCGCCAAAGCGATCATCGAGCGCCACAAGCTGGCCGTGACAAGGTCCGAGGCCAACCTGGAAGACGTGTTCATCGCCCTGATGCAGGATGCGGACGACAACTTCGGCAAGGTGGAGGGCTAATGCGTTTCTTCGGACTATCGGCCACGCGCCTGGCGGCGATCCTGATCAAGGAATTCCGCCAGATGAAGCGCGACCGCCTCACCTTCGCCATGATGGTCGGCGTGCCCATCATGCAGCTGGTGCTGTTCGGCTACGCCATCAACACCGATCCCAAGCACTTGCCGATTGCCGTCGTCGAAAACGACCACAGCGAGTTCTCGCGCAGTTTCGTGCAGGGCCTGGAAAATTCGCAGTACTTCCGCGTCGCCGCGCGCCCGGCCAACGAAAGCGATGGCAAGCGCCTGCTCGACATGGGGGAAGTCCAGTTCCTGCTGGTGGTGCCGCCCGACTTTGGACGGCGCCTGGTGCGCGGCGAGCATCCGGCCATCCTGCTGGCGGCCGACGCCACCGATCCGTCCGCGTCCGGCAATGCGCTCGCGGCCCTGAACGGCATCACGCGCCAGGCCATCAACCGCGACCTGGACGGCGCGCTGGCCGGACTGCGCGCTACCGATCCGCCCTATGAAGTGCGGGTGCAGCGGCGCTACAACCCGGAAGGCCTGGTGCGCTACAACATCGTGCCCGGCCTGATCGGCGTGATCCTGACGATGACGATGGTGATGATGACGTCGCTGGCCGTCACCCGCGAGACCGAGCGCGGCACGATGGAAAACCTGCTGGCCACGCCGGCGCGCCCGGTCGAAGTCATGATCGGCAAGATCGTGCCCTACATCCTGATCGGCTATGTGCAGGTGGCGGTGATCCTGGTTGCGGCGAGGCTGATGTTCAATGTGCCGATGGTGGGCAGCCTGGCCTTGCTGTCGGCGGTGCTGATCCTGTTCATCGCGGCCAACCTGGCGGTCGGCTTCACGTTTTCGACGCTGGCCAAGAACCAGCTGCAGGCGATGCAGATGACCTTCTTCTTTTTCCTGCCCTCGATGCTGCTGTCCGGTTTCATGTTCCCCTTCCGCGGCATGCCCGGCTGGGCCCAGGCGATCGGCGAAGTGATGCCGCTGACGCACTTCCTGCGCGCCGTGCGCGGCATCCTCCTGAAGGGCAATGTGCTGGCCGACATCGTGCCGCAACTGTGGCCGATCGCCCTGTTCATGCTCGTGGCCGGCATCATCGCCATGCGGCGCTACCGCGAAACGCTCGACTAAACGTCGGGGAAACTTCGGGGTCACATCTGACATTCGGACACGGGCCCAGCCG
>JAZJYP010000038.1:0-17701 GCA_040390345.1 Pseudomonadota bacterium | reverse complement strand
TGCAGCGCGATGGTGCGCACGGCGCGCTGGGTCACGCGCGCAAACAGGAATTCGCGCAGCTCCGTAAACATCGTCGTCGACACGCGCAGCACGCCGTAGGCCACCAGGGCAGCGAGCGGCAGCACCAGCAGGGCATGCGGATCGTTCGGCTTCACGCTCATCTGGTCGATCAGGGATTTGAGCACGACCGGCACGCCCACGTTGGCCAGCTTGGCGCCGATCAGCGCGCCCATGGCGGCCAGCACCCGCCATTTGTACACCCACAGGTAGGGAAACAGGGTCTGGATGGTGGCCCAGTCGCCGCGGGGGCTATTGGCAGGAGCAGGTTCGGAATGGCGTCGCATGGCAGAGGTCTTGGATTTATGGTTCAATCTGGACGATTGTAGCCTTTCATGAGAATTCAAGATGACGACCGAAGAAAAACTGCCTGGCCTGCCCATCGGGAAGATCCCGCAACTGCGCGTGATGCCCATGCCTGCCGACGCCAATGTCTATGGCGACGTGTTTGGCGGCTGGATCATGGCCCAGGTCGACATTGCCGGTTCCCTGCCGGCGACGCGCCGCGCCAATGGCCGCGTTGCCACCATCGCCGTGAACTCCTTCCTGTTCAAGAATCCCGTGTTCGTGGGCGACCTGCTGTCGTTCTATTCTGAAATCGTCAAGGTTGGCAATACGTCCATCACCGTCAATGTCGAGGTGTACGCCGAGCGCAATCGCCTGCAGGCCGACACCGTCAAGGTCACCGAAGCGACGCTGACCTACGTCGCCACGGGCGACGACCGCAAACCGCGCCAGGTGCCGCCGCTCGAATCATTGACCGCCCCATAGCCATGCAGCCCCAGCGTCGCCTCTTCCTGCACAGGATGACGCAGCTGGCGGCCCTGTGCGCTGCCGGCCCGGCGCTGGCGCGCGCCGGCAACAGCTACCCCTTCAGCCTCGGCGTGGCCTCCGGTTCGCCCTTGCCCGACTCCGTCGTGTTGTGGACCCGCATCCTGGCCGATCCGCTCGGGACCATGCCGCCGCGGGCCTACAACGTGCGCTGGGAAGTCGCCGACGACGCGGCCTTCACCCGCATCGTCAGCAAAGGCGTGACGCAAGCCCTGCCTGTTCTGGCGCACAGCATCCACACCGACGTGAAGGGCCTGGCGCCGGACCGCTGGTACTGGTACCGCTTCATCCTGGGCGACGCCGTCAGCCCGGTTGGCCGCACGCGCACCACGCCTGCGGCAGGCAGCATGCCGGACCTGCTCAAGCTGGCCGTGGCCTCCTGCCAGCACTGGGAGTTTGGCAGCTATGGCGCACACCGCCAGATCGCCAACGCAGCGCCCGACCTGGTGGCCTTCCTGGGCGACTACATCTACGAATGGGGGCCATACAAGCTGGCCCACCCACTCGCGGCCGAGCGCAGCAACGAGAGCTTCACGCTGGAGGAATACCGCGCCCGCTACGCGCAATACAAGAGCGACGCCGACCTGCAGGCGGCGCACCTGGCCGCGCCCTGGATCGTCACCTGGGACGACCATGAAGTGGCCAACGACTATGCCAACGACCGCGACGAGCGGCGCGATCCGAACTTCCGCATGCGCCGCGCCAATGCCTACCAGGCCTTCTATGAGCACATGCCGATCCGCCTGGCCATACCGCCCAACCGCAACCAGGGCGACTGGCGCATGTTCCAGCGCTACGACTGGGGCCAACTGGCGCGCTTGCACGTGCTCGACGACCGCCAGTACCGCAGCTACCAGGCTTGCCAGCCTGCCGAGCGTGGCGGCTCCAGTTCCGTCAAACGCACCGAATGCGCGGCCCTGCGCGATCCGCGCCGCACCATGCTGGGCGGCGCACAGGAAGCATGGCTCGGTGTCGGGCTGGTGTCGTCGCACGCACGCTGGAATATCGTCGCGCAGCAAACACTGATGGCGCAAATGAGCCAGCTGCCCGTCAGCGGGCCGGATGACGGCCGCTTCTGGACCGACGGCTGGGATGGCTATCCGGCAGCGCGCCAGCGCCTGTTCGATGCCTTGCGCGCCAGCCATGCCGCCAATCCCATCGTGCTCAGCGGCGATGTGCACACCTTCTTCGCCGCCGACCTGCGTGCCGACTTCTATCGCCCCGCCGCGGCCGACAATCCCGTCATCGCCACCGAGTTTTGCGGCGGCTCCATCACGTCCACCTCGCGTCCGCAGGAGCGCACGCGCCAGCTGCTGGAGATTAACCCCCACATCAAGTTCGGCCGCAGCGACAAACGCGGTTTCACCTTGATGGACATCACACCGGCCAACATCACAGCGCGCTTCATGGGCATGGATGACGTGCATGACGCGCGTTCCGGCGCCTCGCTGCTCGGTGCCTTCCAGGTCGACGACGGCCGTCCTGGCCTGATCAAACTCTGAGCGCCACCAGGCGCGCCAGCTTGCGCGCATTGCGCCGGATCGCCGCCTCATCGACGGCGCCATAACCGAGCACCAGGCCGGAGCGGTCCGGTTTGCCGATGAACAGGCTGCCGAGCGACTGCGCGATGATGCCTTCGGCGGCGGCGGCGTCGCTGATGGCCTGGTCCATCCCCACCGGCAGGCTGGCGATCATGTGCATGCCGGTGTCGAGCCCCGACAGCGACGCACGCTCACCGAGTTCGCTGCGCCATACCTCTTCGAACAGGCTGCGCCGCTGCGCATAGGCCATGCGCATGCGCCGCACATGCGCGGCGAAATGCCCTTCGCGCATGAACTGCGCCAGTGCCGCCTGCGTGATCAGGCGCCCTTCGAACGCAAGTTGGCTCGCTGCCAGCGAAAAGCGGCTCGCGATGGCTTCGGGCAGCACCAGGTAGCCCAGGCGAAGGCCGGGAAACATGGCCTTGCTGAAGGTGCCAAGATAGATCACGCGCTGGCCATCGTCGATGCCTTGCAGCGAAGCGATAGGCCGGCCTTCGAAGCGGAATTCGCCATCGTAGTCGTCTTCGATGATCCAGCAGCGATGGGCGCTGGCCGCTTCCAGCAGCTCGCGCCGGCGCCGCAAACTCATCACCACGCCGGTCGGGAACTGGTGCGAGGGCGTGATGTACAACAGGCGCGGTGGACGCTGCCACTGGCGCGCCGTCGGCGCCATACCCTCTTCGTCCACCCGCACCGGCACCAGCTCCAGGTCCGCCGCCCGCATGGCGCGGCGCGCACCGGGATAACCGGGGTCTTCCACCCAGGCGCGTTCGCCCACGTCGGCCAGTAGCCGCGCGCACAGGTCCAGCCCGTGCTGGGCGCCGTTGACCACGATGACCTGCTTCGGTGTGCAGCGCACCTGGCGCGTCAGCTGCACATGCTGGGCAATCGCTTCGCGCAAGTCCGGGTGGCCGCCGCGCCCCGCATAGCGCACATCGCCCAGGTGCACCTGGCGCCAGGCCTTGGACAACAGGCGCTGCCACACGTCGAAGGGAAACTGAGACAGGTCCGGCGCGCCGGGAGCGAAAGCCCCGCCGTCGATGATGGCCACTTCATCGAGCACCGCCTGGGCGCGCCGCGACAGGCCGGCCTGGTTGGCACGACCGCCCGCGCGCGCACTCGCCTGTGCCTGCAGCTGCGTCTCGGGCAAGGTGCGCGCGACGAAGGAGCCGGCACCGGTGCGCGCCTCCACATAGCCTTCGTCGGCCAGCCGTGCATAGGCGTCGATGATGGTATTGCGCGCCAGCGCCAGGTCTCCGGCCAGCTGGCGCGACGAAGGCAGCTTCTGGCCCGGCGTCAGCCCGGCGGCAAGGATGAGCTCGCGAATGGCGGCGTAGACCTGTTCCGCCAGCGCGGCCGTGGCACCCCGCTCCAGCCTTGCCGCGATCAGTTCGCTGAACATAGTGGCTCCCCAAAAAATCGATAAATGGATCTGTTTAAGGATACACTTTTTTACTACGATGGGAACAACCGAACCATCAAGCAGAAAGCAGAACCATGAACCGCACCCGCAAGGCGCTCACCGTTTCCGTCTTTTCCCTGCTGACCCTGGGCCAGGCGGCCCACGGCAGCACGGAGGACGCCAGCAAGACCGTCGCCGCCCTCGACGAGGCCTACCAGGCCGCCGTCAAGCGCAACGACGCTGCCGCGATGGACACCATCGTGCACGACGATTTCACACTGGTGAACGGACGCGGCATCGTCACCCGCAAGGCCGCCCTGATCGAATCGGCGCGCAGCGAAGCGGTGCGCTACGAGCGCCAGGATGTGATCGACAATTCGCGTACCGTGCGCGTGATCGGCGACACCGCGGTCATCACGGCCAAGCTGTGGATCAAGGGGGACTTCAAGGCGGGCGGGTCGATCGACAAGGTGCTGTGGTTCAGCGACACCTATGTGAAAACGCCGCAGGGATGGAAGTACTTCTTCGGGCAAGCCTCACTGGCCTTGCCGTAGGGTGGGCAACCATGCCCACGCGGATGCAAGCGTCCCGTCCGCGTGGGCACCTGTGCCACACCCTACGCCGCGTCGCGCAGTTCGCGGCGCAGGATCTTGCCAACGTTGGTCTTCGGCAGGTCGTCGCGGAACTCGATGTATTTCGGCTTCTTGTAGGCGGTGAGCTGCTCTTTGCAGTAGTCCATCAGCGTGTCGACCGTCAGCGCGGGGTCCTTGCGCACGACGAACAGCTTGACCGCCTCGCCGGAATTCTTGTCCGGCACGCCGACGCAGGCGCATTCGAGCACGCCCGGATGCGACATCACCACACCCTCGATCTCGTTCGGGTACACATTGAAGCCGGAGACCAGGATCATGTCCTTCTTGCGATCGACGATCCTGGTGTAGCCGCGCGCATCCATCACGCCCACGTCGCCCGTTTTCAGGAAGCCGTCGGGTGTGATCACCTTGGCCGTTTCGTCGTCGCGCTGCCAGTAGCCCGCCATCACCTGCGGGCCGCGGATCGCGATTTCACCGGCTACGCCGAGCGCGACCGGTTCACCGTCATCATCGAGAATCTGGATTTCGGTCGACGGCAGCGGCAAGCCGATCGTGCCGGTAAATTCGCGGATGTCGCAGCGGTTGGCCGTGGCCACCGGCGACGCTTCCGACAGGCCGTAGCCTTCAATAATGGGGCAGCCCGTCACCTCCAGCCACTTGTCGGCCACCGCCTGCTGCACGGCCATGCCGCCGCCATTGCAAACGCGGAAGCTGGAGAAATCGAGCTTGGCGAATTCGGGATTGTTCAACAGGCCGTTGTACAAGGTATTCACGGCCGGGAACACGCTGATGCGGTATTTGGCCAGTTCCTTGACGAAGCCCGGCATGTCGCGCGGATTCGGAATCAGCACATTCATGCCGCCCAGGCGTGTGGACATCAGCGCGCACACCGTCAAGGCGTAGATGTGATACAGCGGCAGCGCCGCCACAAACTGCAGCTGTTCGCCGGCGGGCAGCGTACCCATGGTCGGCTGAAGCCAGGCTTCGTTCTGCAGCACATTGGCGATCACATTGCGATGCAGGAGCACGGCCCCTTTCGACACGCCCGTGGTGCCGCCCGTGTACTGCAGGAAGGCGATATCGTCGTGGCCCAGCTTGACGGGCTTGAGCGTCATGCGCGCCCCCTCGGCGAGCACCTTCGAGAACGAGATCGCCGAAGGCAGCGAATACGCCGGCACCATTTTCTTGATGCGGCGCACCGCGAAATTGACCAGCATGCCCTTCAGGCCGCCGAGCATCTCGCCCATGTTCGCGACGATGATGTGCTTGACCTTGGTCTGCGCCACCACCTGCTCGAGCGTCGTCGCAAAGTTCTCCAGCACGACGATCGCCTCGGCACCGGAGTCGGCCAACTGGTGCTGCAATTCGCGCGGCGTGTACAGCGGGTTGACGTTGACGATCGTGTAGCCCGCGCGCAGGATGGCCGCCATCGCCACCGGATACTGCAGCACATTGGGCATCATGATGGCCACGCGCGCCCCCTGCTTCAAGCCGCGGCTTTGCAGCCAGGCGCCCATCTGCTGGGACATCTGGTCCAGTTCTGCATAGGTGATGGCCTTGTCCATGCAGACGTAGGCCTTGCGGTCGGCGTACTTGCGGAAGGACTCTTCCAGCAAATGGGTCAGCGAGCGGTATTGCGTCCAGTCGATCTCCGCAGGCACGCCTTCCTGGTAGGACTTCAGCCAGAACTTTTCCATGCTTACGCTGCCTTCTTCTCGTCGCGCAGTACCCGGCGCAGGATCTTGCCGACATTCGTCTTGGGCAGCTCGTCGCGGAATTCGATGTATTTCGGTTTTTTGTAGCCGGTGAACTGCTCCTTGCAGTAGTCCATCAGCTGCTCGGTGGTCAAGGCCGGGTCCTTGCGCACCACGAACAGCTTCACCGCTTCGCCGGAGTGCTCGTCCGGCACGCCGATGCAGGCGCATTCGAGCACGCCGGGGTGCAGGGCGATGACGCCTTCGAGTTCGTTCGGGAAGACGTTAAAGCCCGACACCAGGATCATGTCCTTCTTGCGGTCGACAATCTTCACATAGCCGTCGGCATTCATCACGCCCACGTCGCCGGATTTGAAGTAGCCGTCCGGCGTCATCACTTTGGCCGTTTCGTCGGGACGATTCCAGTAGCCCTGCATGACCTGCGGGCCACGGATGGCGATCTCGCCCGCCTCGCCGAGCGGCACCGGTTTGCCGTCGTCGTCGAGGATCTCGATTTCGGTCGACGGCACCGGCAGGCCGATGGTGCCGGAGAACTGGGTCAGGTCGGCGCGGTTGCAGGTGGCCACGGGCGAAGTCTCGGACAGGCCGTAGCCTTCGATGATGCAGGTACCGGTCGCCTTCATCCACTTGTCGTTGACGGCCTGCTGCACCGCCATGCCGCCGCCATTGGAAATCTTCAGGCCCGAGAAGTCCACATTGCCGATGTCCGGATGATTGAGCATCGCGTTATACAGCGTGTTCACCGCCGGCAGCATATTGATCTTGTACTTGGACAGCTCCTTGATGAAGCCGCCGATATCGCGCGGGTTCGGAATCAACAGGTTGAGTGCACCGACGCGCGTGCCCCACATCGCGCAGGCAGTCAGCGCGAAGATGTGATACAGCGGCAGTGCGCACACGATGGTGAGCTGCTCGTTCATGGTCTTCTCGTCGAAGGCCGGCAGCGACCAGGCTTCGCTTTGCAGCACGTTGGCGATCACATTGCGGTGCGTGAGGGTGGCGCCTTTGGATACACCCGTGGTGCCACCCGTGTACTGCAGGAAGGCGATGTCGCTCGTATGCGAATCGACCGGCATGAACTTCATGTGCGCGCCTTGCGCCAGCACGTCCTTGAAGCGCACCGCGTTCGGCAGCGAGAATGCCGGCACCATCTTCTTCACATTGCGCACGACGAAATTGACGATCATGCCCTTCAGGCCGCCCAGCATCTCGCCCATGCTGGCCACGACGACGTGCTTGACGGCCGTCCTGGCCAGCACCTGCTCCAGGGTGGTGGCAAAGTTCTCCAGCACGATGATCGCTTCGCTGCCCGAGTCGTTCAACTGGTGTTCCAGTTCGCGCGGCGTGTACAGCGGATTGACGTTGACGACGGTGTAGCCCGCGCGCAGGATCGCGGCGATGGCGATCGGATACTGCAGCACGTTGGGCATCATGATGGCCACGCGCGCGCCCTTTTTCAGGCCGCGGCTTTGCAGCCAGGCGGCCAGGCTTTTCGAGTAGGCGTCGACGTCGGAATAGGTGAGGAATTTGTCCATGCAGACGTAGGCGTTGCGGTCTGCGAACTTCTGGAAAGACTCTTCCAGCAGCTGGACGAGTGATTTGTACTGGTCGGGATTGATTTCAGCAGGAACGTTGCTGGGGTAGGACTTCAACCAAATTTTATCCATCGTCTGCCTCTAGTCTCGAAATAATTATCGTTATGGGTGCTGGCTTATTTCACCAGTCATGCTTGGATGCTATCGGTCGCCAGCCTCCGGCGCAAGCAATTTTGGGAAATTTCGAGCAAGCGCTCTATGAATTTGGCGATGCTGCATCGCAGCATCCGGCCAGCTGTTTCAGGCGCGCGTTGCGTTCTTCGCGCTCGAGCAGGGCCAGTGCACGCGCGGCGGCGTAAAAGGCGGGGAAGCTGTGCTCGCGCGCCAGCAGGGCGCGAAAGGCCGGCACCAGGTCGCTGTAGGTGGCGATGGCGGCCAGGTGGGCGTTGGACAAGGGCTCGGCGAAAAAGCGGTCGTAGCCCGCATAACCGTCCCAGTGTTGTTTGAGCAGCGGGTATTCGTCCTTGATCTGCTGGAACAGGCGCGCCTTGGCCGCGCGCTTGTCGGCGGCGCTGTCCCGGGAGGCGTAGACCGCTTCGAGCTGGCGCCGGTATTTCAGCAGGAAGTCCTGGAATTCCTGCTTGCGGGTGACGTATTTGGCGTAGTTCGCGCGCATCGTCTCGTTGCCGAACTGGTCGAGCCACTGCTGCACGCCCGCTTCCTCCACCGCCGTGGCGAAGGATTCGTTAAAGCGCGAATCGCCCTTCACGTACACGACCTGGTGGGCCAGCTCGTGGAAGATCAGGCGCGCCAGTTCGGCATCGGCGTAGTTGATGAAGGTGGAAATGAGGGGGTCGTTGAACCAGCCCAGTGTCGAATAGGCCGTCACGCCGGCCACTTGCACATCCATGCCTTCGGCGCGCAATGCATTGCCGTAGTCCTGGGCATCCTGCTTGCCGTAGTAGCCGCGGTAGCTCACGCAGCCGGCCACGGGGAAGCACCACTGCATCGGCTTGAGCGACAATTCCGGCGTCGCCACCACATTCCACAGCACGAAGGGCCGTGCCAGGGCGGTGTAGTTGGTATAGCTTCGATTGTCCGGCAGCCCCAGGGCCGTGACGGCAAAGCGCCTGATCTGGCGGGCTTTCTCGAGCCGCAGGCGCAGCTTGGGATCGGTGCTGGAGTCGGCGATCACCTCGTCGACCGGGCGCGCGTCCGACAGCAGCGACAGTTGCCCGTGTGCCGCCTGGGCGTAGTAATTCACGCTCGTGCAGCTGGCGAGCGAGGCGGCCAGGGCCAGCGCGAACAGGGCGCGCCGCGCCATCTCAGGCCGCGGCCTTTTCCACTTCGACCAAGGTGTCATAGAAGGTTGGCGCACGGCCCATGTCGGTCAGGCGCTGGCTGGTCACTTCGTTCACGTTCTTGCCGTCGCTGGCGAATTTCTTCCACCAGACCGACAGTCCCACCACCAGCCCCTTGCGCGCCTTGGCTGTGACCCGGGCCTTGGCCACGAAGCTGCCGCGGTCATTAAAGATGCGCACCATGTCGTCGTTGGCGATGGCGCGTGCTTGCGCATCGTCCGGATGGATGTCCAGGTGCGGCTCGCCTTCGGTGGCGCGCAGGCTGGTCACATTGACGAAGCTCGAATTGAGGAAGTTGCGCGCCGGCGGCGAAATCATCGCCAACGGGTAGCGCTTGGCCAGTTCCGGATTGCTGGCCTGCGATTCGTACGGCGGCAGGTAGGTCGGCAAGGGGTCGAGCCCGTCGGCCTTCATCGTCGCGGAATAGAATTCGCACTTGCCCGAGGGCGTGGGAAAACCACCTTCGGCAAACGGCGCGTCTGGCATGGCCAGCTTCTGCCAGCCCTTGCGCTTGAGCGAGTCCCAGTCGAAATGCACGGCGCGCGCATTGGTCGCGTCGAAGGCCTGGGCGGCGATCTGCTCGTCGCTCTCCTTGAAACAGGGATCGTCAAAGCCCATGCGCGCGGCCAGCAGGCGGAAGATCTCGGCATTCGACTTCGCTTCGCCCAGCGGCGCGATGGCGGCGTTATTGGCCATCATGTAAAGGTGGCCGTAAGCCAGGTGCGCGTCCACGTGTTCGAGCTGCGTGGTGGCCGGCAGCAGGATGTCGGCAAAGTCCGCCGTGTCGGTCTGGAAGTGCTCCAGCACCACCGTGAACAGGTCTTCACGGGCAAAGCCGCGCATCACCTTGTCCGACTCTGGCGCAATGGCCAGCGGGTTCGAGTTGTAGACGATCAGCGCCTCGATCTTCGGGCCGAATTCTGGCGCAGCCTCGCGCAGCAGGTCGTCGCCGATGGTCGTCATATTGATCGTGCGCGGCGTTTGCGCCAGCAGGTCGGGGCGCTGCAGCGCCGCCTTGTTGGTCGGGAACGCGCCGGACGAGGACAGCTGCACGCCGCCCGCCGCGTGGCGCCACGCGCCCACCAGCGCCGGCAGGCAGGCGATCGTGCGCACCGACATGCCGCCGCCACGCACGCGCTGCACACCATAGTTGGTGCGGATCGCCACCGGTTCGCCGCCCCGCGCGGTCTCGCCATATTCGCGCGCCAGGCCTTCCACTTCATCGGCGCTGATGCCGCACAGCTGTGCCACGTGTTGCGGCGTGTAGCTGGCCGCACGCTCCCTGAGTTCCTCGAAGCCCAGGGTGTATCGCTCGATGTAGTCGTGATCGAGCAAGCCGTCGCGGATCAGCACGTGCATCATGCCCAGCGCCAGCGCCGCATCGGTCCCTGGCAGCAGCGCGATATGCTGGTGGCACTTCTCGGCCGTGAGCGAGCGGTAAGGGTCGATGGCAATCAGGCGCGCGCCATTGCGCTTGGCTTCCTGTGCGCGGGTCCAGAAATGCAGGTTCGAGGCGATCGGATTGCCGCCCCAGATCAGGATCAGTTTGGCGTTCTGGAACTGCTCGATGTCGGTGCCGAACGAGGCGCCAATCGTGTATTTATAGCCCTGCGCACCGGCCGTCGCGCAAATGGTGCGGTCCAGCAGCGAGGCGCCAATCTTGTGCAGGAAGCGCGCCGACATCGACTCGGCCTGCACCAGCCCCATGGTGCCGGCATAGCTGTACGGGACGATCGCCTGCGGTGCGCGCGCGGCGATTTCTGTCAGGCGCGCCGTGATGGTGTCGAGCGCTTCGTCCCAGCTGATCCGTTCGAACTTGCCCTCGCCCTTCTTACCCACGCGGCGCAGCGGGTGCAGCAAGCGCTCCGGATGGTAGGTGCGCTCGGTGTAGCGCGCGACCTTGGTACACAGCACGCCCCTGGTGGTGGGATGGTCCGGATCGCCCTTCACTTCGGTGGCGACGCCGTCTTCCACGGTGACTAACAATGCACAGGTGTCGGGGCAGTCGTGCGGGCAGGTCGCCCGGACTTGGGTGGTGGCCATCGGAATATCCAGAACAAGACGTCGAAAGCACTACTTTATACGAGTTGGCCAAGGCGTGCTGCGCTGGATTTCCCTCTGTGACAAGGGCTACAATAGGCAGATCTATGGAGAGTCCCATGAAGCTCGCAGAACCGATCATCGCCTTCCAGCCCGAAATGCAGAAAATCCGGCGCGACCTGCACGCCCATCCGGAATTGAGCTACGAAGAACTGCGCACCTCCGACGTCGTCGCGGCCAAGTTGACCGAGTGGGGCATCCCCATCGTGCGCGGCCTGGGCCTGACGGGCGTGGTCGGCATCCTCAAGCATGGCAGTTCGGAGCGCGCCATCGGCCTGCGCGCCGACATGGACGCCCTGCCCATGCAGGAAGTAAACACCTTCGAACACGCCTCGCGCCACGCGGGCAAGATGCACGCCTGCGGCCACGACGGGCACTGCGCCATGCTGCTCGGCGCAGCCCACCACCTGGCCACGCACCGCAATTTCGACGGCACGGTTTATCTCATTTTCCAGCCGGCCGAAGAAGGCGGCGCCGGCGCCAAGCGCATGATCGACGATGGCCTGTTCGAGCAGTTCCCCATGGACGCGGTATATGGCATGCACAATTGGCCGGGCCTGGCGGTGGGCAGCTTCGGCGTCGTCAGCGGCCCGATGATGGCATCGAGTAACGAGTTCCGTGTGACCATCAAGGGCAAGGGCGCGCACGCAGCCCAGCCGCATATGGGCATCGACCCCATCATGGTGGCGGTGCAGATCGCCCAGTCGTGGCAGACCGTCGTCGCCCGCAACAAGAACCCGCTCGACACCGCCGTGCTGTCGATCACCCAGATCCATTCCGGCAGCGCCACCAATGTCATTCCCGACGAGGCCTTCCTGGTCGGTACCGTGCGCACCTTTACCACCGAGGTGCTGGACCTGATCGAATCGCGCATGCACGATATCGCCCGCCACACGGCGGCCGCCTTCAATGCGGAACTGGACTTCAAGTTCAAGCGCAATTACCCGCCGCTGATCAATCATCCGCGCGAAACGGCGTTTGCCGTCACGGCAATGCAGGCCATCGCCGGCGCCGACCGGGTCGACACCAACGTCGCCCCGACCATGGGCGCCGAAGATTTCGCCTTCATGCTGCAGGCCAAACCGGGCTGCTACGTCTTCATCGGCAACGGCGAAGGCGAGCACCGCGCGGGCGGCCATGGCCTGGGCCCATGCCAGCTGCATAACGGCAGCTACGACTTCAACGACAACCTGCTGCCGATTGGCGCCAGCTACTGGGTACAGCTGGCCGAGATGTCCCTTCCTGCCAGGTAGGGTGGGCCCGCGGGCCCACGCGCTACGGCAACTGATCCGGCGCGCCGCCCAGGCGCAAACCAGGATTCATCTGCTCCAAAGCCAGCAAGGCGGCCGAGTGGTCCGCCGTCGGATGCGCCGCGGCGATGCTCTGGAAGTGCTCCAGCGCCAGGGCCGTCAGCGGCAGCGCCAGGCCAGCGTCGGCCGCCGCCACCAGCACATTCTGCAAATCCTTGACCTGGCTGCGCACCTGCCCGCCCGGGATGAAATTGCGCTCCAACATGCGCTGGCCGTGCAGCTCCAGGATGCGGCTTTCGGCGAAACCGCCGCGTATCGCCGCGCGCACGGCGGCCGGATCGGCGCCCGCCGCCTGCGCCAGCAGCAGCGCCTCGGCCACGATATTGATGGTGCCGCCCACGATCAGCTGGTTGCACAGCTTGGCCACCTGGCCGCTGCCACCCGGCCCCACGCGCTGCGGCCGGCCCAGCACTGCCAGCACTGCCTCGGCGCGCACATAATCGGCTTCGCTGCCGCCCGCCATGATCGCCAGCGTGCCCGCCGTGGCACCGGCCACGCCGCCCGACACGGGCGCATCGAGGAAATGCGGCAGGCGCGCATGGAAAGCCAGCGCTTCACCATGCTGGGTCGAGCTCATGTCGATCCATAGCGCGTCAGCGCGCAAATGCGGCGCGGCCGCCTCGATCACCTGGGCCACTACCGGCCCCGCCTCGAGCATCGAAATCACCAGCGCCGCGCCATCGAGCGCTTCGGCCAGGCCGGCGCAGGGACGTACACCGGCGCTGCGCAGTTCTTCGGCTTTGCCGGACGTGCGGTTCCAGGCGCGTATGGTGTGGCCGGCCATGGCCAGCCGGGTCGCCATCGGCTTGCCCATCAAGCCGATGCCGAGGAATGCGATGGTGCTCGTCTCCAAGGGACTTCCTTATAAAAATTGTAAAAATCTGCGCGCCGAACTCATGGTTTAGCCAAGGCGGGTACAATTCCTTCGGCTTTTTAAGAACCTGCTGTCTTTTCAATGAAAGTGATTATGTTCTCAACTCGGAAAGTTTGGAAATCGCTCGCTGCGCTGGCTGCCCTGTTCGCCGCGCACAGCGCCTTCGCCGCCGACAATCTGGTCGACTCGGTCGAAATGAATCTGGCCAGTGGCACCCGCACGCAAATGGTGCGCGTCGGCGTGCAGAAGGACTGGGACGTGCGCTGGTTCCAGTCCAACGGCACCCACCTGTCGGGCTACTGGGATGCCAGTCTTGGCAGCTGGCGCGCCAACCATTATCGCAATATCGACGGTGCCACCCAGAACCTGTGGGATATCGGCTTCACCCCCGTGTTCCGCTTCGAGCGCGACGACAAGAAGGGCTTCTTTGGCGAAGGCGGCATCGGCGTGCACCGCCTGTCCAAGCTGTACGACAACGACACCTACCGCCTCTCGACCCTTTTCCAGTTCGGCGACCACGTGGGTGTCGGCTATGTGTTCGACAACAAGTGGGAAGTGGCGGCCAAGATCCAGCACTTCTCCAATGGCGGCTACAAGAAGCCCAACACGGGCGTGAACTTCCTCGACCTGCAGCTCGCCCTGCACTTCTAATATCTCCCTGTGCCGTTTTGCGGTCTCGATGCCAGCAATGGCGTCTAGACCGCGCTCGTTCTGACTTTTACGCTTCGCTTGCCATCGCGTTGTAATATTTCAACGCTACCGTTTCCGATTTCCCCTCACGACGGAGTTCAGTATGGTTTCCAAGCACAGGCGTCATTTCCTCGGCATGGCCGCAGCGGCGGCCGGCACTTCGATGTTCCCGGCCCTGATCCGCGAGGCCCTGGCCGTGCAGGCCAATAATGTGACCGGCACCCTGGCCGATGTCGAGCACGTTGTCATCTTCATGCAGGAAAACCGCTCCTTCGACCACTACTACGGCACGCTGTCGGGCGTGCGCGGCTTCGACGATCCGCGCGCCATCACGCTGCCGTCCGGGAAGCCGGTCTGGTACCAGCCCAATGGCAGCGGCGCTTACGTGCTGCCCTATCATTTTGACGTCAAGAACACCAGCGCCCTCTCGACCGGCACCAACCATAGCTGGAAGGGCTCGCAGCAAACCTGGCAGGCCTGGGACGCCTGGGTGACGCAAAAGACGACACTGTCGATGGGCTATTTCGACCGCGGCGACATCCCCTTCTACTACGCGCTGGCCGACGCCTTCACGATCTGCGACGACTACCACTGCTCGATCTTTGGCGCCACCGATCCGAACCGCATGTACATGCTCACGGGGACCAACCAGAACTGGCTCGGCAGCATGGGCAGCCTGTATAACATCGCGCCCAACGGCTACTACAACAACGACCCGGCCAAGGACAATATCACCCCCGCCGTGACGGCCAGCGCGCCGAGCTGGATCACCTACGCCGAGACATTGGAGGCGAACCAGGTCAGCTGGAAGGTCTACCAGGAGTGGGACAACTACGGCGACAACTACCTCGCCTATTTCCGCAATTTCCGCGTGAATGCCGATGGCAGCAAATTGAGCAGCAGTTCGCCCCTGTTCCAGCGCGCCCGCACGCTGGCGCCCGGCTCCACCGAAGCCAATGCCGCCGGCACCAAGGGCGACTGGCTGGTGGCCAGCTTCGCCGACGACGTGCGCAATGACCGCCTGCCCAAGGTATCGTGGATCTGCGCCCCGAACGACTACACCGAGCACGCACCCAATTCACCCAACGCTGGCGAAAACCTGACGGCGCGCCTGCTTGCCGCGCTGGTGGCCAATCCCGCCGTGTGGTCGAAGACGGTGTTCCTGCTCACCTACGACGAGAACGATGGCTTCTTCGACCACGTACCAGCGCACGTGGCGCCGCTCACTTCGGCGATGGGCCGCAGTACCCTGGGCGATGCCGGGACCTACGAAAACTACCAGGGCATTCCGGTCGGCCTCGGACCGCGCGTGCCGATGCTGATCATCTCGCCGTGGAGCAAAGGCGGGCGTGTCTGCTCGCAGCTGTTCGACCACACTTCGCAATTGCGCTTCCTCGAAGAGTGGCTGGTCGCCTGCGGCAAACCGCGCCAGGCCGTCGCCTGCGGCCAGATTTCGCCGTGGCGCCGCGCCGTGTGCGGTGACCTCACCAGCGCCTTCGATTTCAGCACGCCCAACACCACCTGGCCGAGCAGCGTGCCTGCCACGACCAGCTACACCCTCGTCAACGGCAAACCCCAGCCAACGCCGCCGGCGCTGCAGGTGCTGCCACGCCAGGAGCGCTGCACCGATCCGAGCAACACGCGTCCTGCCAGCATCCTGCCCTACCTGCTCGACGTTGAAGCGAGCATGAACGCCAGCCGCCAGCTCGTCGTCAACTTCCGCAACGCGGGACGCGCCGGCGCCGCCTTCATCGCCTGGTCGAGCGTGCGCAGCGACGGACCCTGGTTCTACACGGTGGAAGCGGACAAGAACATCGACGGCGAGTCCTGGACCTGGAGCACGCCGACGTATGACCTCAGCGTGAACGGGCCGAACGGCTTCCTGCGCCAGTTCAAGGGCACTGTCGCCGCCACCGCTGCCGCGCCGGAAGTGACCGTTGCCGAAGACCCCGCCGGGCCTGGCCTTGTGCTGACCCTGGCCAATAGCGGCAGCCAGTCCTGCAACCTGACCATCAGCGACAACGCCTACGGCACGGCGCCGACAGTCCATAGCGTGGCTGCCGGCACCAGCGTCACCGTCAACCGCACGCTGGCAGCGAGCTTCGCCTGGTACGACCTGTCGATCAGCAGCAGCAGCGACACGCAGTTCCTGCGTCGCCTCGCCGGACGCGTGGAAACAGGCGCGCCCGGACGCACCGACCCGGCCATCGGCACCAATCGCAGCCAGCGCTCGACCCTTGGCGCGGCCAAGGCTTACATACAACAAGGCCTCGGATATACCCTCACCTACAGCGCCATCAGCGCAAAGCTCGATCCAAAAAACTGGATTGGCATCTACGGCCCCGGCACCGGCCCGGGCAAGGGCAGCGCCGTGCAATGGGCCTATGCACCGCAAGCCAATGGCCAATGGACCGTCAATACGTCCGCGTTGGCCGTGGCCGACTACAATGCCTGGTTCCTGTACCACGATGGCTACGAAGTCCTCGACGGACCGCTGCCTTTCTGCGTCACGCGCCTTGACACCAGCACGCCCTCGGTCGCGCGCGGCCAGTCACTCAATGTCCAGTTCTCGATGCCGGCCAGCCGCGTGCATGCCAAGAACTGGGTCGGCCTGTGGGTGGCCGGCGCCACGCCAGGCTCGGTGAAATGGCTGGACTGGAAATACGTCACCACGGCCAGCGGCAGCGTCAGTTTCGCTACAACCAACCTGGCGGCCGGCAGCTACGCGGCATGGCTGCTCTCGGACGACGGCTATGTTTTACTGGGTGGCCCCTGCGCCTTCACGGTGAACTAGGGGGCGCTACACAAGGGCGCGTCGATGTACTACTATTGATTGAAAGTAGTCTCCGACAAGGTGGCGCGATGGGAAGATGGACAGCGTCGCAATGGCTCACCGTGGCTGCCGGACTGGCTTGCCTCGGTGCCGCTTCCGCTGCGCCGATGCAAATCTGCATATCTGACGTGTCGATGCCGCCCTTCATCTACAAGGACCGCGACGGCACGATCCAGGTCCTGCTCAAGCAGGCGGCCATCCGCGCGGGTCTGCCTGTCATTCTGCTGCCCATGCCGATCAAGCGCTGCCTTGCCGAACTCACGGCCGGCAAGGTCGCCGCGCGCATTGCCGGCGTCAACGACCTGACGCGCGACACACTGCGTTTCCCCATGAACGGCAAGGATTTCGATGCCGAACGCGCCCTTGGCGTGGCGCGCGAAGTGGCTTTGCGCCTCAAAGGCAGTGAACTGGAATGGGATGGCCAGCATTTTTCGAAGCTCAATCACGCGGTCCTGATGCAACCCGGTTTTCCGGGGACGGAATTGCTGCTCAAATCGCTCAAGATTCCCATCGATTCGGGTGGCAAAACCATGGCCATCAACCTCGACAAGCTGCTGGCCAAGCGCGGCGAAGTGGTGGTCGGCCTGGAATCGTCCGCGCGCGTGCTGATGGAGCAAGCGCCGTATGCCGGCAAATTCGAGATGCTGCCCATCCCCGTGCATACGGTGACCCACTACCTGGCCTTCAGCCGGGTGTATTACGAGGCGTACAGCGACGATGTCGAGCGCCTCTGGAACGCTATCGTCGACACCAAGCGGTCGCCGGAATTCGAAACGGCCAGGCAGGCCGTGCATTCGAGCCGTTAACGAAAAAACCCCCGCCAGCATCGCTGACGGGGGTCTCTCTTATTACTTAGCCT
>JAZJYP010000037.1:0-9528 GCA_040390345.1 Pseudomonadota bacterium | reverse complement strand
GCATCGTCAGCGTCTACCGCAATTTCCAGAACCTGCTCGACTACAGCGAGCGCGATTCGCTCACCGGCCTGCTCAACCGCAAGACCTTCGACGACCAGCTGGCCAAGATGCTGCAGGCGTCGTGCGAACAGGACGCGCTGCCGCCGGACGGCCAGGAGCGGCGCCAGCACAACGAAGCGCAGAAACAATGGCTCGCCGTCGTCGACGTCGACCACTTCAAGGCCGTCAACGACCGCTTCGGCCACCTGTATGGGGACGAAGTGCTGATCCTGATCGCCAACCTGCTGCAGTCCTCGTTCCGCTCGCAGGACCGGGTGTTCCGCTTCGGCGGCGAAGAATTCGTCGTGCTGCTGCGCTCGACGACGATTGAAAACACGCGCAAGATCATCGACCGTTTCCGCCGCAATGTGGAGGCGCACGTGTTCCCACAGGTGGGCACCGTGACCGTCAGCGTGGGATATGTGAGCATCAGCCCTTACGAATCACCGGTGGTGATCCTCGGCCATGCCGACCAGGCGCTGTACTACGCCAAGGCCCACGGCCGCAACCAGGCGTGCCAATACGAAGAGCTGGTGTCGGGCGGCCAGTTGGCCGCCGTCGCCTCCAACGATACCGCCGAATTCTTCTAATCCTGCACCGTCAGGAACTTCATCGGGTCGACATTCCACTTGGCCGCCGACTCGTGGCGCACGATCTTGTCGCCGCCACCGAAACCGAGGCCGCGCGACAGGTCCACCGTTTCCGGTTTGATGTAGACATTCGTCCTCGTATTGAAGAACACGTTGACCTTGGGTGCGAGCAGGTTCGTCTCATGCGGCTCGATCAACACGGCCAGGCGCCCTGATTCGAGCATGACCATGGTGCCGACCGGATAGATGCCCACGCAGCGCATGAATTCCTGGGCGTAGGTGGGATTGAAGTGGAATTTGCTCCACTCGTAGATCTTGCGCAGCGCCTCGGCTGCCGACATGCCCTTGTGGTAACAGCGGTCGGCCGTGATGGCGTCGTAGACGTCGACGATGGCGGCCATCTGGGCCAGCTCGGAAATGCTGCCCTCGCCCTGCTTGTCCGGATAACCGGAACCGTCGCGCCGCTCGTGGTGGTGCAAGGTGATGTCGAGCGGGATCGGGCCGATGTCCGGCGACATGAGCAAGATATCGTAGCCATCTTGCGGGTGCCTCCTGATGATGGCGAATTCTTCGTCCGTCAGCGGGCCCGGCTTGTTGAGGATATTGTCCGGCACCAGGGCCTTGCCCGTATCGTGCAGCAAACCGCCCAGGCCGGCCTGGTAAGTGATGTCCGATGCCATATTGCGCGAGCGGCAAAACGCCACCAGCAGCGTGCACACGGAAACGGAATGGAGGAAGGTGTAGTCGTCCTTGGTCTTGATGCGCAGCATGCCCACCAGGGCGCCGGGATTGCGCAGGATCGAGGCCGTGATATTTTCCACCACCGGCGAGACCTGGTCGAGCTCGATCGCCTTGCCCAGGCGCGCATCCTGCATCACGGTGCGCACCAGGCCGGACGCCTGGTGGCGGATCATGGCGGCGCGCTTGAGTTCCTCGCCCAGCGAGACGCGCGTGACAACGACGGGCTTGGCGGCGATTTCGGCGATTTCCAGTTCGGTCCTGGCCTGGGCCTCGGCCAGGGTGGGCGCGTCCTGCACGTCCAGGCCCTTGGTGTTATCGATGACGACGTCGTGGATGCCGGCGTTGATGATCTTGCGGATCTCGTTCTCGGACGCGATCAGGAAGCGGTTGCGTACGAACGGATGCGTCATCCAGTCACAACTGAGGTCGTGAATATACATGCCCACCTTAAGTTGAGACGAGTCTACTTTTTTAAGCATGGTATTGTCCGGCTGTCTGGATAGCATCGCGCGGGGACTGCGATGATTTGAGTATAGCCATATTTGTTGCCCATTAGGATCATTTTTAGATGGAATTACGCCAACTCCGCTATTTCGTTGCCATCGTTGACCACGGTTCGCTGTCGCGCGCCGGACAGGTGTTGCACGTGGCACAACCGGCGTTAACCCAGCAGCTGCGCCTGCTCGAAGAAGAGCTTGGCGCCCAGCTTTTACATCGCAGCAGCCAGGGCGTGCACAGCACCGATGCCGGCAAAGTGTTCTATGAACATGCCCAGGCCATCCTCAAGCAGGTGGCCGACGCCAGGTCGGCGGTGGGCCAGTGCGGCAACCGGCCCTCGGGCAGCGTGACGCTCGGTTTGCCGCACAGCGTCTCGGGCGCCCTCGCCCTGCCGCTCTTGATGGCGGCCAGAGCGCGCTATCCGGAGATCACCCTGCAGCTGACCGAAGAAATCTCGGGCAACCTCACCGAACAGCTCAAATCGGGCCGCATCAACCTGGCCGTGCTGTTCGACGACGGCCAGCTGGCGCCCTTCGCCGCGACCCCGCTGGTCGAGGAAGAACTGGTCTTCATCAGGCGCGCCGCGCAAGCAGGCCCATCGATCACGCTGGCCAGGGCCCTGGCCGGCGAGCTGATCCTCCCGGCCCAGCAGCAAGGCGTGCGCCCGCGCATCGAAGCGGTGGCGCGCGCGGCCGGACTGGAACTGCCCAAGGTGACCGAGATCAATTCCATCGCCATCCTCAAGTCCGCCATCCTGGCCGACATGGGCGCCACCATCCTGCCGCTGGCGCCCTTCCGCGACGAAGTGGCGCAGGGCAGCATGCACGCCTGCGCCATCACCAATCCAGCCATCACGCGCCAGGTGACCCTGTGCGCGTCGAAAAACATCCCCCTGACGAATGCCGCCACGGCCGTCGCCACCCTGGTGCACGAGGTGGCGCGCGCGTTGTGCGCCAGTGGCGCCTGGCCGGGCGCGTCCATAAGATAATCCTATAGCACCATCCCCATTCATTATTTCCCCTTATGGGCGTAAGGTTATAGACTGCCCAGCGTAAAATGGCCGCATACCGTGGCCCTTTGTCCCGCCAACAAAGCGCCTACCCGGTGCGGTCCCTGGCGGGCGACATTCCCGAAATACCCTTTTGGAGCCTCCCATGTCCGCATCCCCGGCCGCCGCATCGCGCCTGACCACCGTCACCCTCGACGACAAGTACACCGCCACTTCCGGCAATATCTTCCTCTCCGGTATCCAGGCCCTGGTGCGCTTGCCGATGATGCAGCGCGAGCGCGACCGCGCCGCCGGCCTGAACACGGCAGGCTTCATTTCCGGCTACCGCGGCTCGCCCCTGGGCGGCCTGGATGAAAACCTGTGGAAGGCCAAGGTCCACCTGGAAGCGAACCACATCCAGTTCGTGCCGGGCGTAAACGAAGACTTGGCCGCCACTGCCGTCTGGGGCACCCAGACCGTGGACCTGATCGGCCCGGCCAAGTACGACGGCGTGTTCGCCATGTGGTACGGCAAGGGCCCGGGCGTGGACCGCTGCGGCGACGTCTTCAAGCACATGAACCACGCCGGCACGGCCAAGCACGGCGGCGTGCTGCTGGTGGCCGGCGACGACCATGGCGCCTATTCGTCGACCCTGCCGCACCAGAGCGACCACATCTTCTCGGCCTGCATGGTGCCGGTGCTCTACCCCTGCAATGTGCAGGAATACCTGGACCTGGGCGTGCACGGCTGGGCCATGTCGCGCTTCTCCGGCTGCACGGTGGCCTTCAAGGCGCTGGCCGACACGGTCGAATCGTCGGCCTCGGTGGACGCCGACCCGCACCGCGTGACGGTGAAGATCCCGCAAGACTTCGTCATGCCCGAAGGCGGCCTGAACACGCGCCTGTCGTCCGACCCGCTGGGCCTGCAGGCGCGCAAGCAGGAAGCGCTGATGCAGGACTACAAGATCTACGCCGCGCTGGCCTATGCGCGCGAGAACAAGCTCAACCACGTCACCATCGACAGCGCCGACGCCAAGCTGGGCATCATCGCCTCCGGCAAGTCCTACCTCGACGTGCTCGAAGCGCTGCAAGACCTGGGCATCGATGAAACCATGGCCGCCAAGGTGGGCCTGCGCCTGTTCAAGATCGCCATGCCGTGGCCGCTGGAGCCGGACAGCGTGCGCGAATTCGCCCAAGGCCTCGAAGAGATCCTGGTGGTCGAAGAGAAGCGCCAGATGGTCGAGTACCAGTTGAAGGAACAGCTCTACAACTGGCGCGACGACGTGCGCCCGCACATCGTCGGCAAGTTCGACGACAAGGGCGAATGGGTGGCGCCGCGCGGCGAATGGCTGCTCACCTCGAAGGCCGACTTCTCGGTCTCGCAAGTGGCGCGCGTGATCGCGGCGCGCATCGCCCGCCTGATCACCGACGACACGACCAAGGATCTGATCAAGGCGCGCCTGGCCTTCCTCGACGCCAAGGACGCCGTGCTGCAAAAGGCGATCAACACGCCGTTCCGCCCGGCCTTCTATTGCTCCGGCTGCCCGCACAACACCTCGACCAAGGTCCCGGAAGGCAGCTTCGCGCTGGCCGGCATCGGCTGCCACGTGATGGCCACCGCGATCTACCCGGAGATGAACAAGCTGACCACCCACATGGGCGGCGAAGGCGCGCCGTGGATCGGCCAGGCCGCGTTCTCCAAAGTGCCGCACGTGTTCCAGAACCTGGGCGACGGCACCTACTTCCACTCCGGCTACCTGGCCATCCGCGCCGCCGTGGCGGCCAAGGTCAACATGACCTACAAGATTTTGTACAACGACGCCGTCGCCATGACGGGCGGCCAGCCGGTGGACGGCATCACCTCCGTGCCGATGATCGCCCAGCAGATGGCGGCCGAAGGCGTCAAGCGCATCGCCCTCGTCACCGAAGACCTGGCGCGCTATGCCGACCGCTCCGCGCTGCCGGAAGTGGTCACCCTGCACGACCGCAAGGACATGGATGCGATCCAGCGCGAACTGCGCGAGATCGGTGGCGTCACCGTCATCATCTACGACCAGACCTGCGCGGCCGAGAAGCGCCGCCGCCGCAAGAAGGGCGAATTCCCCGACCCGGCCAAGCGCATGGTCATCAACGAAGCGGTATGCGAAGGTTGCGGCGATTGCGGCATCGAGTCCAACTGCGTCTCGATCCTGCCCAAGGAAACCGAGTTTGGCCGCAAGCGCACCATCGACCAGTCCTCCTGCAACAAGGACTACTCGTGCACCAAGGGCTTCTGCCCGAGCTTCGTGACGGTCGAAGGCGGCGCGCTGAAAAAATCGAAGACCGGCGTGACCAGGAATAATGAAGATGACGGCTTCGGCGCCCTGCCCGAGCCCGTGCTGCCGCCATGCGAACAGCCCTACAACATCCTCATCAACGGCATCGGCGGGACCGGCGTGATCACCGTCGGCGCGCTGATGGGCATGGCCGCCCATTTAGAGGGCAAAGGCGCCTCCGTGCTGGACATGACGGGCATGTCGCAGAAAAACGGCTCCGTGACCTCGCACGTGAAGGTGGCCAAGTCGCCGGCCCACCTGCGCGCGCAGCGCATCGCCACCGGCGAAGCGGACCTGGTACTCGGCTGCGACATGCTCACCACCGGCGCCCAGGACGCGATCTCGAAGATGCGCCCGGGCCGCACCATGGCCATCGTCAACCTGCACGAGCAGCCACCGGGCACCTTCGCCCAGGACGCCGACTGGCAGTACCCGGCCGCCGACGTGCGCGCCCTGATCGAGGAATCGGTCGGCGCCAACGCCGACTTCATCAACGCCACCAAGCTGGCCACCGCGCTGATGGGCGACTCGATCGCCGCCAACCTGTTCATGCTTGGCTACGCCTGGCAGAAAGGGCGCATCCCGTTGACGGAAGCGGCCCTGCTGCGCGCCATCGAATTGAACGGCGTGGCCGTCGCCTCGAACAAGAAGAGCTTCCTGTGGGGCCGCCGCGCCGCTTGTGACTTCAAGCGCGTCGAAAAAGTCGCCACGCCGACGCAGGCCATCGTGGTGCAGATGCCGCAAAGCCTGGACACCATCATCAAGAAGCGCTTCGACACCCTGGTCGAGTACCAGGATGCGCGCTACGCGGGCCAGTACAACGACCTGGTCTCGCGCGTGCGCGCGGCCGAAGCCAAGCTCGGTGGCGGCAACAAGCTCTCGACCGCCGTGGCCAAGTACTACTTCAAGCTGATGGCCTACAAGGATGAATATGAAGTGGCGCGCCTGTACACGGACGGCCGCTTCGTCGAGCAGCTGCAATCCCAGTTCGAGGGCAACTTCTCGGTCAAGTTCAACCTGGCCCCGCCGCTGCTGGCCAAGAAAGACGCCAAAGGCCACCTGGTCAAGGCCGAATTTGGCTCGTGGATGTGGAGCGCCTTCAAGCTGCTGGCCAAGTTCAAGGGCTTGCGCGGTGGCGCATTCGACATCTTTGGCTACACTGAAGAACGCAAGATGGAGCGCGCCCTGATTGTCGAATACGGCGACATGATCGATGCCCTCTTGCCAACGCTGACGGCGGAAATGCTGCCCGTGGCGGTCGACCTGGCCAAGCTGCCGGAACAGATCCGCGGCTTCGGCCATGTCAAAGAGAAGGCGGTGGCGAGTTTCCGCAAGGAAAAAGATCGCCTGCTTGCAGCTGGCGCGCAACAGCACGCTGCCTGATTGATAGTGGTGGGTATCGCTTCGCTCACCCACCCTGCGCCTTTGCCGCGGTCCCGTGCCGTGGGCAGGGTGGGCGAGCGAAGCGATACCGACCAGCACCGCATGCTTGACGTTAACGTAAACGTCATATAACGTAGCCAGACGCTATTTTGCTAGGAACATCATGAACGACCTGACCGCCGCCACCAAACTCGACGTCCCCGAGCCCTTCAAAGTCGCCAACAAGGTGCGCTTTGTCACTGCCGCCTCGCTGTTTGACGGGCACGACGCCTCGATCAACATCATGCGCCGCATCTTGCAAACCAATGGCGTGGAAGTGGTCCACCTGGGCCACAACCGCTCGGTCGACGAGGTCGTGACGGCGGCGCTGGCCGAAGACGTGCAAGGCATCGCCATCTCGAGCTACCAGGGTGGCCACGTCGAATACTTCAAGTACATGATCGACTTGCTCAAAGCGCGCGGCGGCGCCCACATCAAGGTGTTTGGCGGCGGCGGCGGCGTGATCGTCCCCGACGAAATCGCCGACTTGCATGCCTACGGCGTGACACGCATCTTCAGCCCGGAAGACGGCCAGCGCATGGGTTTGGTGGGCATGATCCAGTCGATGGTCAAGGCCTGCGACGTCGACCTCTCGCCCTACGCACCAACGACGCTCGAACCATTGAGCACGGGCGCGATGGGCGAGCGCCACCGCCCGCTGGCCCAGCTGATCACCGCGCTGGAAAACGAATCGGCCTCGCCCGAACTGCGCGCCGCCATCAACGACGCCGCCGCCAAGCTGTCCGTCCCAACGCTGGGCATCACCGGCACCGGCGGCGCCGGCAAGTCGTCGCTGACGGACGAACTGATCCGCCGCATCCGCCTTGACCAGGGCGACGCGCTCAATATCGCCATCATCTCGATCGACCCGTCGCGCCGCAAGTCCGGCGGCGCCCTGCTGGGCGACCGCATCCGCATGAACGCGATCAACCCGTGGGCAGGTGAAGCGCGCGTCTTCATGCGCTCGCTCGCCACCCGCGAAGCCGGTTCCGAAATCTCGCAAGCCCTGCCAGACGTTGTCAAAGCCTGCAAAGTGGCCGGCTTTGACCTCGTCATCGTCGAGACCTCCGGCATCGGCCAGGGCGACGCCGCCATCGTGCCGCACGTGGACGTGTCGATGTACGTGATGACGCCCGAATTCGGCGCCGCCTCGCAGCTGGAAAAAATCGACATGCTCGATTTCGCCGACTTCATCGCCATCAACAAGTTCGACCGCAAGGGCTCGCTCGACGCCCTGCGCGACGTCGCCAAGCAGTATCAGCGCAACCGCGAGTTGTTCAGCAAGCGGCCCGAGGAGATGCCGGTCTACGGCACCCAGGCGTCGCGTTTCAATGACGACGGCGTCACCGCGCTGTACCAGGGCCTGCTGCCGAAGCTGGCCGAATTCGGCCTGGCCGCCAAGCCGGGCAAGTTGAGCGCCGCCGAGGGCAAGCATTCGAGCGCCAGGCACGTGATCGTGCCGCCGGCGCGTGCCCGCTATCTGGCCGAAATCGCCGACAGCGTGCGTGGCTACCACAGGAACACCGCCAAACAGGTGAAGCTGGCGCGCGAACGCCAGCAGCTGAGCGAATCGAAGCGCATGCTGGCCGCCGCCAACAAGACGGCCGACTTCGATGAGCTCATTGCCGAGCGCGACAACGCGCTCGACGCCACCGCCAAAAAACTGCTCGTGATGTGGCCCGACATGCAGGCTGCCTACGCGGGCGACGACTACGTGGTCAAGATCCGCGACAAGGAAATCCGCACGCGCCTGATCCAGCACACGCTGTCGGGCACCAAAATCCGCAAGGTGGCGCTGCCCAAATTCGAAGACCACGGCGAAGTGCTGCGCTTCCTGATGCTCGAAAACGTGCCCGGCTCGTTCCCGTTCACGGCCGGCGTATTCGCCTTCAAGCGCGAGAACGAAGACCCGACCCGCATGTTCGCCGGCGAAGGCGACGCTTTCCGCACCAACCGCCGCTTCAAGCTCGTCTCGACCGGCATGGACGCGAAGCGCCTCTCGACCGCGTTCGACTCGGTCACCCTGTACGGCGCCGACCCGGCAGTGCGGCCCGACATCTACGGCAAGGTCGGCAACTCGGGCGTGTCGATCTGCACGCTCGACGACATGAAGGTGCTGTACGACGGCTTCAACCTGTGCAGCCCGTCGACCTCGGTGTCGATGACCATCAACGGACCGGCGCCGACCATCCTGGCGATGTTCATGAACACCGCCATCGACCAGCAGGTCGACAAGTTCGTCGAAGAGAACAAGCGCCAGCCTAGCGCCGACGAAGCGGCCAAGATCAAGGACTGGGTACTGCAAAACGTGCGCGGCACCGTGCAGGCCGACATCCTGAAGGAAGACCAGGGCCAGAACACCTGCATCTTCTCGACCGAGTTCTCGCTCAAGGTCATGGGCGACATCCAGGAGTACTTCGTCCACCACCTGGTGCGCAATTTCTACTCGGTGTCGATCTCCGGCTACCACATCGCCGAAGCTGGCGCGAACCCGATCTCGCAGCTGGCGTTCACGCTGTCGAACGGCTTCACCTTTGTGGAAGCCTACCTGGCGCGCGGCATGCACATCGACGACTTCGCACCGAACCTGTCGTTCTTCTTCTCGAACGGCATGGACCCGGAATACACGGTGCTGGGCCGCGTGGCGCGCCGCCTGTGGGCGGTGGCGATGCGCGACAAATACGGCGCCAACGACCGTTCGCAAAAGCTCAAGTACCACGTGCAGACGTCGGGCCGTTCGCTGCACGCGCAGGAGATCGACTTCAACGACATCCGCACCACGCTGCAGGCGCTGATCGCGATCTACGACAACTGCAACTCGCTGCACACCAACGCCTACGACGAAGCGATCACCACGCCGACCGACGAATCGGTACGCCGCGCGCTGGCGATCCAGCTGATCATCAACCGCGAATGGGGCCTGGCCAAGAACGAAA
>JAZJYP010000036.1:0-14775 GCA_040390345.1 Pseudomonadota bacterium | reverse complement strand
AAGGGAACACTCTTGTTTTCCATAGCTACCCGCTTCGCCTGCAGTATCGACTTTATGTAGTACCAAAGGTACTCAATGTCCGAGTGTCCGAGGAACCAACGAAGCGTTTCCATGTCCGAATATTTGCAGCCCCAGAAAAATGAGATGCAGAAGAACCTCCGAAGCTGATGCTGTCGGATGTAGTGTCTAAACCCATTCTTGTTGAGAGGCGTAGAAAAATAGTCACAAACAAGGTCAAAGCCGCGGTTATAGCTACGCGAGACCACCGTGACGATTGATACGCTTGACGTTCAGACGACCGCCAAGCTCTTCATGTCCAACCCCTCTGCCGGGGGGACGATGCGGTGGAAAAGAGCTGGCAGCAGGGGCGCCGCACCTGAAGCACCGTTTGTACTCTTCGAGCGATGATGGTTCTCCGCCGAAGCTAGCCTTTGCTTCCGGGCTCAGTGTCGCAAAATATCCATTGAATTCAGAGACCGCCGCAACTCGTGTTCGGACCAAACCATTTGGCTGACATCGACGAAGGCAGTGACGTCATTGATGCCACGCCACATGTTCCAGGTGTATTCAGAATCCATATTGCGCCCAGGGCTGCTTTCGAGTTTGTACACGCGTCCGGTCGAGGTCACTCCGCACATTGTTTTGACATCAAATTGCTCGATTCGAGAGCTGACTCGGCCTTCGCGATTTTCGATTGCCCAGCCCACAAAATGGCGGTCGCCATCGGGCAGCTCATAAATTGACCATCGTTCGAGCGTCAGCTTCGGCTGGTTGGTGACAGGGATGGTTTCCCAAACTGGCATATGAATCTTCTCCTTCAATTGTCGCGGATGATGATGTGTAATTCACGCGGCGGTGGGGCCACGAACGGTAGAAAACGGCGCAGGAATGTCCGACGACACGCGCAATAAAATGCGCGCTCGACGGTGTCGAGGTCGTCGGAGTAGTAGAAAATGCTGATGCCGTCGAGATTCGAAGTGACGCCATACCCGTCGCCGCGCTGTGAACGCCAGCCAGTGAAACCGCCGTAAAGACTGAATAGTTCAGTGGCCATCAACTGCTCCCTTCGTCGTCGGCGGCATCGTCTTCGGGCGGTCGCGGGTTTAACATATCCTTCAGCATGCAGCTGAATCCGAGCGTGTCCCAAGCCTCGCCCCGTGCCACGCGGTGAGCAATGTGTGCGCGTATTTCTGCGTCCTGGTCGCGCGTGAGCGGCAGCCTCCGGAACGGTTCGAAGTCGTCAGGTGACATGAAGAGTCTCCGGCGCCGGCCAGCCCAGCAACCGCGCTGTTTCGCGAATTACCCACCTCGCTTCGTCGTCGCTGACCCACTCTGATTCGATTAGACGCGTCAGGTACTGGCTGAGTATGTCGGCCTCCGACATGTGCGCCCGCTTGCCTTTCTTGGTTTCAATACAGCTCGTCACGAATTGCGGTACGTATTGCATGCAGTGCTGCCAGCGTTGGTGCAGCTCCGGCGGAGTGCAACCGGGACTGTAGAAGCGGCCTTGGTACTCGACGGCCAAGCATTTTGGCTGAGCGCCCGGCACCGCTCCCGCGCTCTGCGGGCGGGGGAACCCCGCAGAGACTTGCGCGTACTTAGCATCGTCTTCGCTTGATGGCAATTTTGATTTCTCGATGTCGCTCATCGCTTCAGGTCCTCGCGCGCAGGTATTCATTTGGTAGCACTAGCCTGTGGCAGCAGTCCTAGCGGTCGCTGGGCTCTCACATGGCAGCAGATTCTTCTAGAAAGTGTTCCTCAAATGCTTCTTCCAAGTCGACTTTGCATGAGCGATGTTCGATAAGCCGACTGACCAGTTCGTTGCGAACTGTCTTGTTGAGTTCGGTCAATAGCGCTGGAAGGAGCTCATTTTCACTCTCCCTAAAACGTTGCAGCCTACGAACGGGTTGCATGCTCAAAAGTTGCACCAGCAGGTCGCAAAGGCAGGCTCTTAACTGAAGTATTTCGGCATGTTGAAGTTTCCCGTCGTCCAAAAAAGCGAGCTCCTTTGCAAGGGAAATTAGAACGTCTATAGGCAAGTTTTCCGGCAAAATATCGCGTCCGGTCCGCGTCGCAAAGTACGATTGCAAGTGAGCTGTCGACATTTTCGTATCCAAATTGTGCAGGCGGAACATCATCACTTGCTACACTAAGAAATGAGTTGTACGCGTGTGGCCTAAAAATCAATTCCCCCTATAGAGGGAAGACATATGATACCGCATCTGAGAGATTTCTCCCACTACAGGGGGAATTTTGGATTCAAAAATTGCAGTGGCTTTTGGCGCAGTGTTGCGGCGATTGCGGACAGAGGCGGGCCTAACTCAGGAGCAACTCGGGCTCGACGCCGACCTGCAGCGAAAGTACATCTCGTTGCTTGAGTTGGGCGAGAAGGCGCCGTCACTTGAAACGGTCTTAAAACTGGCGTCTGGATTGCGGGTCGAAGCGGCCAAACTGGTAGAACTTGTGTGCGAAGAAATACAAGAGCAAAATTAGTCCGTGTAAAAATTGCGCCTCGTCATGAAAAGTGGCGCCTAGTTGGGCGGGCGCTGAGGCCCCGCCCCCTTCTTAGCGTCCCCTTGGGCTTTGACGAAGCAAATCCTTGAGCGTCGAAAGCTTCTGCCTTGCGCTAGTGGCAGGAGTCTGAAGCAAGCCTTCTGGCGGTTCTAAACCCAATGCCTTCGCGACGTTCGAAACGTAGGTCCGCCGTCCGCCGGCAAGCGAGGAACACGCAGCAGAGACTCCTTCAGCCCCTACTTGCGAAATCAACCAGTCCAAAATGCGTTGGTCGCACTCAGACTCAACAATCACTTTCATAACTGCTCCAAAAAGCGTAGCTGCCCTCTGGGCAGCGTGTCGCATGCGTGCTCGCATGCGACACACGGCACGGCGCGCCTGCTGGCGCACCTTCTAAGTCTCGAGAAATATTAATCCCAAAACCGCATGACCGCATGTGATTCTGAAAATGGACAAGATTGAGCTAGAACTGTGCAAGAAAGCAAAATGCCCGAATTCGACCGCCATGTGCTCGAGGTGCTGCGCCAGCCGCTCGAATCGGGCCGCATCACGATTGCCCGCGCGGCCAGCCACGCCGACTTCCCGGCCCGTTTCCAGCTGATCGCCGCCATGAATCCCTGCCCTTGCGGCTACCTTGGCCACAGCTCCGGCAAATGCCACTGCACCCAGGAGGCCATCACGCGCTACCAGGACCGCGTGTCCGGGCCGCTGCTCGACCGGCTCGACATCCTTGTCGATGTCAATCCGCTTGAGCCCGAGGTGCTCGAAGCCGATGCCGATGGCGAACCGAGCGCCACTATCGCCGCGCGCGTGGCTGCCGCCTGGCAGCGCCAGATTGAACGCCAGGGCAAGACCAACCAGTTGCTGGGCACGCGCGAACTGGAACGCCACTGTCGCCTCGATGCCGAAGGGGAACGCACGTTGCGCGCCAGCATGCTCAAGATGCACTGGTCGGCGCGCGCCTACCACCGCGTGGTGCGCCTGGCGCGCACCATTGCCGACCTTGAAGGGCGCAAGCAGATCAGTGCGCGGCACGTCTCCCGGGCCATCCAGCTGCGCCGCGCCCTGCGCCAGCGTTGAGCGATCTGCTACCATTCTGGATGCGAAAAAATATCCCCCTCCTGGCGGCACTGCTGGCTGCCGCGGCGCTCGCCGCCTGCTCCCCCAATTACAACTGGCGCGACTACAGCAGCCCCGACGCGCCCTTCCGGGTGATGTTCCCGGACAAGCCTGCCAGCCACACGCGTGAAGTCGACCTCGAGGGCTTGAAAGTGAAGATGACGATGACGGCGGCCCAGGTCGATGGCACCATGTTTGCCGTCGGTAGCGGCGAAGCGCCCGACGCCGAGCAAGCCCAAAAGGCCGTGGCGGCGATGAAAACGGCACTGGTGCGCAATATCGGCGCCACCATCACCAGCGAAGCGGCGGCCCGGACGTCCAGCGTGGCCGGCATGGCCAGCAAGCAGTCGAGCGCGCTCAATATCGAAGCGAGCGGCAGCCAGAATGGTGCGGCGATGCGTTTGATCGGCCATTTCGAATCGCGCGACAAGCGCTTCTACCAGGTCATTGTCATGGGAAAAGAGAAGAACATCGTCCCCGAACAGGTGGAGATGTTCATGACATCGTTTAAACTGAACTGAGGACGGTGTTCAGGATTGATCTGCGCTAAGCGTGCTTGATGACCTGAAGCCGAAGTCGTGATATCGTTTCTACACGAATAGCATTTTCGGAAAGTTCCTATGTTAATCACTTTTACCTCCAAGGCTGCGGCCGAAGTCATGATGTACAAGGAACACGCCCAGCGCATCCTCGATCTCCTCGGCAAAGATCCGGCGCGCGGCGTCATCACGGCGGCCGAAGCACCGCAGGCCGTCCAGCTCCTCGAGAAGGAGATCGCGGAAAGCCGTGCCCATAACCCGAGTGATGCCGTGCGGCGCGACATCCATGCCCATCACGGCGACGCCGGCGACGACCCGGACCACGAAGGGATGGAAAACGTCAGCTTCGCCACCCGCGCCTATCCGCTGCTGGAGATGCTGCGTGCCGCCAAGAACGGCGGTTACGACGTGCTCTGGGGCGTGTGACCGGCGCCGTGCTGCAAAGCCACCAGATCAGCGCAGCGGACGGAACCGCCCTGTTCGTCACGGACTACTTGCTGCCCGCCGCCAAGGCGCATGGCAGCATCGTGCTCATGCACGGCCTGGGCGAACACAGCGGGCGCTACAAGCACCTGGCGCATTTCTTCAACGATTGCGGTTTGTCGGTGCGCTGCTACGACCACCGCGGCCACGGCCGTTCCGAAGGCGCGCGCGGCGACGTCATCAACGGCAACCCGATGGTGCAGGATGCTGAAATCATCATCGACGATTTCTCGGCCCACTTTGCCGATCCGCCTTTCCTGTTTGGCCACAGCATGGGCGGCTTGTTCGCCGCCCGCTTTGCCCTGTCCAAACTGTCGCCCCTGCGCGGACTGATCCTGTCCTCGCCCGCGCTGGCGGTGCGCCTGTCGGCATTCCAGCTGGCCCTGCTCGACGTGATGCACGCGCTCGCGCCGCGCCTGGGTGTGCCCAATGGCCTGCAGCCCGAATTCCTCTCGCACGACCAGCTCGTCGTCGACGCCTACCGGGCCGATCCGCTGGTGCACAACAAGATCAGCGCACGCCTGCTGCGCTCGATGCTGAACTCGATCGAATTCTGGCAAACCCATATCACGACACTGTCGATGCCGACCCTGATGGTCGTGTCCGGCGATGACCACCTGGTTGACGCCAGCGGCAGCCAGGCATTTTTCCAGCAAGCACCCACCGGCACGGCGGAAATGCACCTGTATCCACGCCTCTACCACGAAGTCTTCAACGAGACCGGCACGCGGGAACCCTATGACGATGTCCACGCCTGGCTGAAACTACACGGCATCTGAACGCAGCGGCGGGCACCAGCCATGCACTGGCACGTCGGAGTGTCCCTTGAGCGCATGCTCGCCCAGCGCCTGCAGGCCGGACGGGGAACCAAGGCTGGCGGCGACGACATCGGAGCAGATCAAGGGAAAATCCAGTTTCGCGCACAAGCCTTCGAGGCGTGCCGCGATATTGACGGTGTCGCCGATCGCCGTGTACGCGTGCCGCTCGGCCGAACCAATATGGCCGATCACGGCCACGCCGCTGTGTATGCCCACACCGATTCGCAGCGTTGCCTGTCCCTCCTGCGCCAGGCTGCGATTGAGCACATCGAGTTCGGCCAGCATGTCACGGGCGGCATCGAAGGCCGCCTGTTCTGGCTTGGCGAGCTGGTTGGGTGCGCCAAAGAAGGCCATCATGCCGTCACCGATGAACTTGTCGACCGTGCCGCCGTGCCGGTGCACGACGGCGGTCATGCGTGCGAAGTAACGATTGAGAAGCGCCACGACCTGTTCGGCAGGCAGGCTTTCGCTCAGCTTCGTGAAGCCGCGGATATCGGAGAACATCACGCACACTGGCAAAGTGCTGCCACGGTCATTCGCCGTGATGGCGCCACTGAGGATCTGGCGCAGCACGGCGGGGCTGACGTAGCCGGAAAACGTGCGTGAAAGACGCTGCTTGTCGCGAAAGTGCAAATAGCCCTGCCAGGCACTACGGCCCAGCGCCGCCGTCCATGATGTGAGCAGTGCCGCCGCCGGCGCGATCCACAGGCCCTGGCGCAGCAGCACGGCGCTGGCGGCGAGCAGCAACGCGGAGGTGGCCAGCAACACCATCAGCTTGGCGCCGATCGCGGGCCGCAACCAGAACAGGCCGCCGAACAGCGGCAAGGCCAGTGCCAGCCAGGCGGGCAGCGTCGCCACCAGTCCCTGGTTGAGCAGGCTGCGCACCATTTGTGCATGTGCCAGCACGCCAGGGACGTGGCGTTCTTGCGGCAGCCAGTGCGCCAGCGGCACCGGCACGTTGATCAGGTCGACGTCGGACTGCACGCTGCCCACCAGGACCACGCGCCCGGCGAACAGGCGCCGCAGGGTCGCCTCCTCCATGGCCAGCACCTGCTGCACAGGCAAATAATCGAAGGCTGCGCCGATCTGATAATTGATCAGGCCAGTCCAGTTGCCTTGCCTTCGCGTGGCGGCGGCGATGGCGGCAGCGAAGGTATGGGGCGTGCCGTCGGGCTGGCAGCGGGCATCGGGATAGCGGCGCACGCGCAGGTCGCTGTCGGCGCAGACCAGGGCCGAAGCCATCGACGGCTCGCCCAATACCGCGGCAACATCGAGCTGCGGCGCGGCATAGCGGTGCCGCTCATGATCCCACGCCTTGGCCACGACCAGCTTGCTGCGCTGCTGCGCCTCGATCAGGCCCGCCAGCAGGCTGCGGTGGTAGTCGGTGTGCGGATGGCTGGTCGAATATAACTGGTCGAAGCGTTTGTCGGGCAAGACGATGTCGAGCGCGATGACGGTCGCGCCGGCGGCGCTGACTTTGCGCAGCAGCGCCGCCAGGTAGTGGTGACTGAGCGTGAGCGGTTCTTCGATGCTGTCGACAAAGGCGTCGTCGATGCCGATGACCAGCACGTCGGTACCGGCCGCCAGCGGCGACCATTGACGGTTGACGGCGAATTGCGCGTCGAGCAGGCGCGCATCGAGCGGCGACGACAGGCCGCAGGCGGCAGCGACCGCCAGCAACAGCACCAGGGCAGCGACGGTGCCGCTGTTAGCGCGCATGACCGAGGTCGGGCCGGCGCGCGGCGATCTTGGCCCATGCGGCATCGGCGGCGTCGAGCAGATTCCAGTCCTTCAGGATCGTCGCATACAAGACCCACTCGTCGACGGCGGCGTCGGTCGCGGGGGCCAACGCGGCAATCATCTCTGCGTCGGCCTGGGCCGGCAGGCTGAAGGTGGCCGCCGCGCTGCGCATCTTGCCGTCCGTGGCGGACAGGTACGACACCGTCCAGCGATAACGCTTGCCATAGGTGAGTGCCAGCGCGGGCGGCAATTCCCACTGGGCGCCCGTCGCCACGCCACGGGCGACGACGCGCTCGGGCAATTCCATCACGTCAATGCTGAAGCTGGCCGTCTCGTTGGCGTCCCAGCGAAACAAGGGACGCGTATCGAGCACGCTGCCGCCGTTGGCCGGCGCGCGCACGACAATCTGCGGCAGCGCCCGCATCTTGAATGCCGCGGGCCCCAGGTTGGGATGCAGGGCAGCCGTCACCGTCTTTTCGGCCAGTGACGCCGCCTGCATGGGATTGCCCGAGAGGTGGCGCAGGCCCGCCACCTCGAGCTCCACCTGCACCGGCCCAACAAGGCGCACAATCTGCTTCGACGCGTAGTGCGACAGCGAGGCCCGTGTTCCCGCCGCCAGGGTGAGCTGGGCGCCAGGCTGCAAGTAGTCGAGCAGCTTGAGTGTGCTTCTATGTCCCTGGTACAGCATCTCGCCTGCCCCTTGCAGGTCGAGCACCATGCCAACGCTGGCCGGCGCACCCGCGCAGGCCAGGGGCAGCATCAATATCACACCGGCCAGCCAGGCACGCCACATGCAGCCTCCTTAAAGAAATTGATAACTGAGCTGGGCATGGACACGCCTGTCCTGCCATGTTCCTGTCCCCGCGCCAATCCCGTCCGGATGCAGCAAGCGTCTGGCCAGCGCCAGGTCGAGCGCCAGATTACGCCAGCGCAGCCGCGTGGCCAGGCCCAGCGAGGCGATCGACACGGCGTCCTCGCCCGTATTTCCAGCGCGCGCGGCATCGACAAACGGCACCAGCGCCCAGCGCAGGTTCCCGCTCCGCACTGGATAGTCGAATTCGATATTGATGATTGCCGCGCGGTCGCGTATCAAACTGTTTTCGCGATAGCCGCGCACCGTGGCATAGCCGCCGGCGGCGATTCGGTCGAGCGCCACCAGAACAGCGCCGCTCCACTGCAGGTTGGCACGCACGATGAGCTGGGCGCCGTTGTCCATGAGCTGGCGCGCGTATTGGCCTTGCCCTTGCCACAGCCAGGCGCGCGCCGCCGCTTGCAGGGCATTGGCGGGCAGGCCGTTGACGTGCCTGGTGTTATTGCGCGTGGCGCTGAAGGTCGATCGCAGGGCCAGCACTTGCGCGGCGGTGCGCCACACGCCCTCCTGCCAGCAGCGCCAGGCTTGCACGCGCGTGCTGCCATCCGGTTCGCCCGGCGTGAAGGAAAATGGCTGGCCCGACAAGGTCGTGCTGTTGCGTCGCTGGCCATAAGCGAGGCCCAGTGCGTACTTGTGTTCCAGCGTCTCATCCAGCACGTGGCTCAAGCCCACTTCCTTGCTGTCGAGGACGCTATGAATGTCGAGCAGCGCGAGCGGCTCCTCGACCACCGATGCTTCGCCATGCTCCCATTGCAGCGACAGGGCCGTGGCCGGCGTCAGCGGCATGCTCCAGCCAAGGGCCGCGCGGGGACTGCGCTCCTTGGCGGGAGAAGTCTGGATGCTGGCCTCGAGCACATCGCCCCGGCCACTGAGGTTACGCACGCTGCCTTTCAGCCCCAGCGCATCGGCACCGATCGAGGGCGGCCGGTAGTTGTTCACATAGGCGGACAGCTGATACGGCCGTGCGCGCGTCGCGTCCACATCGAGTACGGCTTCGCCGGGATGCGCTCCTGGGATCACGCGCGCATTGAGGCGCTCGAACAAAGGATCGGCCAGCAAGAGGGTAAAGCGCGCGCGCAGCGTTTCCATATTAAACGGTGCGCTGCCATCGACCTGCAGGCGCTCCAGCAGATAGCGGTCGTCAAGGCCTTGCATGCCCTGGATACGGATGGCGTTCAGGCGGCCCTCGACGATATCGAGGGTCAGCACATCGCCATCGCGCGCCGCCGGACCGAGCACGGCGCCCGAATTGACATAGCCGGCGGCCACATAGTATTCGGTGACGTCGAGGCGCAAGCGCTCGCGTTCGGCCTCGCCAAGCGGACGGTCGCGATAAGGTGCGGCCAACTGGTCCAGCACTGCCGTTGGCACAACCGTGTTGCCGCGGAAGCGGATCTGGCGCACCATGGCCGGCGCGGGTGCGTCCGGCGCCGCCGCCCGCGCCGGCAACATGAAGGACGTCTCCTGCGCGCTGCAGGCAGCGCCGGCGAGCAGCATGGCCAGGGCGATCGGCAGCGAGGCGGCGGGTCGGCGCATGCTCATCCCTTTTTACAGTCAAGCTGGCGCAGGCTGATCAAAGACGGCACCGGCACGGCCGGGGCCAGCCAACCGCGCGCCGACGGCGCAAAGCCACCCCTGCCAGCGCGCACAAGCGTACTGCCGCCGCCAGCCTGACAAGGATTGCGCCCGAGACCACCGGCGTCGATCTGCGGAACCGCCAGGCCGGCCAGCGCTCCGGCGATATCGAGCGCCGGTGTCGATAGCGCGACCGTACCGCTCACCCCTGTCGGCGCAGCAGCCTGGATCACGTTGAAACCGAAGATGCCGGACTCGAAGGGGTAACGCGTGGACCCGCCCAACAACAAGCTGCTTCCGGAGGTGAGCAGTGCGCCCGCATCAATGCGGACGTCGCCACCGCTGGCGCCGGCAGCGCCCGTGTTCGCCTTGATCATGCCTGAGCGCAGCAGCAAGATATCGGCGTGCAGGTCGATGTCGCCGCCATTGCCCTGGCCTTCCAGCACGGAAGTCGTGATGACCGAATCGGACACGCTCACCAGCTTGCCGCCATGAATGACGATGTGGCCGCCATCGGACCGGGTCGCCGCCGTGAAGATATTGCTGTTATGTTCCAGCGTCAGGCGGTCGCTGGCCAGGATGGTGATGCCGCCAGCGGCCACATTCCCCAGCGATGCGGACGAAATATTCGCACCTGACAAGCGCACTACCGGCGCGCTGACAACAAGGGCACCGGGCATGGGCGCGGTGGGATCGGCAACCGTGGCCGCGTTTTGCAAATTCAGCAGCGCCGCATTGCGCAGGGTGAGCGATGCGCTCGCGCGCACCACCATGGCGCCGATCTGGCCCGAGGAATTCTCGGTGGCCGATGCGGCAATTTGCGCATTGTCGAGCACGATGGTGGCGGCGTCGACGGCGATGGCGCCCGCGCCGCCGCTGCCCTGCGTCGCCGAGGCGATTTCACCGTAGTCGAGCATCGTCAGTTCGCCCGCCGCGTGCACCGTGACTGTGCCGGCATGGCCGCTGCTGTGCTCAAGGGCGTTGCTGGCGATACCGGTAAACAGTTCTTTCTGGCGGCTGTCCATCAAAATGCTGCCAGCGTCCACATTGATGGTGCCCGCATTGCCGCTGCCATCGGTGCTCGAGCTGATCGTCCCTTCACTGAGCAGCGATAGCGCGCCATTGACCTTGATGCTGACATGGCCCGCGTCGCCGCTGCTGCCGCGCCAGGCGTCGCTATTGATTTCCGTACGCGCCGCCCCCCCTTCAATACGCAAGCTGTCGGCCTGGACGCGCACATCGCCCGCCTTGCCCGGTCCGCGCGTATAGCTCGTCACGAAGGCGCCGTCATGCAGCGTCAGCGCGCCGCGGCTGAGAATATCGATATTGCCTGCCGCGCCCGTACTGCCAGCCGTCGCAGCGGTCGACACCACCAGCAGCTGCCCCTGGCCATCGAGCTCGATACTGCCGGCGCTCAGGCCGATATTGCCGGCGTCGCCGGCATCGGTGGCGATCGTGCCGACCGCGACCTTGCCATGCAGGGCCAGCAAGTTGCTCGCCTCGAGGGAGATCGATCCCTTGCCGCCCTCGCTGCCCACGCGCGAAGTGCTGCTGATCGAGCTTGGCTGATCCGCAGTTCCCTCGACGAGGATCGTATTTCCTTTGAGGTGGATGGCACCGCTCTGGCCAAACTCCAGCGCCTGCGACCAGACGGAGGCACCGGCATGCAGGTTCACGGCACCGCTTGCGCTCACCGAAACGGGGCCCGCATTGCCCAAGCCATCATTGAGCGTATAGATCCATGTGTCCGCTCCCTCACCACCCATGCTCACGCTGGCGCCGCTGACGCTGACACTGCCCGTATCGCCGCTGCCGCTGCTGCGCGAAAAAATCTGGCCGCCGCGATTCAAGGCCAGCGCGCCCGCGGCCACGACGCTCAGATTGCCGGCATTGCCGGTGCTTGCCGCTGTCGCCTGCGTGTAGATGCCAGAAAATTCGTCGCGGCTGTCGACCGCCACGCTGCCGGCGCGGATGTGCACGTCTCCACTATTGCCCTGTCCATTCGTGCGCGACAGCAGCTTGGCTGTCCGGTCGAGCGTCAAGGCGCCGCTGACGTCGATCTCCACATTGCCAGAACGCCCCGTGCTGGCGTCCGCAGTCAGGCTGCCAAGGAGCGTGCCTTGCTCGCCCAAGCCATCACCCATGCGCAGGTGGCCCGCGCTGATATGGACGTCGCCACCGGGCAGCGCGCCGGTGGCGATGGTGCCCGCGACGGCATTGCCACCAAGGTAGAGCAAGCCCCCCAGGCCGCCCGGCAGATCACCGGTCAAGGGGATCGCCGTGGCAAGCGTCCCCACTGCGGCAAGGCGCAGCTCAGCATTGGCCACACCGACCACGGCGCTGTCGATCGACAGCGAACCGGCCGTCAAGCTTGTCGGCTTGCCCGGAGCGCTTTGCACGAACGTCCCCGGCTCCAGGCGAATCGCGGCCGAGCGCGCGCCCAGAAAACCGAAGGCCGCCGGTTCGGCACTGGACAAGCGACTGGTGCGCGCCGGATCAGCCTCGAAGCGGCCATCGGGAAAGGTCAGCACGTCCGCTGTGCTGATGTGCAATGCGGCCGGCACGTCCACGGCAGAACCGGCGCTGAAGGTCACCCCGGCCGGATTGATCAGGTACACATTGGGTCGGCTGCCCGTCGTGCCCGCGTCCACGCTCAGCAGGCCGCCGATCTGCGACACCTGTCCGCCAGTGACACGCGAAATGATGTTCATGGTCGGCGCCGCAATGCCGAACACGGCAGCATCGCCGCTGCCGATCGCGAACTGTTGGAAGCTATGGAAAACATTGGTGCCGACCCGGCTACCGAGCGTTTCCGGAATCGAAATTCTTTGCCACGTCACGCCGTACGCATTGACCGTGCCGAGTGCCGCGAGCGCGCTCGTTGGTCCCGTCCCCAGACTGCCGTCGCGCACGATCGACGACGCGCAGCGCGCCGCCAGTGGCAACATCAGGCAAGCCAGTGCAAGCACGCGCGGTGTCGCATTCATTGCCAGTTTCCGATCAAGAGGAAGGAGGCCCAGAAGAACGGATGAGCCGAAGCCGGATCCCTGAGCAAGACAAGCTGGGCCTGGCGCAGCGCTTCCGCCTTGCTCAGGCCGCCCTTGCTCAAGCCCGTATAGAAGACGCGCATCGCGCCTTGCGCCGCATTGTCTTCCAGCGGCCACAAGGTACCGAGCACACTCTTGGCACGGGCCCGGATGGCAGCGCCGGAGATACCCAGTGGCGCACGCTCATTGCCTTCGGCCGTCTCGCAAGCGGACAAGCTCAGCAACTCTAGCGGGGCACGCGTGAATTTGTCCGCCTTCAGGATGCGCTGCAGGCCGTTCATTGTCAGCAAATCGTCATAGGCCATGATGAAACTGCTCTCGGCACTGCCGCCAAACACACCGTGTGAGGCGATATGAATGATCCGATAGTCGCTGGCGTCCGTCTCCTGCAGGAAACGATCGACCGTAAACTGGGCGTCGAGCAAGTGCTTGCCCGGCAAGACCGCAGCGAGCGCATCGACTTCCTGTTTCACGCCCGGCAGTTGCAGGCTGGTACGCAGCTGCTCCAGCTGCGCACCAGTGGCGCCAGTGCGCAGCGCGCGCAGCGCACGCGACTGTGCGAGGCCGCCCGCGGCAGGCTGGACGATCGCATTGCTCATCGCCTGGCTCAACTTGCCCACCACCGGCCCAGGGTTGGCGACACCGACCACCAGGGCATCGGCGCCACGCGTGCGCGACAAGGCACCATTGGTCATCGTCATGCCAGTGACGGTCGAGACGGCGTAGTGCTCAATGGCGTAGCGTTGGCCATCGTGCAGCGCCGAGAACGGCAGCAGGCGCAGGGCACCATCTGGCACCACCACCAGCACCGATGCCTGGGCCAGTTCGGCATCGAAAGGGCGCAGCAGCCAGTCGTAGATCTGCTGGGCCGGAACCAAATAATCGTTCATGCCGTTGCGCAGTGCGTAGGCGAGTTTGTTCGATGCCCCGGCCAGCGTCGCGCTGTCGATGCGGGTCGTGCGACGGACAATGCCCGCCTGCGTTTCAAGCAGCAATTCAATACGGTCGGGGAAAATAATGGGATACAAGATGGCGACGCCCGCCGGTGGTGGCGCAGCCTTGCCCCCCTGGATCGTCTCGACAACGCAGCGGTCACCCAGATAATCCTGCAGCTCGGCTTGGCGAACCTGCTCCACCGCATCGAGCACGCGGCGCAACAAGGCCGGTTCCTGGCCAGCGCGTGCCAGCAGCAAATCGGCGTAGCCCAGGTGTAGCGGCGCAATGGTCTCGCTGTACGAGGAACGGCCGTTGTCATATTCGATCGGCATGTCGTCACGGTTGGCACGTAATTGCTCGACCGCGCGTTCGTACGTAGCCAGGGCTGCATCGTTATTGCCCAGGCGCTGATGCAGGCGCGCACTGCGCCATTCAAGCGAAATCGCGATGTCGGCCGCAAGCGCACCGTCCATCCGCTGTGCCCGGGCGATGGCCTCACGCGTCATGGCCAATGACTCGCGATAGCGGCCACGGTCTTCATACAAGGCGGCCATGGCATCGTCTGCTTCGAGCTGCAGGCGTGGGCCGCCGATGCGGTGCGCCTGTTCAATATGATGCAAGGCGAGCCGCAGCGCGGGAGGCTTTAGCTGGGCAGCCTGGTGTCCCAGGTTCAGTTGGAGTGCCGCGTTCGCTTCGGAAGGCGGCAAGGCATCGACTTGCGCCGACAGGGTTTGCAACTGCGCTGCCCGCTTTGCTTCAGGACCAATGGCGACAAGGTTCAGCGCCGCGGCGATACCGATGACACTAGCGGGCCCGGCCTGCGCGAGGGCAGCGTCGTAATGGTGGATTGCCTCGGCGATCTGCTTGTGGCGCGCGCTCTCGTTGCCCAGTCGAAGCGCGTCGGCGGGCCCCGAAGAGGACGCGTGCGCCCAAGGGTAGGAACACACTGTGTACAGGGCCATCAAGACCGCTACCACACGCCGCATTTCGCCTCCCCGGACAGGAACGATTGAATGCCAAGATGCTAATGAGCCATTCTAGACGAAAAAAAACCCGCGAAGCCAAAGGCAACGCGGGTTTTTTCTTTATAACTAGCCTGACGATAACCTACTTTCACACTGGTTGCAGCACTA
>JAZJYP010000035.1:0-26266 GCA_040390345.1 Pseudomonadota bacterium | reverse complement strand
TCAAGTTGCCGGGTTTGACCCCGAAGTTTTGACCCCGAAGTTCGACGCTTTTACTTGCGTGGTGCTTTCTTGGCGCCGGATTTCTCTTCGACGCGGCGGTCACCGCCAGCCTTGCGCGGGCCGAAGGTGGCTTTGGCGCCACCGGCCGGCTTGGGCAGCTCAGGCCCCGTATGCGCCGACGGGCTGATCTTCAACTGCTGCCCCGCTACCCACACCTTCTTCAAGTGCTCGAGCAATTCCTTCGGCATGCCATGCGGCAGGTCGAGCACGGTGTGCGTGTCGAAAATGTCGATGCGGCCGATGTGGCGCGCTTCCAGCCCCGCTTCGTTGGCAATCGCGCCGACGATATTGGCCGGCTTGACGCCATGTTCCTTGCCCACTTCGATGCGATAGGTCTCCATCGCGAATTCTTCTTTCGGGCCCTTCTTTTTCTTTTCCTTGGCCACCGGCGCGGCGGCACGCTCTTCGGCTTCGATCACGCGTTCAAACGATTCGATCGACAGGCTCGAGGCGCGCGTCGGGCGCTTCGGTGCCGCTGGCGCAGGTGCGCCGCCACCGTCGCGCATGATGCGCAGGCGCTGGCCCGCTACCACGGTGCCTTGCAGCAGTTCGAGCGTGTCCGGCGAAATCGATTCGGGCATGTCGAGCACGCTGTAGTCGTCATAGATCTCGATGCGGCCAATGCTCTTGGCGTCGACGCCACCTTCGTTGGCGATCGCGCCGACGATGTTGCCCGGCTTGACGCCATGCTGGTGGCCCACCGCGATACGGTAGGTCGCCATGCCCGGATCGGCAGCGCGCACCAAGCGCTCTTTCTTGCCGAAGGCCGATGGACGCGCCGGTTTGTCGTCCCACGAGCTGCTGGCGACGGGCGCGGCCTTTGGCGCGCGGTCCTGTTTTTCCAGCAGCAGCGGCACGTCGCCTCGCGCCAGCTTGGCCAGCGCGGCGGCGATCTCGATCGCCGGCACATTCTGCTCGCGCTCGTATTCTTCGATCAGGTTGCGGAACACGTCCAGGCCGCCCTGCTCCAGCGCTTCGCCGATCTGGTCCTTGAATTTGGCGATGCGCACGTCGTTCACGGCCTTCACCGTCGGCAGCACCATCGGCGAGACCGGCTGGCGCGTGGCGCGCTCGATCGCTTTCAGCAGGCCCTGCTCGCGCGGGGTGATGAACAGGATCGCTTCGCCGCTGCGCCCGGCCCGGCCGGTGCGGCCAATGCGGTGGGTGTAGCTTTCCGGGTCCGACGGCACGTCGTAGTTGATCACGTGGCTGATGCGCTCGACGTCCAGGCCGCGCGCGGCCACGTCGGTGGCGACCAGGATGTCGATCTTGCCATCCTTGAGCTGGGCAATCGTGCGTTCGCGCTGCACCTGCTGCATGTCGCCATTGATGGCGGTGGCGGCGAAGCCTCTCGCTTGCAGCTTGGTCGCCAGTTCTTCGGTACCGAGCTTGGTGCGGGCGAAGATGATCATGCCGTCGAACGGCTCGGCTTCGAGGATGCGCGTCAACGCTTCGGTCTTGTGCATGCCCGACACCATCCAGAAACGCTGGCGAATATTGTCGGCCGTGCCGGTCTTGGCGGCGACCGTCACTTCGGCCGGGTCGCGCAGATAGGTCTTGGCGATGCGCTTGATTGCGGACGGCATCGTGGCCGAGAACAGCGCGGTCTGGCGTTCGGCCGGCGTCTTTTGCAAGATCTGTTCGACGTCGTCGATGAAGCCCATGCGCAGCATCTCGTCGGCTTCGTCGAGCACCATGGTCTTGAGTTTGGACAGGTCCAGCGAACCCTTGTCGAGGTGGTCGATCACGCGCCCTGGCGTGCCGACAATGACGTGCACGCCGCGGCGCAGCGCCTGCAGCTGCGGGCCGTAGCTCTGGCCGCCGTAAATCGGCAGCACGTGGAAGCCGGGAATGTGGCTCGCGTATTTCTGGAACGCTTCGGCCACCTGGATCGCCAGTTCGCGCGTGGGCGCGAGCACCAGCGCCTGCGGCGTTTGCTGCTTGATGTCGATGCGCGAGAGGATAGGCAGCGCGAAGGCGGCCGTCTTGCCGGTGCCCGTCTGGGCCTGCCCGAGCACGTCGCGGTTGGCCAGCAGCAGCGGGATGGTGGCAGCCTGGATCGGCGACGGGGTTTCGTAGCCGACTTCCTTCATCACCTTCAGCACGGCGGCGGACAGGTTGAGGTCGGAGAACAGCGGCAGGGGGGTATCGGACATGAGGGGGACTCGCAGGTGGGACTAAACCGACAGTTTACTCCTTTGAGCCCCTATCCGGGCCGAAATGTGACATTTCAGCCCCTATTTCCCCTCTAATGTCCGATTTGGCGATCGAGGAATTTCTCCACACGGGTCCAGAAATCGACATTCGTCGCCGGCAGGTACCAGCCGTGGCCTTCCTTCTCGTATTCGATCCATTCGACGTTCGGGTTGGTGGCCTTGACTGCGTCGTAGAAGCGGGTGCCGTGGATAATCGGTACGCGCACGTCGGCGCCGCCATAGGCCAGCAACAGCGGCTGCTTGATACGCGCGGCCTGCGCCAGCGGCGAAGTCGCCTTGAACTGGGCGGCATCGGCCACGCGATCGCCCACCAGCAGCGGCATGCCGAACTTCTTGTAGGCGTCGGGGAAGTCGCTCCAGTCGACGGTGTACATGAAATCAAGGTCTGTCACGCCCACCCATTCGAAGCCGCACTTGAACAGGTCTGGATCGTTGACGAGGCCCATCAGCGTGGCATAGCCGCCGTAGCTGGCGCCAGCGATGCAGATGCGCTTGGGATCGGCGATGCCCTGGGCGATGGCCCAGCGCGCGCCATCGGCGACATCGTCCTGCATGGCGCGGCCCCACTGCTTCCAGCCGGCCTGGAAATGGCGCGTGCCAAAGCCGGTACTGCCGCGGAATTCGGGTTCGAGCACGGCGTAGCCGCGCGCGGCGAGGAACTGGGCCTCGGGCGAGAACGCCCAGTAGCCGCCGCGCACAAACGGCCCGCCGTGCACCAGCACCACCATGGGCAGCTTGCGCTTGGCGCTGTTGGGCAGGGTCAGGTAGGCGGGGATCTCGAGGCCGTCGCGCGCCTTGTAGCGCACCATGTCCTTCATCGCCATCTGCTTCGGGTCGATATCGGGGTTGGCCGCACCCAGCTTGACCAGCTTGCCCGTTTCGTTGTTAAACAGCAGGAAAACGTGGGGCTGGGCGTCGGAGAAGGAATCGACCAGCACGAATGGCGTCTCGGAGCGCTGGCCGCGCGAGAGCCGGTTGGTGGTCGCCGGCAGCAGCGCGTCGATGCGGCCCTGGATGGCCTGCAGTGCGGGATCGAACCAGGCCGTCACTTCGGCGTCGATGTGATATCGGTAGCCTAAGGCGCGGCGGCCGTCGGTGATGAAGTGGCCATCGATGTCGTAGGCGTCCGACGCCAGCAGCGGCTTGGCCGGCAGGCCATTGGCCTTGAGGTCGTAGCGGTAGATGGCCTGCTTGTCGCCATTGGCGGCGCGCACATACAGGGCGCCGTCTTCGGCTGCGAACAGCGGCTCAATGCGCTCGCCCATGCCGAAGCGGGCGAACTGTTTCAGGCTGTGCCAGGCATGGCTGGCCGGATCGTTGTACATCACGGCCTGGTGATCCTGGTCGGCGGTGATGGCCACGCGCACCTCGCCGCGCGCGTCGATCAGCACCGAGCGCGCGTGCGGCGGCGTGTCGACGTCGGTGGTGCGGCCGCTGCGGGTGTTCAGGTGCAGTACTTGCAGGTAGTCGCCTTCCTTGCCGGCGTCGGCGTCGTAGCGGGCCAGGTAGACGGCGTCGTTGTCACGCACGCCGCCACTGCCGATCAGGTGGGCGTTGCCCCACAGCGGTTCGCCCGGTGCGATCGGCGTGTTGAAGCGCGAAACATAGCGCTGGACGAGGATGCGGTCGTTCTTGCCGTCGCGGTCAACCGCGAACAGGCCAGGGCCGCGCACCATGTCGCCCTGGGCGGCCTGGCCGTCGAACAACGAATAGACGAGGCGTTCGTCGCTGACCCATTCGAAGCGGCCCACGTCGTCGCCCTTGAAGGAGGCGACCGTGGTCGGTTTCATCGTGGCCAGGTCGAGCACGGCGAGAATGGCGCGCGTGTCGCGCGTGGCCACGCGGATGGCGGCGTAGCGCCCGTTGGGCGAGAGCGCCGCACCGCTCATGGCGTCGCGCTGGAAAAAGACGGCGGCGTCGGGCGCTGCGGCGCGCACCGGTGCGATCAGTGCGACCCACGCGAGGGCGCACAGCCAGGTCAATCGGGTCATGGGCAATCCTGTGGTTTGCTTGGTGGGTGGCGGCTCCGCCTTACCCACCCTACGCCTGTGCCCGGGACAACAATGGTGGCGTAGGGTGGGTGAGCGCGCAGCGCGCTACCCACCACATCAGATTATTTGCGCATCGCGCAATTGGCGGCAATATAGGCAGCGTGGTCCGGCATCACCTCGACCGAACGCGCAATGACTTCGCGCACGCTCTCGAGGTATTCGTGGATGCCCTCCTCCGTCTGCAAGTCGACCAGCGGATGGTAGCTGTCGGTCATCAGGTTCTGGCCCTGCATGACCTGCAGCCAGCCCACTTCGGTGAACAGCTCGTTGTTGAAGCGCTCGATGCGGCCGTGCGCCTTGTACAAGGTCATCTTCTCCTTGAGCGTCTCCGGCACCGCCATATTCGCGCAGTCGATCCAGAACCTGGAATCGGTGCGCTGGTTCAGGTGGTAGTGCAGGATGATGAAGTCGCGAATGCGCTCGTAGTGGAAACGCGTGTGGCGGTTGTAGGCGTCGATGTCGACCTGGTTGAAGCCATTGTCCGGGAAGTAGTCGATCAGCTGCGACACGGCCGCCTGCACCATATGGATACTGGTCGATTCAAGCGGCTCCATGAAACCGCTGGCCAGCCCGATGGCGATGACGTTCTTGTTCCAGGCCAGCTTGCGCATGCCGGTGGTGAACTTGATCAGGCGCGGGTCGGCCAGTGGCTTGCCATCGAGGTTGGCCAGCAGGGTCGCTGCCGCTTCGTCGTCGCTGATATGGCTGCTGCAGAACACATGGCCGTTGCCGATGCGGTTTTGCAGCGGGATGCGCCACTGCCAGCCGGCCGTGTGCGCGGTCGAACGCGTGTACGGCGTGAGCACCGACGCCGATTCGCACGGCACCGCGTAGGCGCGGTCGCAGGGCAGCCAGTGGGTCCAGTCTTCGAAGCCGGTTTTCAGCGTCTGCTCGATCAGGAGGCCACGGAAGCCGGAGCAGTCGATGAACAATTCACCTTCCACGCGGGTGCCGTTTTCCAGCACCACGGCGTCGATATGGCCGTCGCTCGCGCGCTGCGACACTTCATTGATCTTGCCTTCGGTGCGCAGCACACCGCGCGCTTCAGACAGGCGGCGCAGGTATTTGGCATACAGGCTGGCGTCAAAATGGTAGGCGTAGGCGATGTCGGCCAGCGGCGTGTTGGGCAGGTCCGCGCGCGCCGGCATGAATTTGTTGGCCTGCGAGGCCATGCGGGTGATCGAGTATTCGCCGAGGTCGCGCGCGCGCCCGAGGCGGTGCATCTTCTGCCAGTACTGGTCGAACTGCACCATCCACAGGTCCTGGCCGAAACGGCCGAAGCCGTGCATGTAGCGGTCGCCCAGCTTGCCCCAGTTGACAAACTCGATGCCGAGCTTGAACGAGCCGTTCGTCTCGCGCATGAATTCGTTTTCGTCGATGCCGCAGATCTTGTTGAAACGCTGGATCATCGGGATGGTCGCTTCGCCGACACCGACAATGCCGATCTCATCCGATTCGACCAGGCGGATCTGGTAGCGCCCGCGCAGGGCCGTCGACAATGCCATTGCCGTCATCCAGCCGGCAGTGCCGCCGCCGACGATGACGACGGTCTTTAAGAGATTGTTTTGCATGGAATGACCTGTTGAAAATGAAAACAACCCCTGCAGCCGGAACTGACAGGGGTTGTCTGACTCAGCTAGTTCTTAAGTGTAGCTTAGAACTTGTAGCTGGCGCCGAAGCTGTAGGTACGACCGAACTTGATGGTCTCAACCACTTTGTCCGGGGTGCTGTTGAAGCGCTCGAACGGGGTGTTGGTCCAGTTCGACACGGTCGCCAGCAGGGACAGGCCCTTCAGGTAGCCGGTCTTGAACTCGTAGGCTGCCTGCAGGTCGACGATCTTGTCGCCCTTGATGTAGGTCAGCTGGTTGTTGTCCTGGAAGTCGGACACTTCACCCACGAAGTCGGAACGCTTCTTCATCGCCACGGCCAGCTGCAGGCCATGGTTTTCGTAGTACAGGCGCATGTTCGTCACGACCTTCGACAAGCCTGGCAGCGGAATCTGCGGATTGCTCGCGTCTTCCACCGTCACACCGGAAGTCGGCAGCGTCACCGAGCTGGAGGTGTTGGACGTGTTCAGGATCGCGCCGAAACCATCGAGGTAGGTGCTGACCATCGAGAACGGCACGTTGACCGATGCTTCGAAGCCGTGGATATTGCCACCGTGGCCGTTGGTCGGCACGGTCAGGATACCAACCGTGCTGCCCGATGCTGGCTTCGGACCCTTATAGCCCAGGGTGGCGAAGTCGACGATCTGCGGCACGTTCAGGATGTAGGTGTCGAGCTTCTTGTAGAAGGCGGCGATCGAAATATAGCCTTTCTTCTCGAAGTACTTCTCGTACGACAGGTCGAAGGACTTGGCGCGGAACGGTTCCAGTTTCGGATTGCCGGCGCCGCCAGTCAGGATCGCACCGCCAGCGTGGCCAGCATCGATACTGGCGCCGCCGCCCGGACGCATGTCGCTCATCTTGCCGCGCGAGAGCACTTTGGCCAGACCGAGACGCAGTTTCTGGTCATTGCCCAGGTCCAGCGAGCCGTTAAAGCTTGGCAGGAAGTCCGAGTAGGTCGTGCCGCCGCTGATGATCGTCGCAGGGCAAGGCTTGCCGGCGGTGGCCGCGCAGGTCGAGGTGTCGACGAAGTTACCGGTCGAGCTCTGGTCGGTGTGCACGTACTGTGCGCCGAAGTTGCCGCGGTAGTCCATGTCACCGAGTTTGCCGTCCATGTCGAACTTGGCATAGGTGGTGGTGACCTTCTCCGAGATCGCCCAGTTCTTGTCCGTCTGGATAGGCTGGTCTTTCTTGTCGAGCAAGTTGTAGATCGTGCCCAGCGAACCGAGCGGGTTCCACGAGGCGACCACGATGCCCGACTGCGGCGTCACGGTGGTGTCGGAACCAGGCATCACGGCGGCGCCGTAAGGATTGCCGCCTGGGATGACCAGGTTGCCTTCATTTTGCACGCGCGACTTGTCGCGGTTGGTGCGGTTGATGCCGATTTCAACCATGTTGATCGGGCCCCACGCCAACTCGTGCTTGGTGTTGAGCTTGAAGCTCTTCACTTCGTCGGTGGTCACGCCGATGGCCACATAGCCTGCCTGTGGGTTGCCCGTCAGGCCGCCGCCCCAACCAGCGTGGTCGGTCAGCTTCATCAGGTTGCGGTCGGTGTAGCTCATGGCCGTCGTGTAATGCGGCGACAGGTTGTTCTTGCCGTCGAAGCCAGTCCAGGAAATGCTGTCGAGGACCTTGGCGTCGCCTGGCAGGCCAGCCGTCGTTTCATAGCGCTGCGAATCGTGGGTCACTTTCGAACCGGCGAGGTCGGCGGTGGTGGTCCAGCCGTCGTGCTTCAGGCGCGAGTTCCAGCCCCAGGAATTGAGCTTGTCGACCACGGCTTCGACGTGGTTGCGGATGTCGGCCTTGAAGTTCGAGCAGGTGCCGGAAGTGGCCACGCCATTCGAGATCGTCGCGTTCGACAGCACGCCGTTCGGATCGTAGGAGCCGGTGGAGCCGCAGACGGCGCCTTCGATACCGGTCTTGTGGGTGGTGTCGGTGTCCTTGGAGCGGAACAGGTCGACCGTGGTCATGAAGTCTTTGTTGGGGCGGAACTGCAAGATGCCCATCACGCCTTCATTGGACTTCGGATCGGTCTGGATATCGGTCTTGAAACCGCCAGGGACGATCAGGTTCTGGCCGTTGTAGAGCGGCGCGCCCGCATCGGTCAGTTTTGGCGTCCAGCCACCCCAGCCATCGGCCTGGGCTTGCTGTGCGCCGGAATCGTCGAACTTCACATAGCCCAGGGCCACGCCGACGGTGCGGTCGGCGAACTGGTCGATGTAGGAAATCGATTTGCGCGAACCCGAACCTTCGGCGAATTCGGTTTTCACGCCGGTGCGTTCTTTCTTGTAGCTGACGGCGACCTGGCGCTTGGAGAAGTCAAGCGGCATCACGGTGCGCTGGTCGATCGTCGATGCAATGCCCTGGCCGACGAGGGTGGCGTCCGGGGTCTTGTAGATCGTGATCGAGCCGAGCATTTCAGCTGGGTAGAGGTCGAACTTGACGCCGCGCGAATCGCCCGACGATGCTTGTTCGCGGCCATTGAGCAGGGCGCCGTTGAAGTCTGGCGACAGGCCACGCACGGAAATGGTGGAAGCGCGGCCGGAAGACTTGTCGCGCTGGGCGGTCACGCCTGGCAGGCGCGAAATCGATTCGGCCACGGTGGCGTCTGGCAATTTGCCGATGTCTTCGGCGGAGATTGCCTCGACGATGCTGTCGGAATTCTTCTTGATCGAGATGGCCGCTTCAATACCGCGGCGGATGCCCGACACGGTCACGGTCTGGATCGGCGCGTCGGAGGCGGCTGGCGCTTCATCGGCGGCGTAGACGGAACCCGTCATGGCCGACACGAACACGGCGCAACCTGCAGCGACCGGGCTCAATTTGAACGCACGGCTTGGACTCTGGCCACGCTTGTTGTTGAATATTTTCATTTGTCCCCTCAATTCATCAGAACCACACAATTTCCCGCACCCCAGCCGAAAGCCAACTACACGGGACCCAAGAGCAAACGTTCTTAGACGTTCTGCTGTCGATTTTGTACTAAAACTAGATGCACTGTCAACGGGAGTTGTTTGCCACTACGAAAAATGCCGGTTTTTCCGCAGTTTCTTCATAGGGAGCGCCATTCTCGTTGTATTTCGGCTACAGACGCACCAATACAGACGTGTAGTACGACTACATGATGGCTGAAAATTTGGAGGGAATTCGAAATTTGCACCAAATTGGTGCAAATTGCGGCGAAAGAAGAGGCGTCGCAGCGGACATATCAAACCGGTTGCTGTAGTTGACGCAATTTTGGGGCGCCAATGTCAATCGTCGGCATTGGGCGGGCCCAGCGCTGCGGCAGGGTTGTCGACCTCAATATAGTCATAGATGTCCTCGCGATCTTGCATCGCCTCAGGCGTCCAGGACAGTTTTCTCATTTGGAGACAGTCTTTATTCGGCGGCGCGTAGCATCCGACGCCTGCGGCGTCGGCATCCGCTCGAATAAATAGCAACCAGTGGCAATATACTTCTGAGCGGCGACGCGCGTTTGAGAGCACATAACTAAGACTACACAACCATAAAATGTAACTAAACTAGCTAACATACAGCGATAAGCGGATTGCCGATTGATAGCGATTGCCATCTATAGTATTCTTGAAGTCAAAACAAATATGTAGCGCAACTACTGAATTGTTCGATTAGGAGACAACATGGCCTGCAAGCTCGTTTTGAATATTCTGACCGCCAGTGCGGCTGTTCTGCTCGGCACGGCCAGCGCAGTGGCCGCCGATGTGGAAGTGCTGCATTACTGGACGTCCGGTGGCGAGGCACGCTCGATCGCGGAACTGAAAAAGGCGCTGCAGGCCAAGGGTGTGGGCTGGAAGGACTTTGCCGTGGCCGGCGGCGCGGGCGAGAATGCGTCGACAGCGCTCAAGGCGCGCGTCATCGCGGGCAATGCGCCCACTGCGGCCCAGGTCAAGGGACCGGCCATCCAGGAATGGGGCAAGGAAGGCGTGCTGGCCAATATCGACGCCGTCGCCTCGGCCGAAAAATGGGACAGCCTGCTGCCGCCCGCCGTCTCGACCATCATGAAGTACAAGGGCAGCTATGTGGCCGCGCCCGTGAATGTGCACCGCGTGAACTGGCTGTGGATTAATCCGGCCGTGCTGAAAAAGGCGGGCGCCAAGGCGCCGGCGACGATGGATGAATTCTTTGCCGCCGCCGACAAGATCAAGGCCGCTGGCCTCATCGCCGTGGCCCACGGCGGACAGCCATGGCAGGACGCGACCGTGTTCGAGTCCATCGCGTTGGGTGTCGGTGGCGCGGACTTCTATAAAAAGGCGCTGGTGCAGCTGGACCAGGCGACGTTGACCAGCCCCACCATGCTCAAGACCTTCGACACGCTGGCGCGCGTGAAGACCTACATCGACCGCGACAGTGCGGGGCGCGACTGGAACCTGGCCACGGCCATGGTCATCAACGGCAAGGCCGGCATGCAGTTCATGGGCGACTGGGCCAAGGGCGAGTTCACCGCCGCCGGCAAGAAGCCGGGCACGGACTTCCTGTGCGTGCCGGCGCCAGGCACCGACAAGGCCTACACCTTCAATGTGGACTCGATGTTGATGTTCAAGAAGCCCAAGGCCGACGACCAAAAGTCGCAGCTGGCACTGGCCAGCGCCATCATGGCGCCGGAGTTCCAGGAAGTGTTCAACCTGAACAAGGGTTCAATCCCGGTGCGCGCCGGCGTGTCCAAGGCCAAGTTCGACAGCTGCGCGCAGCAGTCGATGGCGGACATGGACACGTCGAGCAAGGCTGGCTCCTTCGTACCCAGCATGGCGCACGGCATGGCCGTCGGTTCGGCCGCCCAGGGCGCCATCATGGACGTGATCGCGCGTTTCATGAATTCGACCATGTCGTCCAAGGATGCCGTCGCCGCGCTGGCCAAAGCCGCCAAGACCAAATGAGGGCGCTGGCCGACCGCTGGCTGCCGCGCCTGGTCCTGGCGCCGACGCTGATCGCCTCGCTGGTGTTCGTGTACGGCTTCATCGCCCTCACTGGCTACCTGTCGCTGACCGAATCGCGCTTGATGCCCAACTACGATTATGCGGGCTTTGGCCAGTACACCGAGCTGTTTGACCTGGACCGCTGGTGGGTCGCAGCCACCAACCTGGGCCTGTTCGGCGTGCTGTTCATCGGCATCTGCCTGGCCGTGGGCCTCTTGCTGGCCATTTTCCTCGACCAGAAAATCCGCATGGAAGGCGCGCTGCGCGCCATCTACCTGTATCCGATGGCGCTGTCCTTCATCGTCACCGGCGCGGCCTGGGCTTCGAGAAGATGATGCACGACTGGGGCTTTGCGAACTTCACTTTCGACTGGCTGATCAACCCGGACATGGCCATCTACACCGTCGTCATCGCGGGCGTGTGGCAGTCGTCGGGTTTTGTGATGGCGCTGTTCCTGGCGGGCCTGCGCGGCATCGACGACAGCATCATCAAGGCGGCCCAGGTCGATGGGGCCAGCCTGCCCACCATTTACCGGCGCATCGTCATCCCTTCGTTGCGGCCGGTCTTTTTCAGCGTGTTCCTGATCCTGGCGCACATCGCCATCAAGAGCTTCGACCTGGTGATGGCCTTGACGGCCGGCGGGCCGGGCACCTCGTCCACCGTGCCGGCAGTGTTCATGTACCAGTATTCCTTTTCGCGTGGCCAGTTGGGCCTGGGCGCGGCGTCGGCCATGATGATGCTCGCGACGATCATGGCAGTGCTGGTGCCGATGATGTACCTGGAGACGAAAGGCAGCCGCCATGAAAGGTAAGCACGTCGTCTACGCGCTGCTTGGCCTGTGCGCGCTGTACTACCTGATGCCGCTGTATGTGATGCTGGCCACGTCGTTCAAGTCGCTCGACGAAATCCGCGCTGGCAACCTGCTCGACCTGCCGCACGCGCCCACCGTGGCCGCCTGGGCCAAGGCCTGGGGCAGCGCCTGCACGGGCGCGGCCTGCGAGGGCCTGGCGCCCTACTTCTGGAATTCGATGAAGATGGCCGTGCCGGCCGTGCTGATCTCGACGATGATCGGCTCCCTCAACGGCTATGTGCTGGCGCACTGGCGCTTCCGCGGTTCGGAGGTGCTGTTCACGGCGCTGATGGTGGGCTGCTTCATTCCCTTCCAGGTTGTCATCCTGCCGATGGCGCGCCTGCTTGGCCTGGCGGAGATGGCCAACACCACCACGGGCCTGGTGTTCGTCCACATCGTCTACGGCCTGGCCTTCACGACCATGTTCTTCCGAAACTACTACGTGACGGTGCCGCTGGAATTGATCAAGGCGGCGCGCATCGACGGCGCAGGATTCTTCCTCATCTACCGCAAGATCATCTTCCCGCTGTCGCTGCCCATCTTCATGGTCTGCTTCATCTGGCAGTTCACGCAGATCTGGAACGACTTCCTCTTTGGCGTGGTCTTTGGCGGGTCCGATGCGCAGCCGGTCACGGTGGCTTTGAATAACCTGGTCAACACGTCCACCGGCGTCAAGGAATACAACGTCGATATGGCCGCGGCCATCATTGCCGCCCTGCCCACGCTGGGCCTCTACCTCGTGGCAGGTAAATACTTCGTGCGTGGCCTGACGGCCGGCGCCGTCAAAGGATAATTCTATGGCGAGTCTCTCGATCCGCAATGTACGCAAGGTCTACCCGAACGGGGCCGACATCCTCAAGGGCATCAACCTGGACATCGCCGATGGCGAATTCCTGATCCTGGTCGGCGGCTCCGGATGCGGCAAGTCGACCCTTCTGAACATGATCGCTGGCCTGGAAACGGTGACCGAAGGCGAGATCCGCATCGGCGACAAGGTCGTCAACGACGTGCCGCCCAAGTCGCGCGATATCGCGATGGTGTTCCAGTCGTATGCGCTCTACCCGACGATGACGGTGCGCGAGAACATCTCGTTTGGCCTGGGCATCCGCAAGGTACCGAAGGCCGAACAGGAGAAAATCGTCAACCGGGTGGCAGAAACCCTTCAAATGACGCATCTGCTGGACCGCAAACCGGCCATGCTGTCGGGCGGCCAGCGCCAGCGCGTGGCGATGGGCCGCGCCATCGCGCGCGACCCAGCGCTATTCCTGTTCGACGAGCCGCTGTCTAACCTGGACGCCAAGCTGCGCGTGGAAATGCGCGCCGAAATCAAGCTGCTGCACCAGCGCCTGGGTTCGACCATCGTCTACGTCACACACGACCAGATCGAAGCCATGACCCTGGGCGACAAGATCGCCGTCATGAAGGATGGCGTGGTCCAGCAATTCGGCACGCCGCAAGAGATCTACGACCGGCCGGACAACCTGTTTGTGGCCGGCTTTATCGGCTCGCCGTCGATGAACTTCCTGCGCGGACGCGTCACCGCTGACGGCTTCCCGCTGGAACACGATGGCGCCGTGACGCTTTTGCCAATGCCGGTCAATTTGATTGGCCGCGAGATCATCCTCGGCATTCGCCCCGAGCACATCACCGACAGCGCCAGCGCGCACGCCGGCACACCCGTGCCGTGCACCGTCGAAATGACCGAGCCCACCGGGCCGGACACGCTGGTATTCACCCGCTTTAACGGTGAACGCATTACCTGCCGCACCCACCCACGCGCGGCCGCCATGCCGGGCCAGGCCATGTCGCTGACCTTCGACCTGTCCAAGGCCGTCCTGTTTGATCCCGCCACCGAACAACGCATTGAATGGAACGCTGCATGAAACGCATCGCCACCCTACTGCTCGCCGCCACCTCCCTGTCCGCCAGCGCCGGCATCGACCACATGGAGCCGCCCTTCTGGTGGACCAGCATGCACGACAAGAAGGTCCAGCTGATGGTCCATGGCGACAAGATCGGTGAGCTGGAACCTGCCATTGACTATCCCGGCGTGCGCATCGCGTCGGTCACGCATGTGGCCAACAAAAACTACCTGTTCATCGACCTGGTGATCGACGGCGCCAAGCCTGGCAGCTTCGATATCCACTTCGGCAAGAGCCTCAATTACCGCTATGCCCTGCTGGCGCGCGAAGCAGGTTCGGCCGAACGCGCAGGCTTTTCCACGCGCGACGCCATCTACCAGGTGATGCCGGACCGTTTTGCCAATGGCGACACGCGCAACGACACGCTCGCCGGCATGCCGGACAAGACGGACCGCAACGACGGCAGCGCGCGCCATGGCGGAGACATCGCCGGCATCATCCGACACCTCGACTACATCGCCGGCATGGGCTTCACGCAGCTATGGCCAACGCCGCTGGTGGAAAACAATATGCCGGCCTACTCCTACCATGGCTACGCGGCCACGGACCACTACAAGGTCGATGCGCGCTATGGCACCAACGAGGATTTCAAGCGCCTGTCGGTGGCAGCGAAAAAGCGCGGCATCGGCATCATCCAGGACGTGGTGCTGTCGCATATCGGCCTTGGCCACTGGTGGATGAAGGACATGCCAACCCCGGACTGGACCAACCATGGCGGCAAATACGTGCCGACGGCGCACCATCGCGTGTCCGTCCAGGACCCTTACGCCTCGCAAGAGGACAAGGACAACTTCACGACCGGCTGGTTCTCGCCCGGCATGCCGGACATGAACCAGACCAACCCGCTGGTGGCCAACTACCTCATTCAAAACAATATCTGGTGGGTGGAGTACGCGGGCCTGTCGGGCCTGCGCATCGACACCTTCGGCTATTCCGACACGGCCTTCCTGACCGAGTACACGCGCCGCCTGATGGATGAATATCCGCACCTGAACATGGTGGGCGAGGAGTGGCACAAGTCGCCCGCCGTCGTCTCGCACTGGCTGAAGGGCAAACTCAATTTCAACGGTTTCCAGAGCAGCATGCCCAGCATGATGGACTTCCCGATGACGGAAGTGATGCGCACCGCGCTGGCCGAGGAAGGCAAGTACAACGCCTTCCAGGATGTCTACGAGACGCTGTCCCAGGACTACCTGTATCCCGACCCGACCAAGCTGGTTCTGTTCGAGGGCAACCACGACATCGCCCGCCTGTTCAGCGTCGTCGGCGAAGACTACGGCCGGTACCAGATGGACATCGCCTACGTCATGACGATGCCGCGCATCCCGCAGTTCTACTACGGCACCGAGATCCTGATGACCAGCACCGTCAAGGGCCGCGACGACGCCAGCTACCGGCGCGATCTTCCCGGCGGTTGGGAGGGAGACAAGGTCAATGCCTTCACCGGTGCCGGCCTCACGGAGCAGCAACGCACCGCGCAGGCCTTCGTCAGGAAGCTGGTCAACTGGCGCAAGAGCGAGCCAGTCATCCACGCCGGGAAGATGATGCATTACGGCGCCGAAGGCGGCACCTATGTCTACTTCCGCTACAACGACAGCAAGAAGGTCATGGTTGCCTTCAACAAGGACAAGAAGGACGCCGTGCTGCCGACAGCACGCTTCCGCGAAATGCTGGCCGGCGTGACGAGCGGCGTCGACGTCATCACGGGCAAGACCTTCGACCTGCGCAGCGCCCTGACGCTGCCGGCGGACAGCGTCGTCATCCTCGAACTGAAATGAAGCGTCTCGCCTGTTTGATCGCGGCGGCGTTCGCGCTGCCTGCCGGCGCCGGCCAGGTGCCGGGCATGGATGCCTTCTTCGATGCGATGGCAATCAGCGTCAAGCCGGGCCAGGCATCGCGCTTCGTCGTCGGCGACAACCTGGCGGGGTATTACGAAGGCTATACGCAAGGCTACGGCAAGGGCCAGGGCTACGTCATGCGTGAGCAGCAGGCCTTCCAGGACTTTGCCACCTATGTCGACGGCAAGCGCAACGAGCGCGCCGGCGCGGCGCAGCAGGTATTGCCATACGGGCACCGCGCGCGCTTTGCCAACGGCGCGCACGAAGAGATGGCGCTGCTGACGAAACAGCGCGCCGTCGCGATGACGGTGCGCAGCGACAGCGCCACCGCGCTGGCGATCCAGCCGATGCTGGCCAAGGCGCCATTGGCCATCAGCGCCAACCTGGTTGTGGCCGGGCCGTTTGCCAATGCTTACGTGGCGCTGGCGGCGGACCAGCCCTTCACCACAGACGAATTGCTGGTCCTGCGCGCGGCCTCACCGGCGACGTCCTTCACGGTCGTCGCAGCCTACGGCAACACGCCGGAAGAGGCAGCGCGACGGGCGCGGGAACTGGTGGCGGCGCAGCCTATCGAGACGCAAAAACGCGCGACCTATGCGGCGCTGACCACAAGCTACCTCGCCACCGACGACCTTGAATACAACAAGGCGTTGAACTGGGCCAAGGCATCGAGCCTGATGTTCGTGGTTGAAGAATTCGGCAAGGGCATCTGGGCCGGCCTGCCCTGGTTCCGTGACAACTGGGGGCGCGATACTTTCATCGCCCTGCCCGGCACGCTGCTCGTGTCCGGCCAATTCGAGGACGCGCGCGCCGTGCTGGCCAATTTCGCGCGCTACCAGAACCTGAACAAGGCAAACAAGGGATACGGGCGCATCCCCAACCGCGTGGCCGTGGGCGACATCATCTACAACACCGTCGATGGCACGCCATGGATGCTGCGCGAGGCGCTCGAATACATCCGCTACACGGGTGACCGCGAATTCGCCGCCCAGATGTACAAGCTGGCGGTGCCCTATTTTGAGGGCGCGATTGCCAACTACATCGACCAGGATGGCCTGCTCACGCACGACAGCGCCGACACCTGGATGGATGCGCGCATCGAAGGCCAACAGCCTTGGTCGGCGCGCGGTCCGCGTGCCGTCGAAATTCAGGCGCTGTGGTATTCGGCCCTGCAGTCCGGCGCCTATCTCGCCGAGCAGGCCGGCGACCAGGCCCGCGCGCGGCAATGGCGCGCACTTGCGCAGGAAACCCAGCGCAGCTTCCTGAGCAAATTCTGGGACGGCAAAGTCATGGCCGACCGCCTGCGCGAAGACGGCAGCCGCGACACCAAGGTGCGTCCCAACCAGCTGATGCTGGTGACGATCCCGGAACAGGATTTCGTTCCGCCAGAGGTGCAGGCAAAGGTGACGCGCAACGCCGTAAATGAACTGCTCTACCCCTATGGCATTGCTTCGCTGAGCCAGGATGATCCCTACTTCCATCCACGCCATGAGAATCCCGCCTTCCACCACAAGGACGCCGCTTACCACCAGGGCACCATCTGGGGCTGGAACGCCGGCTTCACCGTGACGGCACTGAACAAGTTCGGCTACCAGGACATGGCGTGGACACTGACGCGCAACCTGGGCACGCAGATCCTCGGCCTGGGCACGCTGGGCACGATGAGCGAACTGCTCGACGCGCTGCCGCCGCTGAAACCCTCGGGCACCTTCGCGCAATCGTGGAGCGTGGCCGAATATGCGCGCAATGGCTACCAGGACTATGTGGGCTTCCGTCCCAACCTGCTGGAAAATACGCTGGCCTTCACGCCGGCGATTCCTGCGGCATGGACGAGCTTCTACGCCGTGCTGCCGTTCGGCCGGGGCGAGCAGCTGGAAGTGGACTACCGCCACGGCCAGTGGACCTTGCTGCTCAAGGGACCAGAGCGGCACAAGGTCCGCTTCAATTTCCTCAATGCCGACAAGAGCCGTTCGCAAACCACGTTCGATCTCGCGCCGGGAAAACGCGTAGTGGTCAAACTGAAGAAGGCGAAACAGGTGCAAGCCTCGCAGGCGGCCACGATCGGCAAGCTCGCCTTCCGCGTGCCCAAAACGGGGAACGATTTCCCGGTCCTTCAATCGCAGGATGTCCTCAAGGGCATCGTGCTTCGCAACGAATATCGCTGACCCATGAACCGACACTGGCTACTCTGCACCGCCATCGCCTGCGCGCCGGCCGCCGCCAACGACCTGTACATCCGCGGCAGTTTCAATGGCTGGGGCATGGACAATATGCTGGTCCCGAAGGACAAGGGCATCTACGAGACCCAGATCCAGATCAGCCCCGGCAACCACGCCTTCAAGGTTGGCTACAAGGACTGGACAGCCGAGTGGGTCATCAACCCGAGCGCGAACGTGAGCGTGGCGCTCGATACCGACTACAAGATGGACACCCATCCAGGGCCGGAGGACTACCTGTTCGTCAAGAAAACCGCTTTGTTCACCTTCCGTGTCGACGTGAGCGACCCGCAGGCACCGGTGCTGCGCGTGCACCGCGACGAGACGGCGCCAGTGGCTGCGGTCGATCCACATATTGGGCATCCACTGCAGGCCAGCGCCAGCTACGGCAAGGAGACGGTGCGCTTTTCCGCCACCGACACGCCGCTACGCAGCTACGCCCAGTCGACCACGATACAGCTGCGCGACCCGGGGCCGCAATTCGTCACTTATGCGGAGTCGGGCGCCCTGCCGCGCGTGCGCAGCGGGAACCTGGCCTTCGATGCGCTGTTCGCGCTGGCCGGGTTCGAGCTGCAGCAGGACTCGGTCAAGGAAATCCGCGACGGTAACTACAACGGCGGCGCGGCCATCGCCTGCGACTGCTTCGAAACCGGCGAGAAGTGGCATTACGTGTGGACGCGCGACCTGTCGTATGCGGCCAACCTCGGCCTGGCGCTGCTCGATCCCCAGCGCGTGCGCAATTCGCTCGAATTCAAGCTCTCCACCTTCCGCAGTGGCGGGCGCGGCGAACAGATCGTGCAAGACACCGGCAGCGGCGGCAGCTGGCCGGTCAGCACGGACCGTGTCAGCTGGGCCTTCGGCGCGGAAGCGGCACTGGCCACGCTGGCGCCAGACGAACGCCAGGCGTTCGCCGCGCGCGCCTATTCCGCGCTGTCGAACACGATCGACAGCGACCGCCTGGCCGCCTTCGACAAGGCCAGCGGCCTGTATACGGGCGAAGAATCCTTCCTCGACTGGCGCGAGCAAAGCTATGCCGCGTGGATCGTGGGCGATATTGCCAGTTTGGCCAGCTCGAAAGCGCTATCGACCAATGTTGGTCACTACAAGGCCCTGACGCTGGCCGCGCAACTGGCGCCGGATGCGGCCACGGGCAAGAAGTACGCCGCCTGGGCCAGCGCTTTGAAGAAGGCTATCAACGACAAGCTGTGGCTGGACGACGCCGGCATGTACAGCAGCCTGACCGCCCCCCATTTCGACGGCGCGCCGCTGCACAAATTTGACTGGCTGGGGCAGTCGCTGGCTATCATCACGGGCGTGGCCGATCCGGCACGCGCAGAAAAGATCCTGGCCAACTACCCGCACGGGCCGATGGGCGCGCCCGTCATCTATCCACAGCAGCCCGGCGTGCCGGTGTACCACAACCGCGCCATCTGGCCCTTCGTCACCGCCTACGGATTGCGCGCGGCAGCGCAAAGCGGCAATGTCAGCGTGGCCGATGCCGCCTATGACACGCTGATGCGCGCGTCCGCGCTCAACCTGTCGAATATGGAAAACCTGGAATGGCTGTCCGGCCAGCCGCTGCTGCTCGACGAGAAACACCCTTCGCTGATCGGCCCCGTCATCAATTCGAAGCGCCAGCTGTGGTCCGTTGGCGCTTACCTGGGCATGGTGATCGAACAGGTCTTCGGCGTCCATGTCACGCCGGACGGCATGAACATCCAGCCTTTCATCACGGCCAAACTGCGGCGCGAGGTGTTCGGCAAATCCGACACCATCATCCTCGACGGCCTGCGCGTGCATGGCAAGACCATCACCGTTCGGGTGCATTTGCCGCCTGCTGCACCGGGCAATGGCTACTACCCGGTGGAATCAAGCAGCGGCACCGACGTTATCGACGTGAAGCTGGGCGCGCTGGTCAAGGGCAAGCAAGGCATCCGCCACGTCAATGCCGATCCGTATTCTGAGTCCCGCGCCGTGTTCGCACCGCGCGAGCCGCAGCCTGGCGAGGCCGCACCGAAGGGCAGCACGATCCAGCTTTACCGCGACGGCCAGCCGGTCGCGAAGTTGCCGGCGCATCCCGCCTCCGGCTGCTTCTCGGCCGAAGCGCAATTCACGGATTCGGGCAACCGCAGCCATCACAGTGCAGCGCGCTGCTTTGGCGCGGCCATCGAGATTCCCGTGACCGATGCACGCACGGTGTCGAATATCGCCGTCAGCGATCCGGATCCGCGCTTTGACCAGCGCCGCATCAAGGACTGGGGCAAGCCGGACGACGCCTTTGCCGTGGGCGGCATCAAGGTCGCCAAAACTGGCGACTATGCGGTGCAAATCAAGTACCACAACGGCGCCAACCAGATCAACCTGGGCATCAGCGGCGGCGTAAAATGGCTGGCCGTGCGCGACCAGGCTGGCCGCATCGTGGCGCAAGGCGTGGTGCAGCTGCCGCACGCGCGCATCGAGAAGGCAAAGACGCCGCTGGTGTATTCGACGCCGCTGCCAGCGCACCTGAAGGCGGGCAGCTACAGGCTGGAACTGACGGACTTCTTCAATATGAGCTACCTCCAAAGCAACAGCAGCTTCAGTGCCGCGGGCGGCATTGATGGCCCATCCAACAAATTCGATATTTACGGTGTGCGCATCCTCGCCACCAAACAGGAGAAACGATGAAGCGATTGGTTTTGGCAGCATTGGCGCTGGCAGCATTGAGCGCGCAGGCGAGCACTGTGCGCGTGCACTACGACGCGGGCAAGGGCAGCATGTCGCTGCGCGGCGACAAAGGGTCAATGAGCTGGACCAAAGGCGCCAAGGCCACGCGCGAAGGCGATGTGTGGACCTACACCTGGCCGGACGCGCTGGGCGAGGTGACGTTCAAGCCGGCGCTCAATGACGACAAGCTCTCCGTTGGCGGCACCTACAAGCTCGCCGCAGGCACCACGGCCGACGTCTATCCCTTCTTCGGTGCGCCTTTCGGCAAGGTGGTGATTCTGCCGCCGATCGATTCGCCGCAACTGCAAAACAAGCGTGCGCTGCGCATCTACCTGCCGCCAAGCTATGCCGAGAACGGGGCCAAGCGCTATCCGGTACTGTACATGCACGACGGGCAGAACCTGTTTGACGCGAAGACGGCGGCCTTCGGTGTCGAATGGGGCATCGACGAAACCATCAACAAACTGGTGGCCACAGGCGCGATGGACGAAGTGATCGTCGTCGGTATCGACAACACGCCAGAGCGCATCCCCGAATACACGCCCTGCTGCGATCCGAAGTACGGCGGCGGCAAGCTCGATGCCTACCAGGCCTTCATCATCGACACCGTCAAGCCCTTCATCGACAAGGGCTACCGCACGCTGCCGGGGCGGCAGAACACGGCCATCATGGGTTCGTCGCTGGGCGGGATCGCCTCGGTGTATATCGCCCAGCACCATCCGGAGCTGTTCTCGCGCGCCGGCGGCGTGTCCAGTTCCTTCTGGTGGAATGGACAGGAGATGGTGAAGAAGCTCCCTGCGCGCATGCCCGTCAAGTTCTACATCGACGCCGGCACCAGGAACGACGACATCGACACCACCATCGCCATGCGCGACGCCATGCTCAAGCAGGGCTATGTGCAGGGCGAAGACCTGTTCTTCTATTCCGCGCAGGATGCCAGCCACAACGAGACATCGTGGGCCGCGCGCGTGGACAAGCCGCTGGTGTGGTTCTTCCCCTGGGGGAGCACGCGCTATTGAGGCACGAGGAGCCTAGAACTCCTCCCATTCATTGTCGGCCGGTGCAGTCGCCGCCTTGGGGGTGGTGCGCGGTGCTGCGCTGGCGGCAAGCCGCGCGGGCGCAGTCCTCGGTGCCGGCGAACGCATCGGCTGCGAACGGGCCGCCGGTGCCTGCACCACGAAGGCCGGGTGGATCTTGAAGACGCTCACAGCGCTGGTCAGGCCCGCGGCCTGCTGCTCCATCGCGCCGGCTGCGGCGGCCGCTTCTTCCACCAGGGCCGCATTTTGCTGGGTTACCGCGTCCATCGTCGCGATGGCGGTGTTGATCTGGTCGATGCCGACATTCTGTTCGCCCGAGGCGACGGCAATCTCCTGGATGATATTGGTCACGCGCTGCACACTGGCCACCACTTCTTCCATCGTGGTGCCGGCCTGGCCAACCAGGCGGCTACCCGCTTCGACCCGTTCGACCGAGTCGCCGATCAGGGCCTTGATTTCCTTGGCCGCCGCGGCCGAGCGCTGCGCCAGGTTGCGCACTTCGGAGGCGACGACAGCAAAGCCGCGTCCCTGCTCGCCCGCGCGCGCCGCTTCCACGGCGGCATTGAGCGCGAGGATATTGGTCTGGAAGGCGATGCCGTCGATGACGCCAATGATATCGACGATCTTGCGTGACGACTCGTTGATGCCGTCCATGGTCGTGACGACCTGGGCGACGGCCTCGCCACCGCGCACCGCCACCACGGAAGCGGCGCTGGCCAGCTTGCTCGCCTCATGCGCGTTTTCGCCGTTCTGCTTGACGGTGCTGGTGATCTCTTCCATCGACGAGGCCGTCTCTTCGAGCGAGCTGGCCTGTTCCTCCGTGCGTGAAGACAGGTCCATGTTCCCGCGCGCGATTTCGCTCGATGCGACGGCGATGGCGTCGGAGCCGGCGCGCACCTTGCCAACGATTTCACCGAGGCTGTCGTGCATATTCTTCAGGGCGCGCAGCAGCGTGCCGATTTCATCCTGGCCCGTCGCGATGATGTCGCCGGACAGATCGCCCGCGGCCACCGTTTCGGCGATGCGCACCGCTTCGTCGAGCGGGTTGGTAATCGAGCGCACCATCCACAGCATGATCACGGCGCCCAGCACGGCCGTCGCAGCCAGGGTGCCAAGCAGGAGCACGATCGCGGACTTTTCGGCGGCCTGCTTTTCCTTGCCCATATTGGCCGTCACCGTGCGCGACTGCTCCTGGATAAAGGCGACGATCTCGTCGATCTTCTTGGTCGGCGGGCGGTCCATACCCTTGACCAGGGCGTCGACAACGTGGGCGCTGTCGGCATTGGCGCTGTCGTATTTCTGCAGCGCGTTGAGGTAATTCGTGTTGAGGGTCTCGAGTTCTTTCAGGGCCTCGTCCACCAGCGGCGTACGCATGCCCTGCTTGGCCAGCAAGCCGCTTACCTTGTTCAATTCGGCGCGCGTGGTGTCGCCGCTCTTCTTGAAAGCGGCGGTGTATTTTTCCAGCTGGGCCGGGTCGTTGCCGCGCAAGAGGATGTTCTTCCACTCCTGCACCTGGATCTTGAATTCCACTTGCGCGGTGCGCGCCGTATCCATCGCGTCGGTCAGGCTGTCCGACTGCGCCATCGCCAGGCCGCTCTTTTTGCTGATGCTGTCGATCGCGTTCCAGCCGCCGAAAGCGACAAGCGACAAGGCCACGAGGAAGAAGGCGCCGAGCAAGCTCAGGCGCACGCCGATTTTCATGTCACTGAGGTTCATCGCAATCTCCAAGAAGGACCGCTGGCCGCGGCCTGGCTGTGACAATGTAACAATTCAACTTTACGCCCTTGGCGGCAAAAAAGCTATTCGACAAGCAAGTTCAACATGTAAATATTGGTATCGCCACCCTCCGGTGTCAGCTGGGCGACACGCTCAAACGTGAAACCGAGCTTTTCCAGCACGCGAATCGAGGCCGCATTGTCCGGCGAGGTGATGGCCAGCAGGCGCGCCAGGCCGATGGTCGTGCGCGCATGCTCGATGGTGGCGGACACCGCTTCTGTGGCCAGACCCGTGCCCCAGTAGGCGGGCAGGAAAGCATAGCCTACGTCAACGCCGGGCAAGCTGTCGCGCCGGATCAGGCCGCACAAGCCGGCCGGCGCGCCACTGGCCTTGTCGACGGCCAGGTAGAGCGAGAAACCGTGGGTGGCCTGCATGGCCACCGGGCCGGCCAGGATGGCTTCGCGCGCGGCGTCCACGGTGCGGATGCCACGGTCGCCAATGAAGCGGTAAAAGGAAGGCTGGTTGACCAGGTCCAGGTAAAAGGGGGCGTCGGCCTCGGTGACGAGGCGCAGGCGCAGGCGGGCGGTCTCGAACACGGGCGTCAAGCGTCGTCGCCCATTTCAGGCCAGTTGGCGGGGTCGTCGAGCAACTGGTACATCACGAAGGCATCGACATAGCCCAGGCGCTGATGGCGGAAGGCCTTGGGCAGGGTGCCGACGATGGCGAAGCCGAGCTTTTTCCACAGCGTGACGGCGGCCAGGTTGCTGCTGACAACATAATTGAACTGCATCGCCAGGAAGCCGAGCTTGCGCGCCTCGGCCAGGCTATGTTCGCCGAGCATGCGGCCCACGCCCACGCCCTGCGCGGCCGGGCTGACCATGTACGAGGCGTTGGCCACATGGTTGCCCAGGCCAACCTGGTTGGCCACCAGCTTGTACATGCCCAGCAGGCGCTCGGCGCCCTTGACGGCGACATAGCTGGTCACACCGGGACCAAACCAGTAGTCGAAGCACACATGCTTGGGGGTGGCTGGCGTGAAGGGATAGGTATCGCCACTGGCCACGAGGGCGTGGAATACCTCCCACATGGCGTCGAAATCGGCTTCGACGGCGGGACGGATTTCAATGTCTTTCACGGCGCGGTCCTGACTCTTGATAATGAAGTAATGACAAAAAAGAGTCTACCACTTGCGCCGCGAGACGTCAGCGCGCCAGGCGAAAATCAATCTGCTCCGGGCGGCCCGGCAAGGACAGGCGGGCGCGCGCGCGCGGCGCTTCGCTCACTACCTGCCCGCGCCGGATCACGGCCACGCGCGCGGCGCGCAGGCGGATCGCTTCGACCGGATCCCGGGCGTCGAGCAGCACCAGGTCGGCATGGCAGCCCACGGCGATGCCGTAGCCATCGAGGCCGAGGATGCGCGCCGGACCTTGCGTCACCGCGGCGAAGCACTGGCCCATCGCCTCCTGCCCCGTCATCTGGGCCACGTGCAGGCCCATATGCGCCACTTCAAGCATGTCGCCCGAACCGAGGCTGTACCACGGGTCCATCACGCAGTCGTGGCCGAAGGCGACGTCGATGCCGGCGGCGATCAGTTCGGGCACGCGCGTCATGCCGCGCCGTTTGGGATAGCTGTCATGGCGGCCCTGCAGGGTGATGTTGATCAAAGGGTTGGCGATGGCGGCCACACCGGCCTCGCGCATGAGCGGCAGCAGCTTGCTGACGTAGTAGTTGTCCATCGAATGCATCGACGTCAGGTGCGAGCCAGCCACGCGCCCCTGCATGCCGAGGCGATTGGTTTCGAAGGCCAGCGTTTCGATGTGCCGCGACAGCGGGTCGTCCGACTCGTCGCAATGCATGTCCACGCGCAGGCCCTTCTGGGCCGCGAATTCGCACAGCAGCCTGACCGAAGCGGCGCCGTCGGCCATGGTGCGCTCGAAATGGGGAATGCCGCCCACGACGTCCACGCCCATGGCCACCGCGCGCTGCAGGTTGGCGAAGGCGCTGGGGCTGCGCAGCACGCCGTCCTGGGGAAAGGCCACCAGCTGCAGGTCCAGGTAGGGCGCGACGCGGCGGCGCACTTCGAGCAGGGCTTCGACGGCGAGCAGGCGGTCGTCGCAAATATCGACATGGCTGCGGATGGCCAGCAGGCCGCGCGCGACGGCCCAGTCGCAGTACTGCATGGCGCGCTCGATCAGGGCTTCCTGGCGCAGTTGCGGCTTGAGTTCGCCCCACAGCGCGATCCCTTCGAGCAGGGTGCCCGACGCGTTCACGCGCGGCAGGCCATACGAGAGTGTGGCGTCCATGTGGAAGTGCGCATCGACGAAGGGCGGCGTGACCAGGTCGCCGGCGGCGTCGATCTCGCGCGCGCCGCGTGCGGCGAGCCGTGGTTCGAGCGCGGCGATGCGTCCGGCGCTGACGCCAATATCGATAGCGCGGCGTCCATCGGGCAGGCTGGCATTGCGTATGACCAAATCCATCGGGCGCTCCTCGTGGGGGGATAGCCCTGATTGTAGGCAGAAGGCAAACATTCACGCAACCAATGCTGCAACGCAAGATTTAGCTCAAGGAAAATGTAAATATTTCACTTTGCAAGTCCATTCTTCGCTATTACACTAAGTTTTTTTTGCAGTGCATCATAAAGGGAAAGCCATGCAAACATTCTCCGTGCAGTATTCGAACCATCTTGAGACCCAGCTCGACGCTTTCGGTGGCTTCGCCGCCAAGGCCATCGAGAACACGGGCCGCGTCGTGCACCTCAACCTGTCGACCTTGCGTGCTGCCGTCGAACACGCCGAGCAGGCGTGGCGCGACCTTGCCGCCGCCCAGGACCCGCGCGACTTCCTGACGCTGATGTCGCAATCGCAGTTCACCATCGACAGCCTGCTGGCCTATGGCCGCGCGCTGGCCGGCATCGCCGTGCCCGCACCGGAAGCGCCGGCCGTGACGACGCCGTTGCTGACGGTGGTGGAAGATGCGCCCGCCAAGGCCAAGCGCGCGGCCAAGAACTTCCCCGAGCCTGACGCGGTCAAGGAAGAAGCCTGACCTGAAAACTTCGGGGTCACATCTGACATTCGGACACAGGCTCTACCTTCGGGGTCAAGTCTGACATTCGGACACGG
>JAZJYP010000034.1:292-40306 GCA_040390345.1 Pseudomonadota bacterium | reverse complement strand
GTCCAGGTGACGGCGTAGCGCTGCATGCCGGCCCAGCCCATCACGGTCCACAGGAAGGGGCGCGAATCGGAATTGGCCAGGATGCCGTTGGCCGCGGCCATGTTGGCGTCCAGCGCGAACTGGTAACCCTGGCCGGTCCAGGCCACGTCCAGCTTTTGCGCGCGCGTGCCGGCGCTGCCCACTTCCCATTTGATCTTGTCGACGCCGTTTTCGGTCCACAGGCCGGTGCGGAAGCCATACTTCTTCAGGCCCGCCACCACCTTGGGCAGGTCCGTGTAGCCGCAGCCATAGCCGTCGTTGGGCAAGATCCAGCCACCCGGCATATCGTGCTCGCGGTATTTGGCGGCCACCGATTCGATCACGTCTGGCGTGGTGCCGGTGGGGCCGTCGCTCCAGCCGGCCGGCGTGGTGCCGGGCTTCTTGACGTTGTCGCCATCGTTGTAGCAGTCCGCGTCGCCATATTCATAGGCCCAGCGCGGCAGCAGCGGCGCGCGCCCCGTCAGGCCGGTGTAGGCCGCCAGCACCGGTGCGATACCGTCGCCGACGAAGTAGTAGGCGTCGAAGCGGTTTTCCTTGTGCGCGGCCGAGAGGAATTCATTGGAGCGGAAATCGTAACTGCCGTTGCTCCAGGTGTTGCGCAGCACGCCGTAGCCACGATTACTCATGTAAAACGGGGCCGGGCTGGGGCGGTCGCCCTCTTCCCAGCCGCCGGAGTAGGACACCTCCAGCGACTTGCCCTTGAAATCGAATTGGCCATTCTGCTGGCCGCCGCCGAAGAAGTGTTCGTCCGCGCTGGTCGAGAGGGTCTGGAAGCTGCGTCCCGGCGCCAGGTCCAGCGGCTGCAGCTCTTCCCACAGGCGCGTCGCATTGTCGGCCTGGTAGAGGGCAAAGCGCAGCGGCTGTTTGTAGATGCGCAGCGCGAATTGCGCCGTTTGCAGCAAGTGGTAGTCGCGCTGTTCGCTCAGTTTGAACGGCAACGGTGCGCCCTTGGCGCCGATAACGATGGGCGAAGCCTTGTCGCCGCCATCGCTCAATTTGCCGCCCGGCCCGGCCTGGATGCGGAACATGCCTGCCTGCGGCACCGTCACCTCGATCGCGAAACCCTTGTCGGTCTTGATCTCCAGGCGATCGTCGTGGACGGCCAGCTGGGCCAGTTTGCCCACCGGGGCAGCATGGGCGGACAGGGCCAGCAGCGCGGCGGCGGCGGCGATGGCAGATTTGCGGAACGTAAGCGGCATGGAAATCCTCAGGTTGGTTGCGCTTGAACTTTACACAAGGGCGCCACCCACTGCCAGCGAAGGATTCTCATCTATGCCATTAGAAAAATTGAATGAGCTTCCGCGGCCTCGTTTTGCTGCGGCGCACAACCCCGCGCAATCCGTGCCCTATTTGCCCAAACTGGCCCCGCTCAATTGCGCCACGGCGGCCAGGGTGGTCTGCGCCGCATTCAGGCCAAGCAGGAAGTCCTTGTCCGAATAGGTGCTGAACATGTCGGACGGCTGGTGCCAGTTGGGGTCCCAGCCGGCGCCGATCTGCATGCCGCGCTCGTTTTCGCGCAGGGAGATGGCCGGCACCAGGTCCATGAAGGGTGTCGAATCCGTGTTCGTCATATGCGGGCCGACCATGGCGGGATAATGCGTCGCGTATTTATTGTTCGCCGCGTGGAAGAACCAGGCCAGCTTCGCCGCGCCCTCGGCCTGCCTGGACAGCGACTGGAATTCGATATTCACATCGGCTTCCTTGCGCTGCTCCTTCGGCGACACATACACGGTGCGCCCCTGGGCATCGGTCGTGGGCACCGGCATGCCGTGGTCCCACAACATCATGTCGTGCTGGATCATGCCGAGCCACTTCGGCTCCGGATACTGGCCCGAGCCCTTGGGCGACTCGATGCCCTGCAGGTCCTTGCGCTGCTCGACATAGGCGCGCGCACCGTGGAGTCCCGTCTCTTCGTTGTTCCACAGCGCGAAGCGGATCGAGCGCTCGGTCTGCACGCCCGGCGCGCTGAGGATGCGCGCCAGCTCCATGACCAGCGCCGTGCCGGAGCCGTTGTCGTTGGCCGCTTCGCCAAAGCCAATGCCGTCCATGTGGGCGCCGACGATGTACATCTCTTCCGGATGGCGCGTACCAACCTTGGTACAGTAAATATCCTCGCGCAGCGAAGGGCCGGGCGGCGTCTGTTCCGCGTCGAGCGCGCGCACGCGCTCGTCGGCCTGCAGCAGCGGATCGGTATTGACGCCAATCGGCGCGCGGTCGCCAAACAGCGTGCTGCCGCCCTGCCCGCCCGGACCGCCCTTGCCGCCGGACGGCGGGTTGGGCGCGCGCGGGGCCGGTGGCGCACCGGGTGCCGGCTGGTGGTAAGTGTATTGCAGGCGTTCGATATGGGTGCAGCCGTAGGACTTGAGCTGGGCCCCGATCCAGTCGAGCGCCTTGCGGTTGCGCTCCGTGCCCTGGCGGCGGTCGCCGAACTGGGTCAGGCCCTTGATGGTGGCCTTGTATTTATTCAGGTCCAGCTGACCGACCAGGGCCGCGACGGGATCGGCAGGGGCCTGTGCCGCAGCGGGCAAGACAATGGTGAGCGCGGCGCAAGCGGCAACGACGTGGCGATTCATGGGCAGTCCTTTGAATTTCTGAGCACATCAGAAATATAATGGACTTCGCCCAGGGCGCGGGAGAAATCTATTTGGGAGCAACGTCGGTCCGTTCATGCTTCCGTCTTAGCCAGCACGACGCGCCTTCGCAAGCGCCGCCGTTCCCGCAAGGCGCCGATCGCATCGACATTTGATTTTGCTCAATCATGACGCGCGCGAGCGGTGAATAACATTGTGCACTACAATCGCACATCACCTTTTCGGCAAGGCGGCGCATGCAAACGGTCATTTCCATCCAGCAGCTATCGAAGGTCTATGCCTCCGGCTTCCAGGCCCTCAAGGCGGTCGACCTCGACATCCGCCGCGGCGAGATCTTCGCCCTGCTCGGCCCCAATGGCGCCGGCAAGACGACGTTGATCAACGCCATCTGCGGCATCGTCAATCCCAGTTCCGGCACCATCTTCGCCGACGGCCACAATGTCGTGACCGACTACCGCGCCGCACGCGCCAAGATCGGCCTGGTGCCGCAAGAGCTGCACACGGACGCCTTCGAAAGCGTCTGGGCCACGGTCAGCCTGAGCCGCGGCATCTTCGGCAAGCCGCCCAATCCGGCCCATATCGAAAAATTGCTGCGCCAGCTCTCGCTGTGGGACAAGAAGGATGCGCGCATCATGACGCTGTCGGGCGGCATGAAACGGCGCGTCATGATCGCCAAGGCCCTGTCGCACGAACCGAACATCCTCTTCCTCGACGAACCGACGGCCGGCGTCGACGTGGTGTTGCGGCGCGACATGTGGGACATGGTGCGCGGCCTGCGCGACGAGGGCGTGACCGTCATCCTCACGACCCACTACATCGAAGAGGCCGAAGAAATGGCCGACCGCATCGGCGTGATCCGCAAAGGCGAAATCATCCTCGTCGAGAACAAGGCGGCGCTAATGGAAAAGCTGGGCAAGAAGCAGCTGACCCTGCACCTGCGCAGTCCCCTGGCGCAGATCCCTGAGGCGCTGGCCGGCCCGGCGCTGGCCCTGTCGGCCGACGGGACCGAGCTGGTCTACACCTTCGACGCGCAGGCGTCGCAAACGGGCATCGCCGACCTGTTCCGCCAACTGAGCGAACAGGGCATCGACTACAAGGACCTGCAAACGAGCCAAAGTTCGCTCGAGGACATTTTCGTCAACCTGGTGGGGGCCGCATGAATATCTACGCCATCCGTGCACTCTATACCTTCGAAATGAACCGCACCTGGCGCACGCTGATGCAAAGCGTCGCCTCCCCGGTCATTTCAACGTCGCTGTATTTCGTCGTGTTCGGCGCGGCGATCGGCTCGCATATGGTGCGCGTGGACGGCGTGCCCTATGGCGCCTTCATCGTGCCCGGCCTGATCATGATGTCGTTGATGACCCAGAGCGTGGCCAATGCCTCCTTCGGCATCTATATGCCCAAGTTTTCCGGCACCATCTACGAGATCTTGTCGGCACCCATTTCGGCCGTCGAGATCGTCGCTGGCTATGTCGGCGCAGCCGCCAGCAAGTCCGTCATCCTGGGCTTGCTGATCCTGGCCACGGCGCGCCTGTTCGTGGCGTTCGAGATCGCGCACCCGTTCTGGATGGTGCTCTTCCTGCTGTTGACGGCACTGTCGTTCAGCCTGCTTGGTTTCATCATCGGCATCTGGGCGGACGGTTTCGAGAAGGTGCAGATCGTGCCGCTCTTGGTGATCACGCCCTTGTCCTTCCTCGGTGGCAGCTTCTATTCGCTGAGCATGCTGCCGCCATTCTGGCAGAAGGTGGCGCTGTTCAATCCTGTGGTCTACCTGATCAGCGGCTTCCGCTGGAGCTTCTATGGTGTGGCCGACGTCGACGTGGCCGTCAGCGCCGGCATGGCGCTGGTGTTCCTGCTGCTGTGCTGCGCTGCGATCTGGTGGATCTTCAAGACCGGCTACCGATTGCGCGCCTGACCCTTCCCGAATGTTGTCTTTCATCAATTCCAACTACGCCGCCCTGACCAATACTGGCGCTGGATGGATGGATGCGGAGGCGCAATATGTTCGACAGTGCACATCAGGGGAAGAACGGCCAGCGCGGCGCCATCGCCATCATGCTTGCCTTGATGGTGATCATGCTGCTGGGCATGATGGGCATGGCGCTGGACCTGGCGCAACTTTATAACCGCCAGCTGGAACTGCAACACGTGGCCAACGCCGCGGCCCTGGTCGCCGCGCGCGAACTCAATGGCAGCAGCGCCGGCATCGCCAGCGCCGTGTCCAGGGCCGGCACCGCCGCCCAGCGCATGAAATTCCAGTACAACCAGGCCAGCGTGAGCTGGGCCCCTGCGGCCATTTCCTTTGGCAACACTGCCAGCGGACCCTGGCTCGATGCCGGCAGCGCTGCGCTCGCGCCCGATGGTTTGCTGTTCGCCAAGGTCGATACCAGCGCGCTCGACGCCAGCGTCGGCAAGGTCGAGATGGCCTTCATGCAATTGATCTCGAGCGCATTTGCCACCACCCCGACCGGCGCCCGCGCCATTGCCGGTCGCTCGACGATCAATGTGACGCCTCTGGGTGTGTGTGCCATGTCGGCCGCACCGGCGGCCGCGCGCGACAATGGCGGCGGCGTTGTCGAACTGGTCGAATTCGGCTTTCGCCGGGGCGTCGGCTACGACCTGATGCAACTCAATCCGAATGGCACGCTGGCCGAGACCTTCCTCATCGACCCGCTTGACCCGCCCGGCAGCGCCGCCGTGCCGGGCAACCTGGCCACGGCCATCGCGACACCCTTCGTCTGCAGCGGAACGATGGCCATGACGCGCGTCAGCGGCGGCACCCTGGCGCTGGCCCGCCCCTTCCCCCTGGCGGCCCTTTACACCCAGCTCAACTCACGCTTCGGCGTGTACACCGGCGCCCTGTGCCAGCCCGATGGCGCGCCGCCGGACACCAATGTCAAGACCTATCCCAGCACCAGCATTGCCTGGATGAGCACGGCGCCTTCTGGCCAATCGGCCCTGTCAACGACCAGCGGCAGCAAGCTGTGGACCGTCGCCGACCCCCTGCCCGGCTTGGCAGGCACGAGCGCGGCACAATACGGCCCTTTGTGGAGCGCCGCCAAAGCGGTGCCGTTTTCATCTTACGTGCCGGGCGCCATGGAGCCGGCCAACGGCTACGCCACCTATGCCGCTTCGGCCTGGTCATCGCTGTACAAGCCCGGTTCGCCCGCTGCGCCCAGCTATCCCGGCACACTCCCATATCGCAACACGGGCGGCAGCTATTTCCTCGCGCCGACGGTGGCGCCGGGCACCTCGAACCGGCGCCTCCTGAACGTGGCGCTGCTGGCCTGCCCGGTCGCTGCCGGCAGCAGCGCCACGGCGAACGTGCTCGGGATTGGCAGGTTCTTCATGACGGTGCCGGCCACGGCGACCCAGCTCTTCGCCGAATTTGCCGGCGCCGTGCCCGAGCAGACGCTGGGCGGCCCGGTGGAGCTATATCCATGAGCGCCCGGCGCTTCGGCCGTGGCATTGCTGCCGTTGAACTGGCGCTGGTCCTGCCCGTGCTGCTGGTCCTGCTCGCGTTTCCCCTGTTTTTTGGCCGCGTGATGTGGCACTACGCCACCATCGAGAAGGCAGCCAATGATGCGGCACGCTACCTCGCTGTGGCGCCCTTGACCGACATGAAGAATCCCGCGCGCGTGCATTACGCCGTCGCCGTGGCCAACGATATCGTCGCGGCCGAGACGGCCGAACTCAATCCCGGCACCTATGCGCCGGTGCTCACGGTGAACTGCAATAGTGCCGCCTGCACCGGCTTCTCGGCCCCGTCCACCATCACCGTGACGCTCCAGGTGCAGATGGAAGATCCTTTCCTTGGCGGTATTTTGCAAGACGCTTTTGGTGCCGCCACCATCATCCCCTTGACCGCGGCTGTCACGCTCGACTATGCCGGCAAATAAGCGCCCCGCCCCCATGGCCAGCAAGGCCGGCGCCTTCGCCGTGGAATTCGCGCTGGTACTGCTCGTCTTCCTGGGCGTCGTTTTCGGCGCCATGGAAGTGGCCCGCGCGATGTACCTGATTAATACCCTGTCCACCGTGACGCAGCGCGCGGCCAGCCTGGCAGCCCAGACCGACTTTTCGAACCAGGCCGCGATGGACACGGTGCGGCAAAGCGCCATTTTTCGCGCTTCCGCCGGTGCCCTGTTGTTTGGCGCCCCTGTCAGCGATGCCCACGTGCGCATCGACTACCTGGCCCTGCTGCGCGCCCCCGACGGCGCATTGACGATGACGCCGATCGCGCCGAACGCGCTGCCGGCCTGCCCGATCGCCAACCGCATCACTTGTTCCGCCAACCCGAACGACGCCAGTTGCATCCGCTTCGTGCGCGCACGCGTGTGCGACACCGCCAACACGGCAGCGTGCGATGCCGTCAGCTACCAGCCCTTGCTGCCACTGGTCAGCTTGCCGCTAAACTTGCCCACGGCGGTGAGCATCGTGAGCGCCGAATCGCTGGGTCAGTCGAGCGCAGCGGCAAGCTGCCCGTAGCGGTACGCCAGGATCAACGCAGCAGGCAGGGGCGCTTGTTGTCGAAGGTCCAGCCTGGAATCAGGTATTGCATGGCGGTGGCGTCGTCGCGGGTGCCAAGGCCCAGCCGCAGGTAGGCCTGGTGGGCCTTGTCGAGCTCTCCCATGTCGATCTCGATTCCCAGTCCCGGCCGGTCCGGAACGTGCACCATACCGCCCTCGATCCGCAGCGGCTCGCGCGTGAGGCGCTGGCCGTCCTGCCATATCCAGTGGGTATCGATCGCCGTTACCTTGCCCGGCGCGGCCGCGCCGACGTGGGTGAACATGGCAAGCGAAATGTCGAAATGGTTGTTCGAGTGCGAACCCCAGGTCAGGCCAAACATCTCGCATAGCTGCGCCACGCGGACCGCGCCTTGCATGGTCCAGAAGTGCGGGTCGGCGAGCGGGATGTCGACCGCCTGTAGCTGCACCGCGTGGGCCAGCTGGCGGAAATCGGTGGCGACCATGTTCGTCGCCGTCGGCAGCCCGGTCGCGCGGCGAAATTCCGCCATGACTTCCCGGCCCGAATAGCCGCCCTCGGCACCACACGGATCTTCGGCATAGGACAGCACGGCGTGCGCGTCCCTGCATACACGCACCGCTTCGGCCAGCGACCAGGCGCCGTTCGGGTCCAGCGTGATGCGCGCATCGGGGAAGCCTTCGTGCAGCGCGGTGACGGCCTCCATCTCGGCGTGCGCCGCCAGCACGCCACCTTTCAGCTTGAAGTCCTTGAAGCCATAGCGCTCGCGTGCCGCCTGTGCCTGGCGCATGATGGCACCGGTATCGAGTGCGGCCTCGTTACGCACCCTGAACCATGCATTGTCGGCCCCGGGTTCGGCGCGGTAGTCGAGCGAGGTGCGCCGGCGGTCGCCAACAAAGAACAGGTAGCCGAGCATGGCGACGGCATTGCGCTGCATGCCATCGCCCAATAGCGCTGCGACCGGCAGGTTCATGAATTGCCCCAGCAGGTCGAGCAGCGCGCATTCCACGGCCGTCACCGCGTGGATCGTCGTGCGCAAGTCGAACGTCTGCAAGCCCCGGCCCGCCGCATCGCGGTCGGCAAAGGCGAGCCGCATGGCTTGCAGCACACGCTTGCCATCCCCAATCGGCTGTCCCACAACAAGCGCACGCGCGTCGTCGATCGTCTGGCGGATCGCCTCGCCACCGGGCACTTCGCCGAGGCCGATATTGCCGGCACTGTCAGTCAGGATCAGCACGTTGCGCGTGAACCAGGGCCCGTGGGCACCACTGAGGTTGAGCAGCATGCTGTCGCGGCCCGCGACGGGGACAACCCGCATCGTGGTCACGACGGGAAGCGATGAAGAACGGTGGGTCATGTGCAAATCCAGGTAAGTGAGATCAAGGCGCCGGACACAAGGCAAGCCAGTCCGGTGCGGCAGGCGCGAGCTTGCGCGCCAGCGGCTGGTAGGTGGCATCGAGCTGCGCGGCGAGCCAGTACAGGCTGGCCGCGCTGGCCGGCTCCCACATGCCGCCAAAGCCGGCCACGCCGGCCTGGGCGCGCTGGCGGTCGAAGGCCACATGCGTGTGCACGTATTCCTCGTGCGTGCGCTCGCCATTCGCATAGGGCTTGAGCCAATCGATGGCGGCGGCGAGGCTGGCACCGTTGGCGCCTTTCGCCGCAAGCCAGCGATAGCCGAAAGGCCGGGCCGCAAGCGCTGCCATCGTCAAGGGTTCAAGGTCGTAGACCACGTAATGCAAGGCATCGCGCTCGGCGAAATCGATCACGCTGCCATCGGGCTTCATGTTGTCGCCAAGCTGGCGCAGGAACACCGGCTCCACCTGGCGCAGCAAGTCGGCATCCTGCAGCGCCGCCGCTGCCATCGCCATGATCTTGATGCGGTGGCTTTGCCAGTTGTTGGTCCAGGTGCCGGCATGGGGTGGCTTGTTCGGATCGCTGTGCGCGGCTGCCCGCGCAATATAGCCCTCGGCCAACTTGCGCAACAAACGCGCTACCGCGGCACGGGTTTCGGCAGCCAAGTCATCACGCGTCCATGCATACGACTCGATCAATGCATCGAGCTTGGTCTCGTCGATGGGATTGAAGCTGGGGACATAGGTCGTCGCCCAGGCCAGCAGGAACGTGTCCGCCTGCCGCAGATAACGCGCAGCGCCACCGAGGCGCCAGGCCAGCGCCGCATCGCGCAGCACCGGAAAGTCGCGCTGGGCTTCAAGCGAAGCGTCGCGGATGCCCTGGTGCGGCAAGGTCCCTTCAGTGTGCATGGTCGCCAGCGGATGCGGCGTGGCGCCCAATTGCCGCTGGGCCCGCGCCAGCACCGCACTGGCTGCGGCGCCGGCCTGGGGCTGGACATCGCACCACAGGGCTGGCGCCGCAAGGGCATGCGCGCTGCCAAGCGCCGCCAGCAGGAAGACGATCTGGCGCCGCATCAGTACTTGAAGTCCAGCTTGACGCTGAAGTAGCGGAACACGTCGCGCGGCGGCACCCAGCTGTTGACCGTGATCGCGGGCGAGCTGGCCGTCGGGCCGTTGCGGTAGGCTGGGCCGGAGGCGTTGGCGTTGTTGATGTAGAAGGTGTTGAACAAGTTATTCACGCGGAAGCTCAGGCGCCAGCGGTCGTTCGCGGCGCGCACGCCGAAGCCTATGTCCACCAGCTTGTAGGCCTTGTTGACCTGGCGCGGGTCGTTATTGATGTTGGTGAGGTAATCGTTCTGGTAACGTACCACGCCGTTGACGAATCCGGCCAGGCCCTCGGACAGGCCGAAGTCGTAATTGCCGCCGATGTTGGCCTTCCACTTGGGCGTCCCGGAGAACACCTTGCCCGTCAAGTCCTGCACACCCGTGGTCGAACCGGCGACGATGGGGAAGCAGGCCGCATTCTGTCCCGCGATCGATCCATTGGCGGCCAGCTTGGTCGTGCCGACGGCGAGATTGCTCGCATCGCTGTAGCACGGGCCATTCTTCCATTGCTCGATCGTGGGAATGGTCAACGCGAGCGAGCCGCTCATCGAGAAGCTGCGGGTGACCAGCAGGTGCGAGTCGAGCTCGAAGCCATGCGTGCGAATGCGTGGGATCGAATTGAGCTGGGTGTAGATGGTCGGATCGTTGGGCAGCACGAAAGACACGTTCTGCTGGTAGCCAAAGAACTCGGAGTTGTAGGCCACCGCTGCCACGGTCATGCGGTTGTCCAGCAGGTTCGCCTTGGCGCCGATCTCCAGTGTCTGGCTGCGCTCGGGGGCGATCGGGAACGACGATGCTGCCTTCAGGCCGGAGGTCACGTCATACGCCTTGCCCTTGTAGCCGGTGGCCGCCATGACGTAGGCCATCCAGTCCTTGTTGAGCTGGTGCTGCAACGAGAGCTTGCCGGTCGTCGCGGTGTCCTTGTTGCCGCTGCTGGAGAACTGGTCCACGCCCACCGGACCGGGGGTGAAGCTGGCGCGCTCGATCTGGTCGGTGTAGAAGCTGCGCTGATAGTTGTAGCCCGATTCTTCCTGGTTGTAGCGCGCGCCGGCCACCAGCGTGGTGGCGGGCAGGACGTCCCAGGTGAGCTGGCCGAAGACCGACTTGTTGGCGTTGTAGATATCGGTGAAATAGTTGGTCGGGCTGGACGGCGAGGTGCCGCTGCAATTGGCCGGCGCCACACAGAAGCCGCGAATGAAGTGGCGGTCGATCTCGTTGCGCGCCCACCACAGGCCGGCCACATAGCGCAGCGCGGCATGGTCGGGCGAGACCAGGCGCAGCTCCTCGGTCTTGGAACGGATCTGGTAAAAGCCGAACTGGTTGTTCCCGACGGTGAGCCCGGGCGTTCCTGGCCGCGCCAGGGTGGGCACGTCGACGAAGTCCTGGTCGCGCCAGTCGCGCGCATCGTAACGGGTAAGCGACGAGATCAGCATCAGCTGCGCTTCGTTGGGCAGCGTATAGGTCAGTTTCAGGCCGGCGATGCGGTTGATCGAATTGAGGCCGGTCGGGGAATCGCGCCGCACGTTGCGGTTGTTGGGGTCGTTGACGTCGATGCCGGCCAGGTTGACGGACGCGGGCAAACTGGCATTGCCGTTCAAGTAGGCGCTGCCCGTGCCAATGGGCTGCCCATTGAGGAAGAAGCCGTTGACGGCGGTGACGCCGCGCGTGTTCTGCTGGTCGGTATAGCTGGGCATGAAATCGACGTCGAAATTCGATGCCGGGTGCCAGGAGAATTTGCCGACCATGGTCAAACCGCTCGAACCATTGACGTCCTGGCCAGTCGTCAGGTTGTGGAAGGTGCCAGGCTGTTCGCTCTTGCTGACGGCGACGCGGAAGCCAAACCGGTCGGACGTGCTGCCGCCGGCCGACACGCTGTAGCGCGTCTCCTTGTCGTTGGTGTAGTAGCCCGAGGCGCGGTAGGTCACCGGACCAGAAATGGGTTTGGTGACGATATTGATCGCGCCAGCGACGGCGGACTTGCCGAACAGGGTGCTCTGTGGCCCCTTCAGCACTTCGATGCGGCTCACGTCGGCGAGATCGCGGAAGGCCTGGAACTGGGTGGCGATGGGGATGTCGTCGACGATCACGGCCACGTCCGATTCCACGCCGATACCGACCGAGACAGTGCCGATGCCGCGCATGAAGATCGCATTATTGGCCGCCGTGGTGCCCGACACCAGCTGCAGCGATGGCGAGAGGTTGACCAGGTCCTCCATCTCGCGCAGGTTGGTGCGCTGGATCTCGGCCTCGGTCAGCACCGAAATGGCCATTGGCACGCTCTCGAGTTTTTCGAGGCGCTTGTTGGCGGTGACCATCACGGTTTCGAGCTGGCCGTTGGCGGTCGCTTCCTGCGCCTGCGCCAGCGCGGCCATCCCGAACAGTGCGGTGGCAACCGCCATCGCCATGGGGGTCCGGCTGCAGCCGATGCGCTTCATGTGTGGATTCATTCTGTCTCCTGGTTTTTATAATGGTGATAAGTAAAACGTTTTCCTACTTTAGCAAAAAAAATCTCATCGATACTGCATGCGCCAGCGAATGGTCAATGGCTGCGCCAGGTGCACGTCGGTGGCGCTGCAGGTGACCAGGGTTTGCATCGGGCCGGTCGGTGCGCGGAAAGCCGCTTCGTTCTCCAGCGCCCGCGCGCTGCAGTTGGGCAGGCCGGTGACCTCGAAGCCGGTGACGTCGCCGCTGCCGAAAACGACGCGCGTGCCATCGACCGTGGCCTGGGCCGAGAAGGAAGCGAATTCCAGGTCGATGCGCTTGATGTCCAGCGGCCCTTGCGGCGTATAGGTATCGGTGCGGGTGATGGCGCCCTCTTCCAGCGTGTAGGTCGTGGCCAGCGTAAGGCGTGCGTCCGGCACTGGCGCCTTGCTGTTGTCCGAGGCGCGCGCCAGCGCGTCCTGGCGGTAGCTGACACGCACTGTGCTGCCCTGTTCTTCGTTGCGGATATCCTTGATGAAGGAAGTGCCCACCAGTTCCGTCCCATCGGCCAGGGTGAACTTGGGCAGCAGCTGCGCGTGGCGCGGCCCGCTGTCGGCGACACCGGCGACAACCCCATTGGCAAAGGGCAGCGGGAAATAGGGGCTGTTGGCATGCTGGCCCGCGCCGCCGTTGACGAGCAGGAGCGAGAACACATGGTTGCGCGCCCGGTAGACGGCCAGCGCGCGGTCGTACTCGCCGCGCGCAAACCAGGTCAGGCGGAAGCGCGGCTCGTTCCTGTCAAACCAGGATGGAAAATCGCCCTTGGGCACGGTGCCGTCGAAGCCGGCCTTGCGCCACAAGGCATCGGTCTTGATCAACTGGTGCAGCAGCGAGAAGTTCTCGCCCAGGATGCGGTGGATGCCGCGGTAGGCGTCGGTGCGGCGGCCCTTGTTCCACATGTCGACTGACTGCATCGCGCCGTCATACCAGAAGCGCGTGTAGCGCGCCATGATGGCAGTTGAATAGGCGTAGGCGTATTCCTTCTCCTCCGGCGTGAGCACATCGAGGTAGGCGGCGATCGACAGGATTTCGAGCACGCCGGTGTCGCCATAGGCGCCAATGGAACGGCCGAAGGTGAAGCCGTCGCCTTGTGCGCTGCCCAGGCTCATTGCCACGTCCGCCGCCTGGCGCAGGCGCGCCTTCATGGCCGCCGTCGGTGTCAGGCCCGTGTCGATGAAGCGCTCGCACACTTCAGCGGCCAGCAAGATGGAGTAGCGGTCGAAGCGCCCTTCACCGTCGGTCTCGTCGGACCAGCCGTATTTGCCGGAGTGCGCGTCGTAGTGCTGCGTGAGTTTGTCGAGCAGTTTGCGGCTGCCGTTTTCATCTTCCCAGCCGAGCAGCATGCGCAGGCGCGCCACGCCAAAAGCGACGCCGTAGTAATTGGTGGGCAGGGAGACGAGCTTGAAGTCGGGCGTGACGAAAGTGCGCCAGTCAAGCGTGCGCTGCAGCGAGGCCAGCGTGGCCGGGCTGAGCGCGCGTTCAAGCAAGCCGGCCTCTTTGAGGTGATAGAGGCTCAACAGATAGTAGTAGATCCCCCAGGTATGGTTCTCCATCCCCACCATCATGTCGGCGGCAGCGCGGAAATCCTGCAGCGCCGGCGCCGTGTCGCTTCCTGCGCGCTGCGCATCGAGCAAGTGGTAACTCAAACCCAGGGCGACCTTCCCCGGCAAGAATTTGTCCTTGCCATTGAACGCCGGCTGGCCGGCGATGCGGGTCTGCGCCTTCTCGGTGCGCAGCTTGTTGGCGAACACGCCTATCTGCGGCATGAGCTCGCGCACCACCAGCTCGTGCATGGGCTGCGCGGCGCCGGGCGCGGCCACGGCGGGAACCAGGGCGCACAAGGCCACTGGCAACAAACACTGGATAAGGCGCATGGTCATCAGGTATTGGATATTTGGGAAAACGTTTAACTAAGTCTACCCCGGAAATACCAGTCCGACAAGCCCCTCGGTGTTTTTTTAGCGACGCCGGCTGGCGGTCGAGGCGCGCAGGATCAGTTGCGGCTCGACCACGGAGAGGCTGTCACCCTCCTTGCCTTCAATGGCGGCGAGCAGGCGCTCCATGCCGACCATGCCCATCTTTTCACTTTGCAGGTCGACCGTGGTCAGGGGCGGAAACACAAAACGGCCATAGGGAATATTGTCGAAGCCGGCGACCGAGATATCCTCGGGCAGCTTGAAGCCCAGTGTCTGCGCCTCCTTCATGAAACCGAGGGCGATGAGGTCGTTGTAGCAGATCAGCGCGTCGGGACGATCACCGCCCAGCATGATCGATGCACACAGGCGCTCGCCCTCCTCCGCGGTTGGCGCTTCGGCCGCGTATTCATGGACGTGCTGGCGCGTGCCTTTCAATCCGGCCAGGATGCCGGATTTGCGCTCGTCGGAACGGTGCGACTTCGGGAAGCCCAGGTAGGCGATCTTGCGGTGTCCATGGCCGACCAGGTATTGGGTCAGGAGGGCAGCACCGGCGGCATCGTCGCCCGAGACCGAGGGCAAGGCCAGCTGCTGCAGGCGGCCATAATAGACCACCGGCTTGTCGAAGCCCACCAGCCATTCCAGTTCCTTCTCCGGCAGGCGCGAATATAGCAGCATGCCGTCGACGCGGCGGTTCAGTGCCTCGACCAGGGGGCGCTCGCGTGCCAGGTTTTCTTCGGTATCGACCAGCAGCACGCTGTAGCCGTGTTCGATCGCCACGCGGTTGGCGCCCTTGACCAGGCTGGTGAAGTGGGGATTGGTGATATCGAGGATGGCGATGCCGATCGAGCGGGTGCGCCCGGTGATCATGGACTGGGCCTGGGGGTTGGAACAGTAGCCCAGCTCCGTGATCACCTGCTGGATGTGCGCTTCGACGGCGGGCGAAAAGCGTTTGCCGCCGTTGATGAATTTGGAGACAGTCGCGGTGGAGACCCCGGCGGCGGCGGCGACGTCGCGAATGGTTGGTACTTTTTTCTTGGTCATAGTGGCGCATGCTAGCACGAACCGGATGCTTGGGATATACTTCAGGAAAATCGTTTAACCACCATTCCTGCACAGGCCCGCCATGACCGCATCCGCCAAACCCTTCCGACGCATTCTCCTGACCGGCGCAGCCGGTGGCCTGGGCCGCGAATTGCGCGAACGGGCCAGGACCTGGGCCGACATTGTGCGCGTGGCCGACATTGTCGACGTTGGCCCCGCGCGCGAAGGCGAGGAAGTGGTGACCTGCGACCTGGCCGACCACGACGCGGTCATGAAAATGGTGGAAGGCTGCGATGCCGTCCTCCATTTCGGCGGCATTTCCGTGGAAGACCAGTTCATGCCCATCATGCAGGCCAATATTCTCGGCCTCTATCATGTGTACAAGGCGGTCCACCAGTTTGGCGTGAAACGCGTGGTGTACGCCAGTTCCTCGCATACGGTGGGCTTCTACGAAAACACCGACAAGGTCGACGCCACCATGCCGCTGCGCCCGGATGGCTTCTATGGCCTTTCCAAATGCTTCGGCGAAGCGCTGTCGCGCTATTACTTCGACCGCTTTGGGATCGAAACGGTCTGCCTGCGCATCGGCTCCTCGTTCCCGCAGCCGAAAAATCCGCGCATGATGGTGACCTTCCTGTCCTACGACGACCTGGCCGAATTGATCCGCTGTGCCCTGTTCACGCCGCGCGTGGGGCACACGATTGCCTTTGGCACGTCCGACAACGATGCATCATGGTGGGACAACAAGCAGGCCGCGCACCTGGGCTTCCGGCCAAAAGACAGTTCGCGCCAGTTCGCCGCGCTGTTTCCCGACACCGCCACCTTTCCCGACAAGGACGACCTCACCGCGACGTTCCAGGGCGGCCCCTTCATCACAGCGGGCCCGATGTACTGATACGCTCAGGGGAACGGTGGCGCATCGCTGGCCAGCAGCGCCTCGCGCACGCCCGGCTGGTGCTCGTAGCGCACACTGGCGTAGGCCTTGAACAAGCGCTCGATCTGTTCCACGCTGGCGGTATTGAAGTCCAACCCTGGCAAGGGCGAGTCTGGCGCGTTGGTGACCAGGCCCCAGGTGCCCTTGCCCTGCCCGCCCGCCAGCGTCACCAGCTTGTATGACCAGGCCGTTGCAGCCCAACCGTAATGCGCGTAGGTGTCGTAGGTGGCGCGCGTAACCTTCGCCGACAACGCGGGCCCCAGCGCGGCCCATGGCTGGAATTCGCCAATGAGCAAGGCTGCATCAAGCGCACGCATGCGCGCATCCCATTCGCAGACGGTTTTGCCCGGCCCGCAGCGCAGCCAGTTGCGGTGCACATCCAGGCCCGGCTTGCCCCAGCTGAAGTGGCCGGGATAGGGATGGATTTCGAAGGCCACGTTGACCAGGCCATGCGCTGACGGCTTGCCATAAGCGTCGATGCCGCTCTTGTTATGGCCCGGCAGGATGACCACGTGGTTCGGATCGGCGGCGCGGATGACCTGGTACAGCTCGATCACCCGCTGTGCCATTTCCGCGCCCTCCACGCCCCAGGGTTCGTTCAGGACCGAGTAGCCAAGCACCGCGGGATTGTCCTGGTAGCGCGTGGCGATCTCCCGCCACAGCCAGGCGGTGCGGCTGCGGTTCGACGTCGATGCCCAGTACGCGTTCTTGCCCGCACAGCCGGAATGATGCAGCCAGCCTTGCCGGCCAGCGGCGCCATGCAGGTCGATCACCACGTAGATGCCGCGCTTTCCAGCTTCGGCCACGGCAAGATCGAGATAGCGCCAGGCGTCGGCGCGCAGCTTGCCGGGCTGCTGTTCGTCCTCCACGACGCTGTGGTTGAATGGCAGCCGCACCAGGTTAAAGCCATAGGAGGCGATCACGTCCCAGTCGCGCGAAGTGATCCAGTTGTCGCGAAACAGCTGCATCAGGCGTTCGCGTTCGGCGTAGCCAAAGCGCCGGTCGAGGGTCGCCTCGAGCTTGCACTCGTCATCGACACCGTTCACGCCCTCGCCCATCATCCAGAATTCGTTGATCAGCCAGTTGCCCAGGTTGAGGCCCTTGAGCGTGACCGGCTGCCCATTGGCGTCAACCCAGGCCCGCCCCTCGGTATGCAGCATCGGCATGGCCGCTACCGCCGGTTGAACGCTGGCGATCAAGACTGCAAGGCCCGCTGCGGCCACCAGGTTTCGCATCATGCGCATGGTTCAAACTCCGTTTTTTAAAGTCTTGCTGGCCGCGCGATAGCGCAGCAGCGCCTCGAGGAAGTAGTAATCGGCATAGTTCAAAGGAACGTCGATTTCGCTGCCCGCAGGTTTGTGCCCGGTTGCGTGCTTTATCAGGAAGCCGCCGTTCTCGCCAGGGATGGCAAGGTAGTCGGGTGAAGAAAGGCTGCGCAATTGCACTTGCGCGAAACCGAGGTAACGCTGCGCGTCGCTTTCTACGAAACCGGATAACTCCACCAATGCCGACGCAATGATGGCCGCTGCGGCCGTATCGCGCGGCGCATTGGGGATTGCGGCGTCATCAAAATCCCAGTACGGCACTTTGTCCGCAGGCAGGCGCGGATGCTGCATGACGAAGGCTGCGATCTTCTGCGCCTGGGCGAGGTATTCGGGCTTCCTCGTTTCGCGGTACATCATCGTGTAGCCATACAGCCCCCACGCCTGCCCGCGCGCCCAGGCAGAATCGTTGGCGTTGCCCTGGACAGTAACGCGCGAACGCACATGGCCATCGTTCGGATCATAGTCAACCAGGTGGAAGGACGAGCCGTCGGGGCGGAAGTGGTTCTTCAGCGTGGTGTCCGCATGCGCCATCGCGATCTCGCGGAAGTAAGGCTCGTGCGAGGTGCGGGCCGCCCACATGAGCAGCTCCAGGTTCATCATGTTGTCGATGATGACGGGATAGGTCCAGTCTGGACTCTTGTGCGTCTGCCAGGATTGGATGGCCCCGACTTTCGGATTGAAGCGCGTGGCCAGGGTTGCCGCTCCCGTCAAGAGCGTATCGCGGTAGGCAAACGGCTCCGCACCAAGGCGCAGCCCGTTGCCAAAACTGCAGAACAGCATGAAGCCGACATCGTGCTGGGTCTTGTCGAACTTGGCGGGACCGACTGCTGCGGTGTACTTCATCGCGGCATTGCGCAGCGTGGCGTCACCAGTTGCCTCGGCCAGGTACCACAGCGAACCAGGGAAGAACCCGGCGGTCCAATCGTGCACGCTCACCAGCTTCGGAGCGCCACTCTCGGTCGTGCGCGGGAAGCCCGGCTTGCCGTCCACACTTGCCAGCAGCATGCCGTACTGCCTGGCCGCCAGTGCGAGGTCACGCTCGATCACGGCCGCCATCGGTTCCAGCGTACGCAACGATGTACGGACCTGCACCGGCGACGCCAGGCGCGCCGCCTCGTTGGCAATGTAGGCGAGCCAGTCTTCCCGGTTTCTGATGTCGCCGCCTTGCGTCCATGCCGCACCGGCGTAGTAGCGCAGCGCGTGGCCGGAAGACGCTTTCGCCAATATCAGTTCGTTGAGCGGATCCTCGCCAAATTCCATAGCAGCGCCGCGCGGCAGGATGATCGCGTTACCCATGGCGCCAAGGGTCTTGTGCTCCTCCCACTGCGCCAGCGCATGCAGTTGCGGAAGGCGCGAAGGCTGTGCCGGATGCAGGTATTCGGCACTCTCCGCGCCTTTGCGGGCGATGCCAATGCCGATGGTGATGTCCTTGGGGCTGGCGAAGGTAAAGGTGCTATCGACCATGTCGAGGTAATGGCCGGCGTCGACGGTGAATCGCTTCACCTCGCTCACTTTGCTGCCGTTGGCGTCCCAGGTATCGTAGCCTAGTTCGAACACGGTGCGGATCGGACCATTGGCCACGATCTTCCAGTTCCTGAAATTGCCCGACACATGAAGTGCGTGCCCGTCCCACACACCCGTGCCGCCAGTGCCGCGCGTGGTACCGCTCTTGTACATATCGAGCCCTTCGCCGGCGTCACGGTGATAATCGCCGCGGCCATAGAAGCGCTCGATCACCGGATAGGAAACCCGCTTGCTCCAGACGTCGATGCCCGAGGCGACCAGTACTTCCTTGCCCGTCCTGCCGGCATCAGGCGCGGCCAGCGCCGGTCCGTAGGTACGATGTCCAATGCGGTCGTTCTCCCAGGCGAAATCGTCCAGGCGCTCCGGCACGAAGCGCGCGTAGGTTTTAGCGGGAAATGGCGCGACGACCTGCTCGGTGCTGGCGATGGTAAAGCTGGCAGCCATCTCACCGGGCGCGAAATCGTGCTGGAACAGGAGCTCCGCGAATTCAGGGCGGATGCCCTTCGCATCCCAGTCCGGTTTGATCACCTGGTAAGGCAGGATGTGGCCAGCGCCGTCTTTGACGACCAGTTTCTGCGGGTGAACGCCCGGCAGCGCAGCGGCGACCTCGCTCCACGGCACCGCGATCATTTCAGCCGGCCGCGCGATAATCAGCGACTGCGTCACCCGCACGAGAAGTTCAGGGTTGGAGTGCGCCTCCGGAGAGGCGGCCAAGGCGAGCATCAGAATTGGAAACGTTTTCATTCGTCCATGGTAGCCAAATATCCCACGGCTAGTCAAACGTTTTACCGAGCTCGCCGCGTGTTTCCGCGCAATTGGTCGCTCAGGAACCGCGAGGGTCTTCGTGCGTCGATGGCAACGGTGCCCGCACTTTGTACAAGCGCCCCCTTGGCCTCGACTCGGTGCAGGCTGATGAAAATACTATTTCGTTTAAATAAAATAAAAGAAAAAGTATATTCATCTAAGTTTACTAATTTGAATTTACTATTTCGATTAAGTACGCTAATCTAAAGAATATTTAAGGCACAAAAGGACTCACCATGGGCCGCAAACGCATCGAGGAAGCCGACTTTCCCAGCCTGGTACGCGATCGGCTCAAGGAGTGGGGCATGTGCATCAGAAAACAACGGGTTGCCCAAGGCATCCTGGCGGTCGACCTATGCCGACGCTTGGGCATATCGCATCCGACGCTGCGCCGGCTCGAACTTGGCGAGCCGTCAATCGGCGCGGCCTACTACTTGTCCGCAATGCACATCCTTGGCGTATTGGACGCGATCGCGGCGCAACCCAATCCGGCCCTTTGGCACATAAGCAATGACAGCGCACGGGCGCGGGCGCCAAGGGATGTTGACAATGACTACTTCTGAGCGCAGCGTCCATGCCCTGTACGTTTATTTGCAACGGCCCGACAACGCGGAATGGGTGGTTGTGGGCCGGTACTCGCTTGGCCATGATGGTGTTGGCAAATTCAGGTACGCGCCGAGCTATATCGACAGCGGCGCGCAATGGTCGATCGATCCCGTCAACCTGCCGCTGGTGAGGGACATGCAGTGGATCGCCCCGCGCTATGCCGGGCTCCACGACATCTTGCGCGACGCCAGTCCTGATGCCTGGGGCCAGGCGCTGATTCGACGCCAAACCGGCGTCGGTGAGCGCGCAGCGCCTTTCCAGTATCTGCTCCATTCCGGTAACGCTGATCGCTGGGGAGCGCTCGCCATTGGTCCCGGCAAGAAGCCAAACATTGCCGGCATTGCCGCGCCACGTATCGAAACGCTAGACGATCTCATCAAGGAATTGCTGGCGATCGCGAATCATCAACCGACGACGAACGCCAATATCCGACGCCGCTTGTTTGCGACGGCGAGCATGGGTGGTGTGCGTCCTAAACTCACCGTCCGCGATGGAGACACCTACTGGCTTGCGAAACCCACGATTCACACTGACGTGACCGATATCGCGCGCCTTGAAGCCGCGACGCAGCGCTGGGGAGCCGAAGCAGGATTGAACTTCGCAGAAGCGCAGTATCGCGTCACCGGTGAAGGACGCGGGCTTGTACTGGTGCGCCGGTTCGATCGCGAAGGTCCACAACGCTACCTGACCGCGAGCGGCGCCACGCTCTTGCAAGTGCAGTATCCGCCCGCAACCTTGGCGGACAACACAGGCGCAAGCTATCCGCGTTTAGCCGAGGAACTGCGACGCATTGGGGCACCAGTCGAAGATTGGAAGGAGCTGTTCGGGCGCATGGTATTCAATGCCGTGGTCGGCAACGACGACGACCATTGCCGCAATCACGCCGTGCTATACCGGGAGCGAGATGCATGTTGGCGGCTTTCGCCAGCGTTCGACGTGGTGCCCAATACCGACGAGACACCGAAATCGCTGCAGCTACAACTTTGCCGAGGCCGGCGTGACATCACCAGAGAATCTTTGCTGACCGATCACCGTCGTTTTGGCTTTCAAGACATTGAACAGGCGCGAGAATACATGGACGGCTTGATCGTGCGAACTCTGAAGGCCTTCGACGTCATTTGCGCTTTGCTTCCCGCCGATATGGTCAAGGTACTCGCGCAACGCCTTCAAGACAACCGTGAACTATTACTGGACGGCGCGCCCCATCAGTCTTCATGAATTGAACTCACCCATTGCCGACATCGGACCGCCTCGGTCAAAATGGGCCGGTCTCCATAACCAGAAGTGCCCATGAACTTGACTCTTCACGCATCGAGGGAAAGTAACACTACAGTCGTCAGATTGACTCGCAATCGCTCTGAGGACAGTGTTGAATCATTTACCTGCAGCGTCTCCACGTACGGTGAAGTGTTTCAAGAGGAAATTTCGTCAGAACGAATTCAAAATTTGCTCAGCTTGGTGCTGTCTCTTCGGGTTCCGATTCTTGGAAGGTGCCCAATGGGTTTTGATGGTACAAGTTTCTTGCTGGAAATCGAAAATAGCATGGCGACTTCAACGTTTTCATGGTGGTCAAGGCCGGCAGCACCATGGCAGCCACTAGATCAAATCGCGCAAATACTTTTGGAGATCGCATTTAGGGTTTCCGGCAAGTATGTGCCTTGATGCTGGCAAGGCAGCTGTAGCAATGTTGCGCTTACTTGATGTCAGCCCAAACGTTCGGACACACTGGGATGCTTCCCCCATCAATGGCCATTGTCTGGGCTGAGGCCACGAGCTTGTAGCAGTTTGTCGCGCAATTGGTCGTTCAAGAACCGCGCTGGGCCTAGTGCGTCGAAGAACTCGTCGATGCTGACGGCACTAGCGCCTTTGGGAGATCGCAACGCGAGGCCAGGTTCCGCGAAGCCGGTTTATCCAGGTATTGCGGACCCAGAGATTTTTTCTTACCAATCTTCTTACCAAACGGTTCAACCAAGAAAAAGGCCAACCCGAAGGCTGGCCTAAGTCTTTGATTCAATTGGTCGGGGCGAGAAGATTCGAACTTCCGACCCCTTGCACCCCATGCAAGTACGCTACCAGGCTGCGCTACGCCCCGACGAGTTGCGGATTATATCAGACCGTTTTCCATTTTTGGAATAGAAATTCGTCAAGCTTGCGCCAGTTCCAGCACCCCCACCAAACGGTGCAACTCCACCGGCTTGACCAGGTGGGCGTCGAAACCGGCTTCGATGGCGCGTTGGCGGTCGCTTTCGAGCCCGTAGCCAGTCAGCGCCACTAGCCGCATTCCTTTCGTGGCGGGGTCGGCGCGCAGGCGCTGGGCCACTTCGTAACCATCCATGCCGGGCAGGCCGATATCGATCAAAGCGACCAAGGGCTGCCAGCTGGCCGCCATTTTCAGCCCTTCGAGGCCATCTGCCGCGGTACGCACTTCGTAATGGCGTGACTTGAGCATCATCGAGAACATCTCGCGGCCATCGGCATTGTCTTCAATGACGAGCACCTTGCACTGCCTGCCGGACTGGCTCGATGCGACCGGTGCGCTCTTGCCCGGTTCGGCAATCAAGGGCAGGTGCAGTTCGAAGGTGCTGCCCTTGAAAGGGCCGCCGCTGCGCACTTCGACCCGCCCCTCGTGCAGCTGCACCAGGCGCTGCACCAGGGCCAGGCCAACCCCCAGGCCACCCTGCGCGCGGTCGAGCGCTCGCACACCCTGGACGAACAGGTCAAACACATATGGCATCAGTTCTGGTGAAATGCCCACGCCCGTGTCGGTCACGGTCACGACGGCTTCGCGCCCATTCACGCGAACGCCCACATCGATCTTGCCGCCCGCCGGTGTGTACTTGATGGCGTTATCGAGCAGGTTTGAGATCACTTGTTCAAGGCGCGTGGGGTCGGCGTCGATCCATGCCGGTTCGGTCTGCACGCTGATGATGTGGCGGTCGGCGCGCCCGGTTGACTGCAGGGTTGCCACATAGGTTTCGATGGCGGTATCGAGGCGCATGGCGCGCCGCTCGAGCAGGATTTTGCCGGAGTGGACGCGCCCCACATCGAGCAAATCATCGACAATGCGCGACAGGTGGCGGCTTTGGCGGCCGATGATTTCGCGCGCCTTTTCGACGCTCGGCGCGGGCATGCCCGGCATGCCAATGACGGTGCTGGCGCTGACGATGGCCGACAAGGGATTGCGCAGCTCGTGCCCCAGCATGGCCAGGAATTCGTCCTTGGCGCGGTTCTGCCGTTCGGCCATGGTGCGCGCCGCGTGCTCGCTCTCATACAACTGCTCGCGCTCGGCCTCGGCCAGGTGGCGCGATTGCTTCTCGTTGGCGATCACCTTTGCCGCCACGCTGATGGCGGCCTGCACTTCATCGACTTCCACCACGCCCGAGCCGACCATCGGTGCGACGACCTGGCCGTGTTCGAGCGCATGGGCCGAACGGGCCGCCGCGCGGATCGAGCGCGACAGGCGGCGCGCGAAGAACAAGGCGGCGATGGCGGCGCAGGCGATGGCGGCGGCCAGGCCGAGCATCGACACCAGCAGGGCCTTGCGTGCTGCCGCTTCGATCTCGGCTTCGGGCACGCCCACCGCCACCGTCCAGCCGGACAGGTTGGAGCGTTCCAGCACGGTGTAGTAGCCCTGGCGGTCTTCGCCCAGTGTGCGCACGACGTTGACCGCCTTGCCAAGAATGACATTGCGCAGTTCGGGCGGCGCTTCCTTGCCGCCGGGTGTACTGCCATGCAGCTGGGCGATGGTCACGCCGTTGCGGTCATACACGCCGGCTTGCCAGCTGGCCGGCACGTTCAACTGGCGCAGGACGCCATCGAAATGCTCCACCTTGAAGCCCTGGGCGATGACGTAGCGCTTGCCCGTTTCCGTCGCCACCGGCACGTCCACCACCACCAACTGCAACTGCGTGACGGCGCCGCGGATCACGTTTGAAATCTGCGGCGCGCCGGAAGCGAGCACCTGCTGCACGCGCTTGCCGGCCGTCGGCGGTGGCATCGGGCTGCCAAACGGCAGCGCCGTATTGAGGATTTGCTGGCCGGTCTCATCGAGCAATGCGGTCCAGGTGGTGCCTTCGCGGTCGGCAAAGCGGGCGCGCTCATAGAAGCGCCCGAAGTTGCCCGTCGCGAGGTTGTGCGATGTGGCCAGCATGCGCACCGTGGCCTGGGTATTGGTCAGTTCACGGTCGATCGAGACGAGGGCGATGCGGGCCGTTTCGCGCACGCCCTTCAGGGCGGCATCGCGCTCGGCCTTGAGCAGCATGTCCAGCGACAGCGTGGAAAACAGGATGACCGGGATGAGGATCGCGGCGGCCATCAGGGCCAGATAGTCGCGGATCTTCATGGCACCCTACTTCCAGTCGCCGCGCAAGGCCAGCACCTGCGTCCTGAGATGGTCGGGCGTCGCTTCCTGCGGCGGCACCGGCATGCCAACGGCGAGCGCCAGTTTCGAGCGCAGGCCGCGCGTGAAGGAGCGTTCGAACAGGTTGCCCGGGTCGCGCGTGAGCAGGCTGCCCCACAGGCCGCGCAACGCCATCGGAATGACCGGCACCTGGCTGCGTTCGAGGATCTTCGAAATCCCGCCGCGGAATTCGTTCACTTCGCCCGTCGTTGTCAGGCGCCCTTCCGGGAAGATGCACACCAGGTCGCCCTCGTGCAGCGCCTGGGCGATATCGACGAAGGCCTTCTCCATCAGCCACGGGTCTTCCTTGGCCGGGGCGATGGGGATCGCCTTGGCGGTGCGGAAAATCCAGCCAAGCAGGGGCAGCTTGAAGATCTTATGGTCCATCACGAAGCGAATCGGGCGCGGGCTGGCTGCGCCAATGACGATGGCGTCGACATAGCTGACGTGGTTGCACACCAGGACGGCCGGGCCTTCGTCGGGAATGCGGTCGGTGTCGACGGTCTTGACGCGGTGGATCGTGTGGATCAGCATCCAGGCCAGGAAGCGCATCAGGAATTCCGGCACCAGCGAGAAGATATACAGCGCGACGACAGCATTCATGATGGCCGTGGCCAGGAAGATTTGCGGGATCGTGAAGTCCTGCTTGAGCATCAGGATGGCCACGCCGGTCGCGCCCACCATGAACAGCGCGTTCATGATGTTCATGCCGGCGATGGTGCGCGAAATGTGAGCCGGGTCGCAGCGCGTCTGGATCAGCGCGAACAGGGGCACGATGAAGAAGCCGCCAAACACGCCGATCATCACGATATCGAACAGGATGCGGCCAATGCCATGCTGGGCCAGCAGGCCCACCATGTCCACGGCGGTGGTATTGGTATAGCCCAGGCTCGCGAAATACAGGTCGATACCGAAGGCCGACAGGCCAATCGAGCCAAACGGCACCAGGCCAATCTCCACCTTGTGGCCGGAGAGGCGCTCGCACAGCAGCGAGCCGGTACCGATCCCCAGCGAGAACACCGTCAGCAGCAGCACGAAGACGCTATGGTCGCCGTGCAGGTAATCCTTGCCGTAGAGGGGGAATTGCGACAGCACGATGGCGCCGTAAAACCAGAACCAGGAATTGCCCAGCATGGACAGGAAGACCGTGCGGTTCTTTTTCGAAAAAGCGATATTGCGGAACGATTCGGCCAGCGGGTTGCGGCTGATTTGCAGCTCCGGCGCCGGCGCGGGCGAGAACGGAATGCGGTAGCTGGTGGCCAGGCCGGCCACCGCCACGGCCAGCGTGCACAAGGCGACGAGCTCCACGCCATACGGCTTTTGCGCCACCAGCACGGCGCCCAGCACTTCGCCGAGCAAGATGCCGACGAAGGTGCCCATTTCGATCACGCCATTGCCACCCACCAGTTCCTCTGGCTTGAGGTGCTGCGGCAGATAGGCATATTTGACCGGACCAAACAGGGTCGAATGCACGCCCATGCCCACCACCGCAGCGATCAGCAGCCACAAGGTGTGGGTGAGCCAACCGGTGCAGGCGACCAGCATGATGGCAATTTCCAGCATCTTGACGAAGCGGGCCAGGCGCGCCTTCTCGACCTTGTCGGCGATCTGGCCGGCGGTGGCGGAAAACACCACATAGGGCAGGATGAACAGGCCCGGGATCAGGCTATTGAGCACGCCCGCCGATATCGTCGTCCAACTGGCCGCGTCGTAGGTCAGCAGCACGATGAGGGCCGTCTTGAAGACGTTATCGTTGAACGCGCCCAGGAACTGGGTCCAGAAAAACGGGGCGAACCGGCGCTGCTTCAGCAAGGCAAACTGGCTGGATTGACTCATGGGGGGCGGCTCTCAATATGGCGACAACCGTAAATTACAGGACAAGCACGCGCCAGACAACTTTTCTTATGCTGGCGCCAACAGGTATCAGATGGTAATACTTTTTGAAAAGCCTCGCGATACTGTAGCGCAATCGTTTGCATTTCGTTTGCAGCGGGACAACCATGAGGGCACTTCTCCTCACCTGACAGGACCATCATGCGCCGCTTTGCCCTCCCTGCCCTGCTGCTGTGCGCCCTTGGCGCCGCCCATGCCGACCCCCAGTCGAACGCATCGACGCTGTCGAACGCGTCCGAACTGGTCGCCTCCGGCCTGGCCATCGGCTCCCTGTCCCTGCCTGCCGGCGCCAGCGAGGTCGTCATCGTCAGTGCCGAAAAAGTGGGCGACGGCGTCATCCTGGTGCTGGCCGGCGCCTCGGAAGCGGCGCGCGTGACCGTCAACCTCAGTGGCAAGGCCGTCCAGGGCATGGCGCTGGCGGTTGGCACCACCGTCAGCGTGGTGGCCGCGTCGACCGGTTATGTGCTCGTTTGCGCCGGCAAGGTGCTCGCCTTCGTGCCCAACGAGGCGGGCAAGGCCCTGCTGCACCACTCGAAAGCGGGATCGCGGTGATGCGCCGCCTCCTGCCGGTACTGCTGCTCGCCTGCGCCGGCCTAGCCCACGCCGGCACGGCCTGCGAAGCGCAGCCAATCAAGGCCAACACCTTCATCAAGGGCATGCGCCTGGCCGAGCAAACGCGCCAGCTGCTCGACGAATCGGGCGCCCAGGTCGCGCTGATCGGCCGCGTGGGCCAGGATTTGTCGACCTATGGCCTGCGCTATTCGCACATGGCCTATGCCTGGCGCGACCACCCGAAAGGCCGCTGGCTGGTGCGCCACGAGCTGAATAGGTGCGGCACGGCCGAATCGGCGCTGTTTGACGAAGGCCTGGGCAATTTCTTCCTCGACGGCCTGTTTGCCCACGAGGCGCTGATCGTCATCCCCGGCGCGGCCAGCCAGGCGCGCCTGGCCGCCCTGCTCGCCACGGCGACGCCGCAGCGCCTGCATTGGGCGCATTACAATATGCTGGCCTACCCCTTTTCGGCGGAATACCAGAATTCCAACCAGTGGCTGCTGGAGGCGTATGCGGTCAGCGCCGCCGACGTGTCCATCGCCTCGCGCACCGACGCCCAGGCGTGGCTGCGCCTGGCGGGCTACCAGCCCACCACGCTCGACATCCCGGCCATGACGCGCCTGGGCGCGCGCATGTTCCGCGCCAATGTGGCCTTCGACGACCAGCCTTTTGAGCGGCGCATGGCCGGCCATATCGATACGGTGACGGTGGAATCGGTGGCCCGCTTCATACGCAAGCGTGATCCGGACGCGCGCGAGACGGTGGTATCGGTGCGCTAGGCGCGTGGGCCCGCGGGCCCACCCTACGGCTGACCATTGACCCTCGTAGGGTGGGCACAAGTGCCCACGTTCATGCTAGTCCCAGGTCTTGTCGCCGGCCTTGAGGGCCGGCCAGTTCTGGGTGCCCTGCACGATATAGGCATCGCGGTCGCCGTTCCACTTGTCCGACACCTTGTGGTTGTAATTGAGGTAGAGCTTGCCGTCGGCGATGGTGTAGGCCGTGGGATCGGTGGCCGGGGCGTAGCCCTGCGAGACACCGTAGGCACAATAGCCGCCAAACTGCGGGGCGTATTTTTCGGGATCGGCCTGGAAAGCCTTCAAGTTCGCTGCGCTGGCAAAGTGCCATTCGGCCTTTTGCCAGGTAAAGCTGAACTGGCGCTCGCCCTTGACGGCCTTGCCCTCGGCGAAATAGGCCACCGGGTCGTAGCCCTTGATGGCCCCTTCCGCCGTCGAATAATAAGGGTTGATGGCTTGCGCCGACAGCGCCGTCGTGGCCAGCGCGCCTGCGGCCAGCATGTGTTCGAACTTCATCCGGTCTCTCCTTGTGGTGTGGGTGCCTTATTGGTCGCACCACAGGGACAGTCCTTACACGTTCAGAACACCCACAGCTTATCGGCCGGCAGTTGCAAGTGGTAGGTGCCGGCGTTGAGGCGATATTTCGAATACGCACGCAAGCTGGTCTCGCCCAGCGTGAACAGGCATTCGTAGCGGTCGCCCAGGTACATGCAGGTCACCAAAGGCAGTGCCAGGGCATTGTCGACCGGCGTGGCGCTGATCTTCACTTCCTCGACGCGGATCAGCGAAGTCGCATCGGCACCTGTATTGACGCCGCGCGCCGTCGCCTGCAGGATGGTGCCGGCCACGTCGAGCACCACGCGCGCGCCCTCGCGGCTGACCACCTTGCCCGGCACCTTGTCATTACTGCCCATGAATTCGGCCGTAAACAGGGTATCGGGCGTTTCGTACATGCTTTGCGGGTTGCCCTGCTGTTCGATCTTGCCATTATTGAGCAGCAGGATACGGTCCGAAATGGCCATCGCTTCGGCCTGGTCGTGGGTCACCATCAGGGCCGACAGGCCAAGGCGCACGATCAGCTCGCGCAGGAAGGCGCGCGCTTCTTCGCGCAGCTTGGCGTCCAGATTGGACAGCGGCTCGTCGAGCAAGATGACGGGCGGGTTGTACACCAGCGCGCGCGCAATGGCCACGCGCTGCTGCTGGCCGCCGGAGAGCTGGTGCGGGAAGCGCTGGCCCAGGTGGCCCAGGCCCAGCTGGGTCAGCACGTCGTTTACTTTCGAGGCGATCTCGCCCGAGCCCATCTTGCGCAGCTTGAGGCCGTAAGCCACGTTGTCGAACACGGTTTTGTGCGGCCACAGCGCATAGGACTGGAACACCAGGCCCAGGTTGCGGTCTTCGGCCGGCGTCTCGACGCCCTGCGCGCCATCGAACACGCGGCGCTCGCCGATGGAGATGGTGCCCAGCTTGGGGCTCTCCAGCCCGGCCACCGCGCGCAGCAGCGTGGTCTTGCCGCTGCCCGATGGCCCCAGCAGGGCCACCACTTCGCCGCGCTGCAGGTGCATCGATACGCCCTTGAGGATCGGGTTGGCGTGGGCGCCGCTGCCATAGTCCAGGTGCAGCTCGTTGACGGATAAAACGTTCATGTCTGTGTCTCGTTATGTTTAGTTGTGCAGCTTGACGCCAAAACGCAGCGCAATGCCCAGGCCAATGGCCACCAGCGTGATATTGATGAACGACAGCGCCGCCACCAGGTCGGTCGATCCGCCCGCCCACAGCGACACCAGCATCGCGCCAATGACTTCGGTGCCGGGCGAGAGCAGGTAGACGCCGGTCGAATATTCGCGCTCGAAGATCAGGAACACCATCAGCCAGGCGCCCAACAGGCCGTATTTAATGAGCGGCAGCGTCACGTCGCGCGTGACCTGGCCACGCCTGGCGCCGACGGCGCGCGCCGCCTCTTCCAGCTCGGGCCCCACTTGCAGCAGCGCGGTCGAAATCAGGCGCATGCCGTAAGCCAGCCACACCACCGAATACGCCAGCCACAGGGCAAAGATGGTCGAGCGCACTTCGCGCAGGGCCGGAATCAGGTGCGCGCTGAGCCACATCGCCAGATCGTTGTCCGAGCCCTTGAGGAAGCTGTCCAGCCAGGACGGCACGAACAGGAACACCCACAGGAAGGACAGGCCGGCCAGCAGGCCTGGAATGGCGCGCGGTACCAGCACGCTGTAATCGAGCAGGCGCGTGATGCCATCCGGCTTGCGGTGCATGGCCAATGCAATGGCGCTGTAGCAGGCCACCGCCAGCGCACCGCCCACCACGCCAATCAATACCGTGTTGAGGATGCCGCGCATGAGCGAAGGCTGCTCCATGATGTCGCGGAAGTGCTGCAGCGTCAGTACGTCGGCCAGCTTCACGTCCTCGCCCCAGTACTGCACGAACGAGCGCAGCACGATGCCGGAAATGGGCAGCACGATCGTAAACAACAGCCAGCCGGCCAGCAAGGCAAAGGCCAGCCATTTCCAGCGACCCAGCGGCATGGCCTTCTGGCGCGCGCCCTTGCCCTTGATGGACACATACTTGTTGGCCGACTTGAGCAGCCAGCGCTGCATCATCACCAGCGGCGCCGTCACCATCACCAGGCATACGGCCACCGCCGCCATCAGGTGGTAGGACGGGGTACCCAGCTTGTTGGTCAGCTTGTACAGGTAGGTGGCCAGCACCAGGTGGCCTTCCGGGTCACCCAGTACCAGCACCAGGCCAAACACTTCGAAGCCAAGGAAGAACACCAGCACGCCGGCATAGGCCAGCGCCGGCATGATCATCGGCAGCGACACGTTCATCATCACCTGCAGCGGCGAGGCGCCGGCCACGCGGGCCGCCTCTTCCACGTCCGAGCCCAGGCTTTTCAGGGCCGACGAGGCGTACAGGTAGACGTGCGGCACGTGGGTCAGGCCGGCGATGATGACGATGCTGGTGAACGAGTAGATATTCCAGGGAATGAAGCCGAGCAGCTGCTTGGCCCAGGTTGAATAAAAGCCCACCGGCCCCATCGACACCACATAGCCAAAGCCCATCACCATGGGCGACACAAAGATCGGCACCAGCAGCAGCGGCGCGATCGCGCCGCGCCCGGGCAGGTCGGTGCGCACCATCAGGAAGGCCAGCATGCCGCCCAGCGGCACCGCAATCGCCGTCAGGCCGCCGGCCAGGATCAAGCCGTTCTTGAAGGCCTGCACGAAGTCCGGATCATCGACAATGAAGCGATACGCGTCGAGCCCCAGCTCCTTGTTCGGCATGAAGAACGGCGCCGACAGGAAGCTCTGGTAGAAGATCAGGAACAGCGGCAGGAAAATGGCGATGCAGGTGAGCGTCACCACCAGGCCGCGCGGCCAGTTGAGCCGCGCGCCCGGCATGGAAATGGTAGGCATGATGGTCCCGTCTTATTTCTTACCAGCGGTCTCTTTCCACTGCTTCAGGAAGGCCATGCGCTTGGCCGGCCCCAGGAACTGCAGCACGATCGGATGCACCGGCACCGGCTTGACGTTCTTCTCGCCGATCTGCTTGATCAGGTCCGCCGACGTGGTCTCGCCCTTGACATCGGGGCGGATCGCATACAGCTTCGAATCGTTGGCGATGATGGTCTGGCCACGGGCCGAGAGCATGTAGTCGAGCCACAGCTTGGCGGCGTTGACGTTCTTGGCGGCCTTGTTGATGAACTGGACGCGCGAGAGGATCAGCGTGTAGTCCTTGGGCATGACCACACCCAGCGACGGGTCGGCCTTGGCGCGCACCAGCGCGTAGGAGCCGAGCACGTTATAGCCAATCAGGTTTTCGCCCGACGAAATGCGCTCGAGCATGGTGCCGGTGGACGACTGCACGCGCACGCGGGCCGCGCCGAAGGCGTTTTCCAGCGCGAGGAAGTCGTTGTATTCGCGCGCATCCTGGGTCATGAACATGAAGCCGACGCCGGATTTTTCGATGTCGTAGGTGGTGACCTTGTCCTTGAATTTCTCGGTGGTGATCAGCTTGGCGAAGGCGGCATGCGTCTGCGGCACTTCGGCCGCCGTCACCAGGCGCTTGTTGTAGACGATGGCGGCCGGTTCGAACGTGGTGCCGTAGGCCATGTCGTTCCAGATCGCCCAGCCGGGAATCTTCGACGCTTCCACCGACTTGTAGGCCAGCGCGTAGCCATCCGAGGCCAGGCGCATCTGCAGGTCCATCGCGGAGGACCACATGACGTCGGCCGTATTGCCGCCGGCCGCCACTTCGGAGATGAAGCGGTTATACACTTCGGTCGAATTCATGTCGTTGTATTCGATGGTGATGCCGGGATAGAGGGCGTTGAAGTCCTTGATCAGCGGCTGCGTGGCCTTGCTGTCGGTGGCGCCGTAGATCACCAGCTTGCCTTCCTTCTTGGCCGCATCGACGATCTTTTGATAGTCGGCCGGATAGCCCGCCGGTACCTGTGCCTGCGCACCGAAGGCGAAGGCGCACAAGCCCGCCGCCAGAATGATTTTCGAATTCTGCATCATGTCTCCTGAATGGTTTCTTAGCGAACCAGGTTGAAGTCCCTGGCCTGCCGTGTGTAGTCTGCTACGGATTTCTTGATATGTTCAGTCAGTGCGTCGCCGGTGAGCGAGAACGGGTACAAGCCATAGGCCGCGCGCAGTTCGCCGAAGCTGGGGCTGGCCATGGTCTGGTCGAACGCCCTCACCCATTTGCGGTAATCGGCGTCGCTCACCTGGGGCCCCATCCACACGCCGCGGATGATGGGCCACACCACGTCCACACCCTGCTCGCGCGCTGTCGGCACATTGGCCAGTACGCCCGGCAGGCGTTCGGACGCCAGCACCGCCAGCACGCGCGTCTTGCCACCGGCGGCGTACAGCGTCGCCTCGGACGCGTCGCCCGAGACCACCTGCACGTAATTGGCATGCATGGCGGTGAAGGCTTCACCACCGCCTTCGAGCGCCACGAAGCGCAGCGTCTTGGGGTCGATCCCGGCACTGCGCGCCAGCAGCGCCATCTTGATCCAGTCCTGGCTGCCGATGGTGCCGGACACGCCGATCAGGACCTTGCCCGGATGGTTTTTCAGGTCGCCCAGCAGCTCGGCCAGCGTGTGGTAGGGCGAATCGGAGCGCACCGCGATCATGCCGTAGTCCGCACCGAGCGCCGCCACCCAGCGCACGTCGCTGGGGGTAGCCTTGCCGAACTTGCCCTGGGCGAGATTGAGCAGCGAGCCGCCCGAAAACGCCACCAGCGTGTCCGGCTCGGCGCGCCGCTGCGACACCAGCGAATGCCAGGCCACGGCACCAATCCCGCCGGGCAGGTAGGACAGGTGCATCTCCTTGCCGAGGGATTTCTGCGCCAGCTTGCAGGTCAGGTCCATCGCGCCGCCCGGTTTGGACGGCACGATGCACTCCACGCCGCCGGCATGGGCCAGGGCGGTACTCGCAAGCAGGCAGGCAAGGAGAAGGTTTTTCATCATCAGAAGCGGTGCTGGATACCCATCGTCAGGCCGGCCTGGGTGGTGCCGAAACCGGCGTCGTCACGCGACAGGCCAACGAGCTTGCCGTTTTTGGCCTTGGCGTAGGCTGCGGCGGCATACAGGTCGGTGCGCTTGGACAGAGCATACAACGTTCGCGCCACATACATGATCGGATCGGCATCGGCGCCGGCGGCGACGTTCTTCACGTCGACGTAGTAGAGCGCGCCAGTCAGTGTCACGGCCGGTGCAACCAGGTAGCTCACGCCGCCCCAGTAGGTATTGGCTTTGACGTCCGCCGTGGCGGCCTTGCCGGCCTCCAGTTTGTAGCCACGCATGCCAACACCGAGGCGCCATGGACCGTCGCGGTAGTCGGTGGCCAGGTGGAAGGCCGTCGTTTCATCGCGCCGGCCGGTGGCGGCGACCGTGTTGCCGTTGATCGATTCGTAGGTGGCCATCACAGCCAGGTTATTGAACTTGTACGAACTACCGATTGCGTATTTGCGGCTGTCGGCAGCGCCAGTGGCCTGCTCGCCCATGCCGACGGTGGCGCCGAACTTGAACTCGCCCGACGACACCGAATACTTGATCAGGTTGTCGAAGGCCGTCGTCATGCCGTACTTCGAGGGGCCGGTGGCGTTGCTCGACGTCGACCACGAATAATTCGGTGCAAAGCCCATCGGGTCGAACTGGATCAGGAAGTCGTAGGTGGTGGTGAAGGAGCGGCCGATGACGACCTTGCCGAAACTGCCTTCCAGGCCGACCGTGGCCTGGCGCTTGAACAGCACGCCATCGAGGTTGCCGGTGTCCATTAGCACGCCGCCTTCGAGGTTGAAGGTCGCCTTCAGGCCGCCGCCGATGTCTTCGGTGCCGCGCAGGCCCCAGCGCGAGGTGTTCTTGCCGCCCGAGATGACGCGGAACTGGCTGTCTTTATTGGGGGTGGCATTGGTCAGGTATTCGACGCCGGCGTCCATCAGGCCGTAGACCTGGACGTTGGATTCGGCATGGGCGATTCCCATGGCGGACAAAAGGGCAAGCGACAAGGCGGTTTTCTTCATGGTGTCTCCAGGTACAGTGGTGTTGGTTTTAGGTGCTTCGTTGACCACTATAGTTTTCCCATCCTTTCAATTGCCTTTCAGTCCATCCCTTGTCTCCGCCCTGCCACAAGGCTGGCGATGCGGGCCTTGTGGCCTTACACTGTGCTGCATGCGTATCCTACTTGTTGAAGACCACCTCGAATTGTCGCACTGGCTGTCCAAGGCCCTGCGCGACGCCAAGCTCACCGTCGAATGCGCAATGAACGGCGCCGACGCCGACGCACTCTTGCACACCCAGGAGTATGCGCTCGTCATTCTCGACCTGACGCTGCCGAAGATGGACGGCCTCGATGTGCTGCGCCGCCTGCGTGCACGCGGCGGCCCGCGCGCCAAGACGCCGGTGCTGATCCTCACCGCGCGCGGCGGCCTGGAAGAACGCGTCCAGGGCCTCAACCTCGGCGCCGACGACTACCTGGCCAAACCGTTCGAGCTGGCCGAACTCGAAGCGCGCGTCAAGGCGCTGCTGCGCCGTAGCGTGGGCAACGAGGCGCTCGTGCATCAATGCGGCGCGCTCAGCTTCGACACCGTCGCGCGCATGTTCAGCTACGGCGGCGCCTCGCTCGCCCTCACGCCGCGCGAGCACGCCGTGCTCGAAGCGCTCATTTCGCGCCCGGGCCGCGCGGTCTCGAAAGAAAAGTTGTTCGACGAAGTCTTCGCCCTCGTCGACGACGCCAATGTCGACGCCATCGAACTGTATATCCACCGCGTGCGCAAGAAGCTGGAAAAAGACATTCCCGACGCCGCCGCCATCACCACGCTGCGCGGCATCGGCTACATGCTGCAGCCGCGCGAGGCGGGCCGCTGACGTGGCGCTGCCGTTCAAACTGGGCAGCCTGCGCAACCAGCTGCTGCGCTGGCTGCTCGCGCCACTGGCGCTGCTGATGGCACTGAACACCTTCTCGGTCTACCGCAACGCGCTCGACGCCGCCGACGTCGCCTACGACCGCTCGCTGCTCGCGTCCACGCGCGCGCTGGCCGAGCGCGTCTCGATCAAGGAAGGCAAGGTGGTGGCCGACGTGCCCTATGTGGCGCTCGACAGCTTCGAGACCGACACGCTGGGCCGGATATATTACAAAGTTAGCGGCATTAACGGCGAAACCGTATCAGGATTCGAAGACCTGCCGGCCGTGCCGGCCAATGTGCCGCGCTCGGAAGCCTACCCCGCGCTGGTGCGCTTCTACCACGCCAATTACAACGGCCAGCCGATCCGCATCGCCGCCCTGCTGCAGCCGGTGTATGACGATTCGATGCGCGGCATCGCCCTGATCCAGGTGGGCGAGACGCTCGACGCACGGCGCGGCCTGACACGCCAGATCCTGTTCGACACGCTGGCCTGGCAGGCCGTGATGATGCTGGCCGTGGCCGCTCTCGTGTGGTTTGCCGTGCGCCTGGTGCTGCGCCCCCTGATGCGCCTGAAGATCGAAGTGGAAACGCGCGAACTGTCCGACCTGTCCGATGTCGACCCGGCCCTGGTGCACAAGGAAGTGCGGCCATTGGTGGCGGCCATGAACGGCACCATGGCGCGCCTGCAGCACCTCATCGCCAGCCAGCGCCGCTTTATCGCCGACGCGTCGCACCAGCTGCGCACGCCGCTGACGGTCTTGAAGACCCAGGCCGAACTGGCCCTGCGCGAGAACGACCCGGCCGCCATGCGCGCCATCGTGCAGTCGATTGCCGGCACCACCGATTCGACCGTCCATCTGGCCAACCGGCTGTTGACGCTGGCGCGCATCGAGCATGGCGCCGAAGCGGCCAGCATGGCCGAGGTGTCACTGACCGGCATCGCCCGCCAGGTGGGCCTGGAAATGGCGCCGGCGGCGGTGCAGCGCCATATCGACCTGTCGCTCGAAGCGCCCGAAGAAGTGTGCGTGCATGGCCATGCCCTGATGCTGCACGAGCTGCTGGCCAACCTGGTCGACAATGCGATCCGCTACACGCCCGACGGCGGTCGCGTCGTTCTGCGCGTTGCCAAGGGCATGCTGGAAGTGGAAGACAGCGGCAGCGGCATTGCGCCGTCCGAACGCGAGAAAGTGCTGACGCCGTTTTACCGCGCGGCGGCGGCGCTGGAGACGAACCCGAACGGGACCGGCCTGGGACTGGCCATCGTGCACGACATCGCCGCCTTGCACCATGCCAGCCTGGCGCTTGGTGATGGCGCCCAGGGGCGCGGGCTCAAGGTCACAGTCGCGTTCGTGCGTGGTGGGTGACGCGCGCGACGCTTTGGCGGACCCACCCTACCCTTGCTCACGGGACCCTGGCAGTGGCGTAGGGTGGCTCAGCGTAGCGCGTCACCCACCATGCACGGCCAGCGCCTTTTCCAGATACGCCTTCCAGCGCCCCTTGGCGAACGCTTCGCGCGCCGCCTTTTCGTAACGCTGCACCAGCGCCGGCGAAGCTTGCGGCGAAAACGCTGCGAACACGGGCACACCTTCAGCCGGCAGCGCCAGGATGCGGAAGTTGGCGCCGGATCGCATGCCGAAGTAGCGTGCCGTGTAAGCGTCGGAGAAAAAGGCGCCGTCGATCCTGCCCGCCTTGAGCTTGTTCAGGTTGGTCTCTTCCCAGTTCACCGCCGACACCAGGTCGAACTTGACCTTGGAACGGCGCAGGAAATCCGGCAAGGCGCCCGACTGGACCCAGCCTATCGTCATGCCTTCCAGGTCGGAGGGCGAAGAAATCGCCGTCAGCTGCGTATCGGGCCGCATGGCCAGGCAGGGTTCGAGCCGGATGTCGGCGTCGCCGGCGTAGATGATTTGCGCCTGCAGGCGCTCCGGGCTCTTGGCCAGCAGCGGCGTGAACATCACGGCGCCATGGATCAGGTTTTGCTCGAGACGGGTCACGCCCACCGGCGCGCTCCAGTTGAAATGCACGCCCATGCGTGGCGCGATTTCCTTGTTGAAGAAATCGATCAGCAGGCCATGCGGCCCTTGGGGACCGGCCACGACGAAGGGCGCGATGGCAAACACGCCAACGCTCACCTCTTCGGCCGCAGCCAGGGTGCAAGGCAGGGCAAGTACGGCCGCAAGCAGCAATTTCATCCCTGCCTCCTGCCCCCGCATGTTCAACTCAGGTTTTCAAGCCGGATCTTGACCACCGTGCCCACCACCGTGGCCAGCGCTTCGATCTTGGCGATGGCCGCGTCGATGGCTTTTTCCTGGGTCTGGTGGGTCAGCATGATGATGTCGGTGCGGGTTTCGCCTTCGCCCGGCTCCTTTTGCATGACGGCGTCGATCGAAATCTTCGCGTCGGCCAGGATGCGGGTCAAATCGGCCATCACGCCCAGCTGGTCCTTCACGTAGACGCGCAGGTAGTAGCTGGTGGTGATCTCGGACATCGGCACGATCGCCACATCCGTCATCTGGTTTGGCTGGAAGGCCAGGTGCGGCACGCGCGACTCGGGATCGGCCGTGGCCAGGCGCGTGATATCGACCAGGTCGGCGATCACGGACGAGGCGGTCGGCTCGGCGCCGGCGCCCTTGCCGTAGTAGAGCGTCGCGCCGACGGCATCGGCCTGCACCAGCACCGCGTTCATCGCACCTTCGACGTTGGCGATCAGGCGCTTGGCGGGAATGAGGGTCGGATGCACGCGCAATTCGATGCCGTCCACGCCATTGACGACGGTGCGCTTGGTGATGCCCAGCAGCTTGATGCGGTAGCCCAGCTGCTCGGCGTAGCGGATGTCGACCGCCTGCAGCTTGCTGATGCCTTCCACGTAGGCTTTGTCGAACTGCACCGGGATGCCGAACGCGATGGCCGACATGATCGTGCACTTGTGGGCCGCGTCCACGCCTTCGATGTCGAAGGTGGGGTCGGCTTCCGCATAGCCGAGCGCCTGCGCTTGCGCCAGCACGGTGCCGAAGTCCAGGCCCTTGTCGCGCATCTCGGACAGGATGAAATTGGTGGTGCCGTTGATGATGCCGGCGATCGATTCGATGCGGTTGGCCGTGAGGCCTTCGCGCAGCGCCTTGATGATGGGGATGCCGCCGGCGACAGCGGCCTCGAAGGCGACGATGACGCCCTTGGCCTGGGCCGCGGCGAAGATCTCGTTGCCGTGCAGGGCCAGCAGCGCCTTGTTGGCGGTAACGACGTGCTTGCCGTTGTTGATCGCGGCCAGCACCAGGTCCTTGGAACGGGTGGTGCCGCCAATGAGTTCGACGACGATATCGATGTCGGGGTGGTTGACGACCAGGTCGGCGTCGCTGACGATTTCCACGCCGGTCGTATCGACGCCGTCGGCGCTGGCCATGCGGCGCACCGCCACCATCGTGATTTCAATGCCGCGGCCGGCGCGGCGGCGGATCTCCTGCTGGTTGCGTGCCAGGACCTTGAAGGTCCCGGTCCCGACGACGCCAAGGCCGATCAGGCCTACTTTGATGGGTTTCATAGTGTTCTTTGTGATTCGTTAGCCGTTTCCGTGCCTGCGTCGGTAACCGTCGAGGAAGCGTGCGATACGTCCGCATGCATCGGTCAAGTCATCGGAATTGGGCAGGAACACGAGGCGGAAGTGGTCCGGCGCGATCCAGTTGAAGCCCGTGCCCTGCACCAGCAGCACTTTTTCTTCCGACAGCAGGTCACAGACAAATTGCTGGTCGTCCTTGATGGGGTACATCTTCGGATCGAGGCGGGGGAACATGTACAGCGCCGCTTTTGGCTTGACGCAGGTAACGCCCGGGATGTCGGTCAGGAGCTTGTGGGCCAGGTCGCGCTGCTTGAGCAGGCGTCCGCCCGGACCGACCAGGTCCTGGATACTTTGGTAGCCGCCCAGCGCGGTCTGGATCGCGAACTGGCCCGGCGCGTTGGCGCACAGGCGCATCGAGGCGAGCATGTTCAGGCCTTCGATATAGTCCTTGGCGTGCTTCTTCTCGCCCGACACCACCATCCAGCCGGCGCGATAGCCGCAGGAGCGGTAGTTCTTCGACAGGCCGTTCAAGGTAATGAACAGCACATCGTCGGCCAGCGAGGCAATCGACACGTGCTCGTGTTCGTCGTACAGGGTCTTGTCGTAGATTTCGTCGGCCAGCACAATCAGCTGGTGCTGGCGTGCCAGCTCCACGATCTGCAGCAGCACCTCGCGCGGGTAGAGCGCGCCGGTGGGGTTGTTCGGGTTGATGACGACGATGGCCTTGGTATTGGGCGTGATCTTGCGGCGCATGTCTTCGATGTCGGGCATCCAGTCGGACGATTCATCGCACACATAGTGCACCGGATTGCCGCCCGAGAGCGAGACGGCGGCCGTCCACAGCGGATAGTCGGGGGCTGGCACCAGCACTTCGTCGTCGTTATTGAGCAAGCCGTTCATGCACATGACGATCAGTTCGGAGGCGCCGTTGCCGAGGTAGATATCCTCGATCGTCACGCCGGCGATCTGCTTGGACTGGGTGTAATGCATCACCGCCTTGCGCGGCGCGAACATGCCTTTGGAGTCGGTATAGCCGGCGGCGCCGCCCATATTGACGATCATGTCGTGGACGATTTCGTCCGGTGGATCGAAGCCGAATACGGCCAGGTTGCCGATATTGAGCTTGATGATCTTGTGGCCCTCTTCCTCCATCTGCTTCGATTTCTCGAGCGCGGGGCCGCGGATTTCGTAGCAAA
>JAZJYP010000034.1:0-215 GCA_040390345.1 Pseudomonadota bacterium | reverse complement strand
TCAATCCCAGTTCATGTGTGTTGCAGTGCAAGAATTATCCATTCTGCCGAAAGCATTCGATTTAGGCAACCGCCAAAAGCCTCTAAACCCGGGAAATTCGCGCTTTCTTCATGTTTATGGCATGCTAACGCCTCGCGCGCGGAATGCCATTCATTGGGGCTTTCGCATTAATTGGGGTCAGAGTCGAATTAATTCGAGATTCATGAATTAATTCG
>JAZJYP010000033.1:0-4726 GCA_040390345.1 Pseudomonadota bacterium | reverse complement strand
GCCAAGGGCCTGGTTGAACTGATCCTGGCCTTCCTGGAACGCGTGGCGCAGACGACTCGTGCGGCTTAACGTTTAGCGAGTCCATCATGTCGCGCGCATTCATCCTCCTGCTCGAGTCCTTCGGCCTTGGCGCCACGCCCGACGCCGACAAATTTGGCGACGCCGGTGCCAACACCTTCGGCCACATCGCCGGCTGGGCCGCCCGCGGTGGCAAGCCGATGGCGCTGCCCAACCTCGAACAACTGGGCCTGGCCGCCGCCGCCCACATGGCCAGCGGCGAATGGGCCGAAGGCTTCGCACAGCGCGAAGGCTTCAGCGCTGCCTATGGCGCCGCGCGCGAGCGCTCCACCGGCAAGGACACCCAGTCCGGCCACTGGGAAATCGCCGGCGTGCCCGTCGAATTCGACTGGGGCTATTTTCCACGCACGGTACCGTCCTTCCCGGCCGTGCTGACCGAAGAACTGCAGCGCCAGACCGGCGTGGCGGGCTTCCTGGGCAATTGCCACGCCTCCGGCACCGAGATCATCAACCGCTTCGGCGACGAGCATGTCGCCACCGGCAAGATCATCGTCTACACCTCGGGCGACTCGGTCATGCAGATCGCCGCCCACGAAGAACACTTCGGCCTCGAGCGCCTGTACGCCGTGTGCGAAGCGGCCTTCGAACTGGTCAAGCCGTATAACATCGGCCGCGTGATCGCGCGTCCCTTCCTGGGCGCGAACGGCAACTACACGCGCACCACCAACCGCCACGACTACGCCGTTGCGCCACCATCGCCAACCCTGCTCGACCATGTCAAGAACGCCGGCGGCGAGGTCATTGGCCTGGGCAAGATCAGCGACATCTTCGCCACGCAAGGCATCTCGCGCGTGGTCAAGGGCAAGGACAATATGGCCCTGTTCGACGCGCTGCTCAAGGTGGCCGACGAGGCGGGCGAGAAGTCGCTCACGTTTGTCAACTTCGTCGACTTCGACCAGGCCTTTGGCCACCGCCGCGACGTGGCCGGCTATTCGAACGCGCTGCACGAGATGGACGCGCGCCTGCCCGAATTCATGGCCAAGCTCAAGCCGGGCGACCTGTGTGTCATCACCGCCGACCATGGCTGCGACCCCAGCTGGCCCGGCTCCGACCACACGCGCGAACACATCCCGATGATCTTCTTCGGTCCCGGCGTGGCGCCGCGCGCGCTGCCCATCTCCGAGACCTTCTCCGACATCGGCGCCACCCTTGCCAAGCACCTCGGCGTGCCACCCCTTTCCCACGGAACCGCTCTGCTATGACCACTCCTTCGAATTTCAAACGCAACGAGGCCGTCGGCCTCGACCTGGGCTGGGTCAACCAGATCAAGGTCAACCGCAATGCCTCGGACCGCCGCGCCGCCAGCCTGGCCAACCGCCGCACCGTCAAGAAGGAATACCAGGCCGCGTGGCTGGTCAAAGCGATCGAGTGCATCGACCTGACCACCCTGGGTGGTGACGACACGCCGGGCCGCGTCGAGCGCCTGTGCATGAAGGCGATGCGCCCACTGCGCACCGACCTGATGGCCGCGCTGGGTATCGACACCTTGCAAACCGGTGCCGTCTGCGTCTACCACGAGATGATTGCGCCAGCGGCGAAAATCCTCAATGGCCGCATGCCGATCGCCGCCGTCTCGACCGCCTTTCCGGCCGGCCTGGCCAGCATGGAGACGAAGGTGCGCGAGATCGAATTGTCGGTCGCCGCCGGCGCCACCGAAATCGATATCGTCATCACGCGCCAGCACGTCCTGAACGGCAACTGGCAAGCGCTGTATGAAGAGATGGTCGCCTACCGCAAGGCCTGTAGCGAAGCGCACGTCAAAGCCATCCTCGCCACGGGCGACCTGCTGACGCTGGAAAACGTGGCCAAGGCCTCGTGGGTGTGCATGATGGCCGGGTCCGACTTCATCAAGACCTCGACCGGCAAGGAAGGCGTCAATGCGACGATTCCCGTGGCGCTGACGATGGTGCGCACGATCCGCGAATACCACGAGCGCTATGGCTTCCAGGTGGGCTTCAAGCCGGCCGGCGGCGTCTCGACGGCCAAGAGCGCGCTGCAGTACCTGACCCTGATGAAGGAAGAACTGGGCCGCGAGTGGCTCGAGCCGCACCTGTTCCGCATTGGTGCATCGAGCCTCTTGACCGACATCGAACGCCAGCTTGAACATTACGTGACCGGCGCCTACTCGGCCAACCATCGCCACGCGCAACCTTAAACGTCAACGGATTCGTCATGCCAACTATCAAAGAGATTCTTCAAACTATGGACTACGGCCCAGCACCCGAGAGCACCAAGGAAGCGCAAGCATGGCTGGACGCTCACGAGCGCCGCTTTGGCCTGTTCATCGACAATGCCTGGACGCCGGCCGCCGACACCTTCGCCTCGACCAATCCGGCCGACGGCAAGGAGCTGGCCCAGGTCTCGCAAGCGACCGCCGCGGACGTCGACCGCGCCGTGGAAGCGGCGCGCCGCGCCCAGCCAGGCTGGGTAGCTTTGGGTGGCCACGGCCGCGCGCGCGTGCTGTACGCGCTGGCACGCCTGCTGCAAAAACATTCGCGCCTGTTCGCCGTGCTCGAAACCCTCGACAACGGCAAGACGATCCGCGAAACACGCGACGCCGACCTGCCGCTGGCCGCGCGCCACTTCTACCACCACGCCGGCTGGGCCCAGCTGCAAGCCGAAGAATTCGCCGGCTACCGCGCCGTGGGCGTGGTCGGCCAGATCGTGCCGTGGAATTTCCCGCTCTTGATGCTGGCCTGGAAAATCGCGCCGGCCCTGGCCGCCGGTAACACGGTCGTCTTCAAGCCCGCCGAATTCACTTCGCTCACCGCCTTGCTGTTCGCCGAGATCTGCGTGCAGGCCGGCGTGCCGGCCGGTGTCGTCAACATCGTCACGGGCGATGGCCGCGTGGGTGAAGCGATCGTCAACCACGCCGGCATCGACAAGCTGGCCTTCACCGGTTCGACCGAAGTGGGCCGCCTGATCCGCCGCGCCACCGCCGGCAGCGGCAAGAAGCTGTCGCTGGAGCTGGGCGGCAAGTCGCCCTTCATCGTCTTCGAAGACGCCGACCTCGATGCCGCCGTCGAAGGCCTGGTCGACTCGATCTGGTTCAACCAGGGCCAGGTCTGCTGCGCCGGTTCGCGCCTCTTGGTGCAGGAGTCGGTGGAAGAGCGTTTCCTGGCCAAGCTGCGCACCCGCATGGACAACTTGCGCCTGGGCAGCCCGACCGACAAGTCGATGGACATTGGCGCCCTGGTCGATCCGGTCCAGCGCCAGCGCATCGAAGGCCTGGTGGCCTCGGCCCGCGCCGAAGGCTGCACCATCTACCAGCCGGCCTGCGAACTGCCGGCCAACGGCTCCTGGTTCCCGCCAACCCTGATCACCGGCGCCTCGACCTCGGCCGGCGTCGCGCAGACCGAGATCTTCGGCCCGGTGCTCGTCGCCATGAGCTTCCGCACTCCCGTCGAAGCGGTCCAGCTGGCCAATAACACCGTCTACGGCCTGGCCGCCTGCGTATGGTCCGAATCGATCTCGCTCGCGCTCGACATCGCGCCGCAAATCAAGGCTGGCGTCGTGTGGATCAACACCGCCAACCAGTTCGACGCCGCCTGCGGCTTCGGCGGCTACCGCGAATCGGGCTTCGGCCGCGAAGGCGGACGCGAAGGCATGTTCGAATACATGACGCCGATCTCGGAAGACGCGCGCCCGGCCGCACCGGTGGTGGAAGTGAAGGGCAAGGTCAAGGCCACCGAAAACGGCAACCCCTTTGCCATCGACCGCACCGCCAAGCTGTACATCGGCGGCAAGCAAGCCCGCCCTGACGGCGCCTACAGCCGCGCCATCATCGGCGCCAATGGCGAGTTCCTGGCCGACGTTGGCGAAGGCAACCGCAAGGACATCCGCAACGCCGTCGAAGCGGCGCACAAGGCATCCGGCTGGTCCAAGGCCAGCGCGCACAACCGCGCCCAGGTGCTGTACTACATCGCCGAAAACCTGGCGATTCGCGCCGACGAATTCGCCGCCCGCCTGGCCGCGATGACGGGCTCGAAGAACCCGGAGAAGGAAGTGCAAGCGTCGATCGAGCGCCTGTTCTACTACGCCGCCTGGGCCGACAAATACGATGGCCTGGCGCACCAGCCGCCGATGCATGGCATCACCGTGGCGCTGAACGAACCGGTGGGCGTGATCGGCGTGATCTGCCCGAACGAAGCGCCGCTGCTCGGTTTCATCTCGCTCGTCGCGCCTGCGCTGGCGCTGGGCAACCGCGTCGTCGCCGTGCCGTCGGAAGCGTACCCGCTGGCCGCGACCGACCTGTACCAGGTGCTCGACACGTCCGACCTGCCCGGCGGCGCATTGAATATCGTGACGGGCAGCGCCGACGAACTGGCCAAGACCCTGGCCACGCACGGCGACATCGACGCCGTATGGCGCCATGACGGATCGGCCGAGGGCTGTGCCGAAGTCGAGCGCCTGTCGGCCGAGACCCTGAAGCGCACCTGGGTAGGCGGCGGCAAGGGGCGCGACTGGTACGACATCAAGCAGGCCGGTGGCCGCGCCGTGTTGGGCCACGCCAGCCAAGTCAAAAACGTCTGGATCCCCTACGGCGTCTAAGCAAAGCATCAGAGGCGGCGCCGGAGGCCCTGCGGGGTGAGGCCAACCGGGGTCAGACCACGATTCCAAGGCAACTTTTGCCCTGCAAAAGTTGCCT
>JAZJYP010000032.1:0-2143 GCA_040390345.1 Pseudomonadota bacterium | reverse complement strand
TCAATTTTGGGTGATCGTCAACACGCAGTCTTCCGGAAGCGTATGCCGTGTGGGCAAAGCGCTTAGAAATCCCCGACAACACCAAAACCATCGGACACCTACTCGACAGGTATGCGCTTGAGGTGGTTCCGACAAAAGGTCCGCGAACGCAAGTCGAAAACAATCGCGCCATCCGCAATCTCCGTGGTGTTTTCGGTGATGCTCCGCTTGCTTGGATCAAGCCGCAGAATGTCTACCAATATGTCGACAAGCGCAAGGCGACACCGGTCGCGGCGAACCGCGCTGTTGATGTCTTATCCCATGCTTTCACGAAAGCTGTTGAGTGGGGTCTGGTCGATCGTCATCCGTTCAAGGGGGAGATGCGCTTACCTGGCGAGAAATCGCGTGACCGTTACGTTGAGGACTGGGAAATCATCGAAGTGCTTGCGCTCCCCAGTAAGCGAAAAAAGGGCAGCGTTCTCATGCTCCAGGCATACATACGCCTCAAACTTCTAAGGAACCGCTGAACAATTCGACTTTTCTCGGTAAAAGCCGAAATTGGTGCTGACCGCGTCGGTTTTTTTGAACGCAGTCATTTTTCTGGCGCTGCAGGCGTCGCGATTTGAGGTTTTCGTGGCGATTTCTCGCCTTTCTTCATACTGCAGGCGCAACTTGGGTGTGCACGCTCCCCAAGTACCTGCGGGCCAGCACCAGATTTGCCAAGCCGAACAGCGTAAACAGCTGCGCGTTGTTCTTGGCCAGGCCGCGGTAGCGCGTCTTACGATGTTTGAACAGGCACTTCACGACATGGAAGCAATGCTCAACCTTGGCGCGCACGCTGGCCTTCGTCTTCTCCAACTTCTCGATCGCGCGACCCAGCGAATTTTTCTTGAGGACCTTGCGCTTACCAGGGCGCATAGCCGTATGCCAGTCAATGCCCTTGCCCGCGTTCTCCTCGCGCTTGGCGACGCCTTGATAGCCTGCGTCGCCCAGTACCGCCTTCTCGCCGCCATGCAGCAGCGCGTGCGCCTGTGTGACGTCGGCCACGTTGCCGGCGGTGCCGACGACGCTGTGGACCAGGCCGGTGGCCATGTCCACACCAATGTGGGCCTTCATGCCAAAGTGCCAGTCGTTGCCCTTCATCGACTGATGCATCTCAGGATCGCGTTCCTTGTCACGGTTCTTCGTCGATGGCGGCGCGGCGATCAAGGTGGCGTCCACGATGGTGCCTTCGCGCATCGTCAGACCTTTGTTGGCCAGGTGCCCGTTGATTTCATTGAAGACCTTGCGCGTCAGGTCGTTCGCTTCGAGCAGGCGACGGAACTTGAGCAGCGTCGTGGCGTCGGGCGCCGACTCGTGGGTCAGGTCGATGCCGACAAAGTTGCGCACCGATTGGATGTCGTAGATCGCATCCTCAATGCCTTCATCCGACAAGCCCAGGCATTGCTGGGCGATGTACATTCGCAGCATGCGCTCCAGACCGATCGGCGGACGGCCGCGCCCATCGCCCTTCGGGTAGTGCGGCAGCAGCGCCGCTACCAACACCGGCCACGGTGTCGCGGCTTCGATCTCTGCGAGAAATCGTTCGCGCCGCGTGAGCCGCTTCTTACTAGCGAACTCGATGTCGGAAAAGCTCGTTTGCTTCATAGTGTGTGCGGAAAAATTCGATGCGCCATTGTGCCAGCACGGCGGGTACGGTGGGGCGAACTCAGCAATAAATCAGCGGTTCCCTAAACGGCTTTGCAGGCCGTATATCGGTTTTAATAATCAATCGCTTACGCGAAAACCTCTCATTTTCGCCTCTTGAGCTTGCTCAAATCCCGTATGGCGTCGCACTGGCACCGACAGGTGTCAGACAGTCACTAGTGGCACGTCGTCACCAGCCTGAATGTCGCGGCCGCTTGCCAAGTCACGACGCACTGGCCCGGCAGCGATTTACCGGCTCGGCGTCGGTAGTTGATAGTCCTTGAACATATCGCGTAATTTCATTTTCTGCAGCTTGCCCGTGGCCGAATGGGGCAACTGATCGACAAATTGAACATCGTCCGGCAGCCACCACTTGGCCACCCGCTCGTCGAGGTAGGCCAGCATGTCTTCGCGCGACAGGTCCTTTCCTGACTTGCGCACCACCACCAGCAGCGGACGCTCCTGCCATTTCGGATGG
>JAZJYP010000031.1:0-6713 GCA_040390345.1 Pseudomonadota bacterium | reverse complement strand
AGCGGACGGGACTCGAACCCGCGACCCCCGACGTGACAGGCCGGTATTCTAACCAGCTGAACTACCACTCCTGAATCTGTGTATTTTTTGGCGGAGCGGACGGGACTCGAACCCGCGACCCCCGACGTGACAGGCCGGTATTCTAACCAACTGAACTACCGCTCCAAAAAATACGGGTACTGCACTTGCACTCTGTGTTTGTCACCACACAGAAGGCAATTAGTTTACAGCATCTTTGAGCGCTTTGCCAGCTTTAAATTTCGGCACTTTGCTCGCCTTGATGGTGATCGCTTCCTTGGTGCGTGGATTGATGCCTTCGCGCTCGGCGCGCTCGCCCACGGCGAAGGTACCAAAGCCTACCAGGGAAACGCTGTCACCCTTGGCCAGCGTGTCGGTCACGGCGCCAAGCACGGCGTCGAGTGCGCGCGCGGCGGACGCTTTGGAGATGTCGGCGGTGACGGCGATGTGGTCGATCAATTCAGTTTTGTTCACGGTGTTTCCTGATGTTGAAAAAGCGCGCATTAGACACGCTGCGCCGCCCCGCTGTCAAGGCGGCGCACAAAAAAACAGGCGCCACGCGGGCGCCTGCTGGTTGCGCCAAGGCGCGCCTAGTGCTTGACGACCTCGGCCACGGCGCCGTCGACGGGCGTGGCAACGGGCGCCACGGCAGCCACCGGAGCGGCTTCGACGATGGCAACCGGCTGGCGTTCCAGCGCGATTTCCAGCACCTTGTCGATCCAGCGCACCGGCACGATTTCGAGCTTGTTCTTCACGTTGTCCGGAATCTCGGCCAGGTCCTTGACGTTCTGCTCGGGGATCAGGACCGTCTTGATGCCGCCGCGATGGGCCGCCAGCAGCTTCTCTTTCAGGCCGCCGATCGGCAGCACTTCGCCGCGCAACGTGATCTCGCCCGTCATGGCCACGTCGGCGCGCACCGGGATGCCCGTGAAGACCGACACCAGCGCCGTCGTCATCGCAATGCCGGCCGACGGACCATCTTTCGGCGTGGCGCCTTCGGGCACGTGGATGTGGATGTCGCTCTTCTCGAACACGTCGTTGCGGATGCCCAGGCGGTTGGCGCGCGAGCGCACCACCGTGCGTGCCGCCTCGATCGATTCCTTCATCACGTCGCCCAGGGTACCGGTACGGATCACGCCGCCCTTGCCCGGCATTTGCACCGCCTCGATGGTCAGCAGGTCGCCGCCCACTTCGGTCCAGGCCAGCCCGACCACCTGGCCGATCTGGTTCTCTTTCTCGGCCACGCCAAAGTCGAAGCGGCGCACACCGAGGAACTTGTCGATGTTCTTGTGCGAGACGGCGACCTTCTTGTCCGATTTTTTGAGCAGCAGCATCTTGACGACCTTGCGGCAGATCTTCGAGATCTCGCGCTCGAGCGAACGCACGCCCGCTTCACGCGTGTAGTAGCGGATGATGTCGCGGATGGCCGACTCGGACACCGAGATCTCTTCTTCCTTCAAGCCATTGGCCTTGATCTGCTTGGGCAGCAGGTAGCGCTGCGCAATGCTGGTCTTCTCGTCTTCCGTGTAGCCGGACAGGCGAATGACTTCCATCCGGTCGAGCAGCGCCGGCGGGATGTTGAAGGAATTCGAGGTCGCCACGAACATCACGTCCGACAGGTCGAAGTCCACTTCGATGTAGTGGTCGCTGAAGGTGTGGTTCTGTTCCGGATCGAGCACCTCGAGCAGGGCCGAGGATGGATCGCCGCGGAAGTCCGCGCCCATCTTGTCGATCTCATCGAGCAGGAACAGCGGATTGCGCACGCCGACCTTGGCCAGCGACTGCAGCACCTTGCCCGGCATCGAGCCGATATAGGTACGGCGGTGGCCGCGGATCTCGGCTTCGTCGCGCACGCCGCCCAGGGCCATGCGCACGAACTTGCGGTTCGTGGCGCGGGCGATGGACTGGCCGAGCGAAGTCTTGCCCACGCCCGGAGGACCGACGAAGCACAGGATCGGGGCCTTGAGCTTGTCGACGCGCTGTTGCACCGCGAGGTATTCCAGGATGCGTTCCTTGACCTTGTCGAGGCCGTAGTGGTCGCCCTCGAGCACTTTCTCGGCGTTCGTCAGGTCGTTATTGACCTTGGATTTTTTCTTCCATGGCAGGTTGACCAGGGTGTCGATGTAGTTGCGCACCACCGTCGCTTCGGCCGACATGGGCGACATCAGCTTGAGCTTCTTGATTTCGGCCAGGGCCTTGTCGAGCGCTTCCTTGGGCATCTTGGCGGCGGCGACCTTTTTCTCGAGCTCGTCGATGTCGGCACCGTCTTCGCCTTCGCCCAGTTCCTTCTGGATGGCCTTGACCTGTTCGTTCAGGTAGTACTCGCGCTGCGACTTCTCCATCTGGCGCTTGACGCGGCCACGGATGCGCTTTTCCACTTGCAGGATGTCGAGTTCGCCTTCGAGCTGGCCGAGCAGGTGCTCGAGGCGCTTGGCGACGTTGAAGATCTCGAGGATGACCTGCTTTTGCTCGAGCTTGAGCGGCAGGTGGGCCGCGACGGTGTCGGCCAGGCGGCCGGCGTCGTCGATGCCGGCCAGCGAGGCCAAGATCTCGGGCGGGATTTTCTTGTTCAGTTTGACGTACTGGTCGAACTGCTGGACGATGGCGCGGCGCATCGCCTCGACTTCGGAGTCGTCACCGATTTCCGAACTGAGCGGGGTCAGGTCGGCAATGAAATGGGTGGGCGCGTCGCTGATGTGGTTGATGCGCGCGCGCTGCGCACCTTCGACCAGCACCTTGACGGTGCCGTCGGGCAGCTTGAGCATTTGCAAGATATTGGCCACGCAACCGATCTCGTAGATATCGGAGGCGGACGGTTCATCCTTGGCGGCCGCTTTCTGCGCGGCCAGCATGATGCTCTTGCCCTGCTCCATCGCCGCTTCCAGCGCCTTGATCGATTTCGGACGGCCAACGAACAGTGGTATCACCATATGGGGAAAGACGACCACGTCGCGCAACGGCAATAAGGGCAGCGTCGTTTGCTCGGTTAATTTGGAAGTTGTCATGGCGTACCTTATAGAAAAACGTGAAGACTAAGTTGGCACTCCCGGTGGAAACACAAGAGCTAACCGGGAGAAATATTTCTACAAGTTTTTGATGCTTTTATTACTTGCGACGATATAAACAACAAACATAAAAGGGTTATTGCTGTTCAAAAGGAAAAAGCCACCGCGCGACGCAAATCGCGAGTGGCTTTTCGATTGAAGCCGGCTTCTCTTATAGAGATAAATTGTACCGCCAAGGAAAGCCCCGGGTAAGGCTTTTCGTTGTGTGCACGCGGCACTTTCTTAGTTTTCGCCAGAAGCTTTCGCACTTTCGCTGTAAATGAGCAAAGGTTTGGCGCCATTCGTGATCGTATTTTCATCAATCACGACTTTGACGACGTTTTGCTGGTTCGGCAATTCGTACATCACGTCGAGCAGCGCATGTTCGAGGATCGAACGCAGGCCACGGGCGCCCGTCTTGCGCGCCAGCGCCTTGCGGGCGATCGCGTGCAGGGCGGCAGGACGGATTTCCAGCTCCGCGCCTTCCATCTCCAGCAGCTTCGAATACTGCTTGATGAGCGCGTTCTTCGGCTCGATCAGGATCTGGATCAGCGCTTCTTCGGTCAGTTCCGACAAGGTGGCAACGACCGGCAGGCGGCCCACCAGCTCGGGGATCAGGCCGAACTTGATCAGGTCTTCCGGCTCGGCTTCGAGCAAGATCTCGCTGTTGGCGCGCTGCGACTGGCTCTTGACGCTGGCCGAGAAGCCGATGCCCGATTTTTCCGAGCGGTTCTGGATGATCTTGACGAGGCCGTCGAAAGCGCCGCCGCAGATGAACATGATGTTGGTCGTGTCGATCTGGACGAAGTCCTGGTTCGGATGCTTGCGCCCGCCCTGGGGCGGCACCGAGGCCATCGTGCCTTCGATCAGTTTGAGCAGGGCTTGCTGCACGCCCTCGCCCGAGACGTCGCGGGTGATCGATGGATTGTCGGACTTGCGCGAAATCTTGTCGATCTCGTCGATGTAGACGATGCCGCGCTGGGCCTTCTCGACTTCGTAGTTGCAGCTTTGCAGCAGCTTCTGGATGATGTTCTCGACGTCCTCGCCCACGTAACCGGCTTCGGTCAGGGTGGTGGCGTCGGCGATCACGAAGGGCACGTTGAGCATGCGCGCCAGGGTCTGGGCCAGCAGGGTCTTGCCCGAGCCGGTGGGGCCCACCAGCAAGATGTTGGACTTGGCCAGTTCGACGTCGTCTTTCTTGCCCAGGTGCTTGAGGCGCTTGTAGTGGTTGTACACCGCCACCGACAGGATGCGCTTGGCCGTTTGCTGGCCAATGACGTACTGGTCCAGCAGGTCGGCAATTTCGTGCGGGGTGGGCAGGTCGGACTTGGTGCCGGTGACCGATTCGACGTTCGAGGTTTCGTCGCGGATGATGTCATTGCACAGGTCGATACACTCGTCGCAAATGAACACCGAAGGTCCTGCGATGAGTTTCTTCACCTCGTGCTGGCTCTTGCCGCAGAACGAGCAGTAGAGGAGTTTTTCGCCGCTGGAGGATTTTTTGTCTGGCATGGGGCTGTTTAAATTTGAATTGCAATAATTGTAACGCTATTCCGGCGCACTTTACAGCTCACATGCTACCCGAAATAAAAACGAAACGCCCGAACGTTGTCGCGCCCGGGCGTTTTTTTTCAGCAAAAATGCAGGTGCATCAAGCGCGCGAGGTCAGGACTTTGTCGATCAGTCCATATTCCGCGGCTTCGTCACCGGACATGAAGCGGTCACGGTCGGTATCCTTGTGGATCTGTTCGACCGATTTGCCCGTGTTGTCGGCCAAAATCTTGTCCAGGCGCTGGCGCAGGTAGAGGATTTCGCGGGCCTGGATTTCGATGTCCGAGGCCTGGCCTTGCGAGCCGCCCGATGGCTGGTGAATCATGATGCGCGAATTCGGCAGCGAGAAGCGCTTGCCCTTGGCGCCAGCGGCCAGGAGGAAAGCACCCATCGAGGCGGCCATGCCCGTGCACAGCGTGGACACGTCCGGCTTGATGAAGTTCATCGTGTCGAAAATGGCCAGGCCGGCCGAGACGGAACCGCCCGGCGAATTGATGTAGAGCGAAATGTCCTTGTCCGGATTTTCGCTCTCCAGGAATAGCAGCTGGGCCACGATCAGGTTGGCCATCTGGTCGTTGACAGGGCCGACCAGGAATACCACGCGTTCCTTGAGCAGGCGCGAGTAGATATCGTAGGCGCGCTCGCCGCGGCCGCTTTGTTCCACCACCATCGGCACCAGGCCGAGTGCTTCTGTGTCCAATGCCGGATTATGCTTCATACCTGTCTCTTTCCTTGTGAGGACGGGCTTACGCCTGTGCGTTGTTGCCCATCAGTTCGTCGAAGGCGACCGCTTTGGTGCTCACTTTGGCCTTGCCCAGCACATAGTTGACGACGTTTTCTTCCAATACAAGGGCTTCGACTTCAGCGAGGCGGCGGCGATCGGCATAGTAGTACTTGAGCACTTCCTTCGGATCTTCGTAGCTTTGGGCGAAATCTTCGATCTGCGACTTGACCTGCTCGGCCGTCGCTTGCAGCTTGTGCTCGTTGACCAGCTGGGACAGGATCAGGCCCAGGCGCACGCGGCGCTCGGCCTTGGTGGCGAACAGTTCCGGTGGGAATGGCATATTCTTGACGTCCATGCCGCGTTGCGCCATATCCTGGCGGGTCATTTCGGCCAGGCGCTCGCCGTCCTGGGCGATCAGGGACTGGGGCACGTCCATCTCGGTCACTTTGACCAGGGCGTCCATCACCGCTTCCTTGTTCTTGGCCTTGATGCGGCCGGCCACTTCGCGCTCCAGGTTGACCTTGATGTCAGCGCGCATTTTTTCCAGGTCGCCATCGGCCATGCCGAGGGACTTGGCGAATTCGGCGTCAACTTCCGGCAGGTGCGCCCATTCGAGCTGCTTCAAGGTGATGGTGAACTCGGCGGTTTTGCCGGCCACGTCCTTGCCATGGTAGTCCTCTGGGAATGCCAGTGGGAAAGTCTTGGCTTCGCCGACCTTCAGGCCGATCGTGGCAGCTTCGAATTCCGGCAGCATGCGGCCTTCGCCGAGCACGAAGGCGTAGCCGTCGGCCTTGCCGCCTGGGAATTCCACGCCGTCGATCTTGCCCACGAAGTCCACGGTCACGCGGTCGCCGCTGGCAGCGATGGCGGCACCGCCGTCGCCGTGTTCACCGGCTTCGCCCTTGGTGTGGAAGTGCACGCGCTGCTTGCGCAGGATGTCGATGGTCTTGTCGATTTCAGCTTCCGAGACGTCGGCCTTGATCGTTTCGATCTCGGTGCCGGCGAGGTCGCCGACGACGACTTCCGGATACACTTCGAAGGTCGCGTCGAAGGTCAGCACGCCTTCAGGGGAATCATTCTTTGGTTCGATTTTCGGGAAACCGGCAACGCGCAGTTCGTTTTCGTTGGCGGCCTGGTTGAAGGCGCGGCCGACTTTGTCGTTGAGCACGTCCGATTCAATCTGGTAGCCGTATTGGGCGGCAACCATCTTGAGGGGCACCTTGCCTGGGCGGAAGCCCGGGGCCTTGGCGGTTTTGGCCTGTTGCTTCAGGCGTTTTTCCACTTCCGAACGGACGTCAGTCAGCGGAAAAGAGATCGTCATGCGACGTTCGAGTTTACCCAGGGTTTCGACTGCAGTTGCCATTTTAAAAATCGTC
>JAZJYP010000030.1:0-7056 GCA_040390345.1 Pseudomonadota bacterium | reverse complement strand
GTCCAAATGTCAGATGTGACCCCGACGTTTTGGCAAAAAAAAGCCCTCCGAAGAGGGCTTCCAGGTGGCGCGATGCTGCTTACGCCTCGAATTTTTCTTGTTCGTCGTCCTTTTTATTCATGAAGCCCAACAAGCCCAGGCCGACCAACAGCATGGTGAACACTTCTGGTTCTGGCACTGCCGATACTTTTACTTCGGCTAACTGCAAGTAATTCTGTCCATTCAACTGGACGCGCACTCGGTCGCCGTAGGCACCGCCGACGTCGATGTGCATGCCGGACCAGTTCGGACCCGCATCGCTCGGGCTGAAGCTGGCGTAGGTTTGGCTAAAGACGCTGGTATTGCCGTCATACAGGGTGACGGTGAAATTGTTCAGGCGATTGCAGCAGTCGGTGCGGTTGTAGATGTCGATCGCGCCGACCGAGTAACCATGGTCGAGCTGCACTTGCCACCAGGCCTGGGCATCGGCGCCGGTATGGGCGATGCCGTTGCCGGCCCAGTAGTCGCCCTGGATGTCGCCGTCGATGGCGTGCGAGGCCGCGCCGCGGTTGCCCCAGCCTTGCAATTCGGACGATTCGCTTGCCGTACCCAGCGGGGCCACATTGGTGGCGGCGCTGGCGCCACCGGCGGCCATCAGGCCGGCCAGGAGGGCGATCAGGGTGAGCGTGGATTTCATGTGTTCTTTCCTTTTGTGCTTGTCTGATACAGTAATGCCATTAAAACATATCTTGGCGACAACTGGAATTTATTTTTAGTAATTAAAATTCTATATAGAAAATATTTTCGCTATGCAGGACGGGTTGCCTCGGGGAAAATATTCGCCACGGCCCGGAAGGCCTTGATTTTGCTGGAAAAAATTGACTGCTGGCGCGCGGCGGCGGCGGCCGGGCCGGGGAGGGGGAGGGCGGGGGGCGTGTGTTGGCAGAATGCGACAGTACCCCCGGGCTGGGCCGGGGGTGGGCTGGACTGTTACTTGTACTGTTCCAGCTGCAGGGCCAGGGTGGTCTTGTAGTTCTTGACGTATTCGATGGCTTCGGCGCGCACTTCTGCGCGGGTGCGGGTGGCGCTGACGTTGATGGCCGGCACGTTCAGGCTGGTGGCGGTGACGCTGGCGGCGGCAGCGGTCACGGCGGCGTTGCTGGCAGGCGCTTCGGCGGCGAAAGCACCACCAGTGGCGAGGAACACGGCAGCAGCGGCGATCAGTTTCTTGGCATTCATGGTCATTCTCCTGTGATTGAAGGAGCGTCATTGCCCTTCCATGAAACACAGTCTACACATTGCGTGATCCACAAAAAAGGTGAATAATCGCAATGCACAATTCCTGATTCAGCAATAATAAGGGGCTCGAAAAAATGGACCGCCTGCAATCCATGCGCGTTTTCGCCAAGGTCGTCGAGCAGGGCAGCTTTGCCCGGGCCGCCTCGGCGCTGGACATGTCGAACGCCGTCGTCACGCGCAGCCTGGCCGACCTGGAAGGCCACCTGGGCACGCGCTTGCTCAACCGCACCACGCGCAAGCTCTCGCTCACCGAGACCGGCCAGCAATACCTCGAGCGCGTGCGCCAGATCCTGGCCGACATCGACGACGCCGACGCCCTGGCCGCCTCGTCCTCGCGCCAGGCCAGCGGCACCTTGCGCATCTATTGCCAGCCCGCCTTCGGCCAGTCGCAGCTGGGACCGCTCCTGCCGGCCTATGCCGCCGCCAATCCCGACGTCGTGCTCGACGTGACCCTGGCCGACCAGACCGTCGACCTGGTCGAGGAGGGCTTCGACGTGGGCATCTTCATCGGCCTGCAGAAGTTCGACGCAAGCATGATCGCGCGCCGCCTGGCCAGCGCCAAGATCGTGCTGTGCGCCTCGCCTGCCTACCTGGCCGCGCGCGGCACGCCGCAGACGCCGTCCGACGTGTCCCGGCACAGCTGCCTCAATTTCGCCTTCGAGCAGCTGCGCCACCACTGGCCGGTGCGCTGGGAAGACAAGCGCCTCGATGTGCCCATCACCAGCCGCATGATCTCGAACAACGGCGTGCTGTTGCGCCATGCGGCGCTGGCGGGCATGGGCATCATGATCCGCTCCTCGTTCACGCTCGAAGACGACCTCACCAGCGGGCGCCTGGTGCAGCTGCTCAAGGGCCACCACCTGGGCGAGATGGCGGTGATGATGGTCTACCCGAGCCGGCGCCTGATGTCGGCCAAGGTGCGCAGTTTTGTCGATTTCATGAGCGCGGCCTTCCCGCGCCCGGACAGCGATCCCTGGCTGGCGGCGGTGCAGAATTAATGCGGCGCGCGCTATTGCCGTTAAGTAGCACAATGGGCCTGCCGGGTGTCATAATGTGGCTTATAGCAGGGGAGCAGTGTGCATGACCCGCATCAAGATAGGAGAATAGCCATGATTCGTTATATGGGAACCCGCAAAAACGCCGAAGGTGGCACGATGTACGTGTTTGTCATCAACGGCCTGCAAAAGGAAATCCGCGAAAGCGCCTTGAAATCCCATCCGGGCTGCTACGAAGCCTTGCCGCAAGAGGCCAAGGCGAAGATCGCCGCCAATCGCCAATGGATGTCGAAGCTGTAAGCATTGCCAGGAGGGCATATGGGTAAGAACCAGGACCAGAAGAAGGAAAGCAAGAAGGAACCGGCCAAGACCATGAAGGAAAAGAAGGAAGCGAAAAAAGCCAAGAAGGAAGAGCGCTCCCGCGCTTGAGGCCATGCGCCTTTCCATCGCCGCGCGCCACCTGGCCCTGGCGCTTGCCTGCGCGTGGCCAGCCTGGCCGGCCTGGGCCGCGCCATCGACCTTCGGCCCGGTGATCGGCAGCGCCATCCTGTGCCGCAGCCATCTCGACAATGCCTATTTCTACAGCTACCTGTCGGCCGCTTTCGGCCCGTCCTACAAGCACGAGGGCGGCGCCTACTGGTTCAAGGCCGACGGCACGCTGTGGGGCGCTTCGGTGTCGGACGTGATCGTCAGCGACGATACCAGCGCGCTGGTCTTCCTCGGCGCCGTCACCGAATCGACCCCCGACACGCTCGACGAGGCAGTGCGCGCGGCGGCCGGCGTCAGGCACACCAAGCTCGATGGCGGCGCCTTCGCCGTGCGCGAGTCGATCCCCGGCAGCCGCATCGTCTACTTCAACAACAAGTCCAAGATTTACTGCGCCAAGTACAAACCGATCCCTCTCGGCGGCTAATGCATACCCATACCTTCTGCACCGTAGGGCGGGCCCATGGGCCCACGCGCAAGCCGGCCGGCAAGGCGCTGCCCGCGTGGGCACGCGTGCCCACCCTGCGAGCAACCCATTCCGGAGCGTGACGCGGCATACCATGTACACACATTACTTCAGCCTGAACCAGTCCCCGTTTTCGATCGCGCCTGATCCGCGCTACCTGTTCATGAGCGAACGCCATCGCGAGGCGCTGGCGCACCTGCTCTACGGGATCGGCAGCGGCGGCGGCTTCGTCCTGCTCACCGGCGAAATCGGCGCCGGCAAGACCACCGTGTGCCGCTGTTTCATCGAGCAGGTGCCGGCCAACTGCAAGCTGGCCTATATTTTCAACCCCAAGCTGACGGTGGAGGAACTGCTGCTGTCGGTGTGCGACGAATTCGGCATCGAACTCGCGCCCCACGGCGCCGGCCCGGTCAGCGTGAAGACCTATGTCGATGCGATCAACGCCTACCTGCTGGCCTCGCACGCCCAGGGCAAGAACAATGTGCTGATCATCGACGAGGCGCAAAACCTGTCGGCCGACGTGCTCGAACAACTGCGCCTGCTCACCAACCTCGAAACGAACGAACGCAAGCTGCTCCAGATTATCCTGATCGGCCAGCCGGAACTGCGCACCATGCTGGCGCGCCCGGAGCTGGAGCAGTTGGCCCAGCGCGTCATCGCGCGCTACCACCTCGGCCCCTTGTCGGAAGGGGAGACGGCCAGCTATGTGGCGCACCGCCTCGCCGTGGCCGGCGCCACCGCCACGACGCCGTTCGCGCGGCGCCAGCTGGCGCTGGTGCATCGCCTGTCGAAGGGCGTCCCGCGCCGCATCAACCTCTTGTGCGACCGCGCGCTGCTGGGGGCGTATGTGGAAAACAGCCGCGACGTGACACGCGCGATCTTGCGCCGCGCCGCCGCCGAAGTGTTCACCGACGCCACTATGCCGGCGCGCCGCTGGCCGCTACTGGCGGCCGGCCTGTTCACCGCCGCCGTCGTCAGTGGCGCCGCGGCCTGGCAGCTGATGCCGCGCGCGTCCGTGCCCGCAGCACCCGCACCGAAGCCGGCGCCCATGGTCAAGGCCGCCGTGCTGGCGCCGCCCGTGCACGCCAATGCCGACAGCGCGCTGCGCGAACTGGCCAGCCAGTGGGATGTGGTGTTGCCCGACGCCGATCCCTGTCCCGCTGCGCAAAAGCTGAACCTGCGCTGCCACCAGGGCAAGGGCAGCCTGTACGAACTGCGCCAGCTCGATCGTCCGGCCATGCTGGTGCTGCATGACGGCCCGAAGATCGGCTACGCGGTGCTGGTGCTGCTCGAAGATAATTCGGCCACGCTGGTATTGAACGGCAAACGCCAAATGGTCAGCCTGGCCGTGCTGGCGCGCCAGTTCGATGGCGAATACACCACGCTGTGGAAGGTGCCTGCCGCCTTCCGCGTCGACATCGGCGCCGGCGACAAGGGCCCCGATGTCGACTGGCTGAGCGCCAACCTCGCGCAAGCCCAGGGTTTGCCGGCACCGTATGCCAACCAGCCATTCGGGAAGGACATGCAGGAAGCCCTGCGCGCCTTCCAGGCCAAATACAAGCTGAAGGCCGATGGCCTGGCCGGCCCGCGCACCTTCATGCGCCTGAACCAGTTGGGCGGGGTGGCCGAGCCACGCCTGCTCGTCACTCCCTGAAGCGCACCGCCATGTCCTACATCCTCGAAGCACTCAAGAAAGCCCAGGCCGAACGCCAGCTTGGCGCCGCACCGACCATCCACGCGACGCCGCTCCATGTCGTCGCCGACACTGGCCTGCCGCGCCGCACCGTGCTGGCGCTCGCGCTGCCCGCGCTGGCGCTCGCCGGCGCCGTCGCCGCGCTGCTGCTGTGGCGCCAGCCGGAGGGCGCCGCGCCCGCGGGCCAGGCGCCACAAGGCGCGCCGGCGCCGGCGACCGCTGCCGTGATCGTTGCGCCACAACGCGCGCCCGAACCGGCGCCACTGCGTCCTGCGCCGCTCGCGCCTGCACCGGCGATCGTGGCGAAAGCGCCGGCCCCGGCCTCCGACGATGCCTTGCCAACGCAACGCGACCTGCCAACGGTTCCGCAATTGTCCGTAGGAGGGTATATTTACTCCAGGGATCCCGCCGACCGCTTGCTGGTGGTCGACAAGGTCCTGCGCCACGAGGGCGAGGAAGTCGCTCCCGGCCTGGTGCTGGAAAAGCTGCTGCCCAAGGCGGCGGTGATGAACTACAAAGGAACGCGCTACCGCATTCCCTATTGAACTGCCGTTCCGGGAGTTGAAAATGGTCGAATACCATTGGTACACCAGTCCCGTCATCCTTGGGGCGATCATCATCGCCTGCGTCCTGCAACTGCTCATCGCGCGCAAGCTGCCAGAGGGCGTGCACTCGATGCGCGTGCACGCCGGCTTTGCCGTATTCGGCCTGTTCCTCACGGCCCTGGGCCATTGGCTGCCCGAACTGTCGCCCGAAAAAGGCGTCGATGTGCTGGCCGAGATGGCCAAGCTGGGCTGGGGCATCCTGTTCATCCGCATCCTGTGCATCTACATTTTTCGCATCGTCATGCCGGCGCTGGGCGCGGGCCGCCCGCGCATCCTGCACGAGATCGTGTTCGTGCTCGCCTGCGTCGCCTGGGGCCTGGTGCGCTTGCGCAGCGCGGGCCTGAACCTGGGCGGCATCGTCACCACCTCGGCCGCCATCACTGCCATCATCGCCTTCTCGATGCAGGAAACGCTGGGCAATATCCTCGGCGGCGTGGCCCTGCAGCTCGACAAGTCGGTGCACATCGGCGACTGGATCCAGGTCGAGAATGTGCGCGGCAAGGTCGTCGAAGTGAGCTGGCGCCATACTGCGGTCCTCACGCCCAACGGCGAGGTGGTGGTGATCCCCAACAGCTTGCTGATGAAGTCGAAGATGACCTTGATCAGCAACGAGGAGTATCCGATCGCGCGCCGCACGGTGGGCTTTTCCACGCTCGACACGGTGCCGCCGCAAGACGTCATCGTCGCCGTCGAAAAAGCCCTGCGCGGCACCGAGATGAAGCACGTGGCCCATTCGCCCGCGCCCGATTGCGTCGTCACCGACTACGTGGGCGGCAGCACCCATTTTGCGGTGCGCTACTGGTTGATCGACCAGCTGCACGACGCCTCTGCCGATTCGACCGTGCGCCTGCATATCTACAGTGTCTTGCGGCGCAGCGAGTTTGCGCTCGCGCGCCCGGTCATGAATGTGCACATGGACGGCGAAGCGCAAGAACGCAGCGCCCAGCGCGAAGACGAAATCGCCCAGCGCATACAGCTGCTGTCGGGCGTGCCCTTGTTTGCCAGCCTGAAGGTCGCCGAGCTGCACACGCTGGCCACGCACCTGCGCGTGACGCCCTTCATGAAAAACGATGTGATGACGCGCCAGGGCGCCGTGGCGCACTGGCTCTACGTGCTCACTTCCGGCGCGGCCGACGTCTGGTACGAGACGCGCAGCGGCGAGCGGCGCTTCGTCGCCACGCTGGAGGCGGGCGCGCTGTTTGGCGAGATGGGCATGATGACGGGCGAGCCGCGCCGCGCCACCGTGGCCGCACGCACCGATGCGGTGTGCTTTCGCATCGACAAGGAGAGTTTCGAGGGCATCCTCGCCGCGCGCCCCGAACTGGCGGGCGAACTGGCCCAGGTGATCAACGCGCGCAGCTCGGTGCTTGACGCGATCCGCGTCGAAGACCAGGCCGCGCCGCGCGACGACGACGCGCGCCTGGTGGCCAAGATCCGGCGCTTCTTCAGGCTGCCACAGCCCGCTCTTTCACACGAGGACTAGGAGTCTGCGCGGCAGAAAATTGATGTCATCCAAAGCAGCGGGGTAAACGT
>JAZJYP010000029.1:1390-5993 GCA_040390345.1 Pseudomonadota bacterium | reverse complement strand
ATATCGCGCTCGAGCCAGTCGATCTTGCGGAAGGCGGGCTGGGTCAGCACCGTGATGCCATAGGTGGTGCCGTCGTTGACCGCCAGAAATGACTGCTCAGTGGTATCTGTCGAGGTGAACGTCAGGGTGCCGCCAGTACTACCGTTGGTCAGGACGACGCTGCCCGAGGTCAGGCCAATGACTTTGGGGGTGATGACGTAGGAGTTCTGCGAGCAGCCGATGCTCACGCTGATGCTGGCCATGCGGCCGGCCGTGTCGCTGTAATTGAAGGCCTGGCAGGTCTGGTGGCGCGGCTGGCCCGTGATCGTGACGTTGTACTGCTCGCCATAGGAAATCGTGTTCGGGAAGGCGAAGGTGGTGGCATTGGCCTTGGGCGAAACGTTGGCGCCGGCATTGGTCAGGACCAGGCCGTCGTAGTTCAGGCCGGTGATGTTGCCGCCCACCGTGAACTGGGCCTTGCCGCCGCCGCAGGCGGACAGGACCAGGGCCAGCGCGAGCGCCAGCGGCGCAAAAGTATGCTTCATGAATTTCTCCGGAAATAAGGACGCTGCGCGCATCAGATGCAAGTAACCTTGACGGTGTTGATGTCGGCCGAGCCCATGGTGCCGATCGCATTGGCGAGGCTGCAGGTCTGGCCGGCGGGCTGGGCCAGGATGGTGATGCCATAAGGCGCACCATCGGCCACCTTGCCGATCGAGTAAGTGCCGTCGGCGTTATACAGGTTCATGTTGAAACTGGTCGCGTCGGCCGGAATATCCTTGCGGCTGGCGCCGTTGACCAGGGTCAGGCCGGCATTCTTCAGGCCCGAGACAGTGCCGCCCAGGGTGTAGGTATTGGTGGTGCAGCTGACGACGACGCTGGTGACGCTGTAGGACCCGGACTTGCCCTTGCCGTTGGTGACGGTGCAGATGGCGCCGCCCGGCTGGGTCTTGACGATCACTTCGAACGATTCATCCGGGCTGATCAGGCGGGTGAAGGAGAACTGGCTGCTGCCGGCCGAGACGGGCAATTCTTCATTGGTGTTCTTGTTGAGCAGGATCAGGCCATCCTTGGTCAGGCCCGCGACGCTGCCGCCGAGCAGCAGGCTGCCGCTGTGGCCGCCGCACGCCGACAAGCCCAGGGCACATGCCAGCGCGACGCTGGAACGCAGGGTCAAACTCTTCATAAATTCTCCAAAATCGATCGGGACAGGCGCGCGCGGAGCAGGACCGGCGCAGCAGGGAAGTGCAAATTGGTCGTCATTTTAGTGCATTTGGCAAGACTGCGGCCCATTCGAGGTGTTTCAGGGTGTAAGTGCCAGCGGCACCTGGGCCAATGCACAGTGCGATTCGCGTCCGCGCACCTGGCAGGTATTGCGCACCTTGCCCTCCAGGTCCCACACTTTCGCTTCCCACTGGTCGGGGCCGCGCCGCTCCAGCGTCATGTAGCCGAAGCCGTCGATCCAGGACGACAGGTGGGACAGGATGGTGCCGGGCGCGGTCTCGGTGCCCGGCGGCAATGTAGCGGGCAGGGGCACGATGTCTTCGGCCGTGCCGGAAAAGCCTGAAATGAACTGGGTCGGGTGGCCGCTGGAAAAACTCAGTTGTTCCCACAGGTGGGCGTGGCCCGAGACCAGCATGCTCATGCGCGGGGGCACCAGGGTCGGGCTGACGGCGCCATAGGCCTCGATCAGGCTCTTGTCGCCGAAGTGCAGCACGCGCTGGCCTTTGTCGTCGAGGTGGGCGCCGAAGGCCAGCACCGGATGGTGCAGCACGCCGATATTGTAGGACGCGCGCGCCGACAAGGCCTCCATCTGGCGGTAATCGAAGGCAAAGCGCGCCCAGCGCTCGTCGCCCGGTTTCAAGCCCTTTTGCAGCGCGTTGGAGGTGTCGGTCACGATCAACTGGGCGTCGCCGCCCAGCGGCACCACATACGGCGCGCTGAAGTCGCCCACGCTGTCGTCGGCACTGGCGTTGCAGTCGCGCCGCGCCAGCAGGGGGCGCGGGTCGAGGAAGCGCCAGAAGCCCTGGCCGCCGCGGTTGCACGATTCGTGGTTGCCGCGCGCCATGACCCACGGTGCCGCCGCCAGCAGGGGCGCGCCGGGGCCGAAGAAATCGGCGTTCCAGGCGTCCCAGCCATAACCCCAGGGATTATCGGCGCAGCCGGCGTTGCCCTCGGGGCAGGCGTTTTCGCGGTAATGGTAGTCGCCCACGTGGATCACCAGGTCGGGCTGCCAGGCGGCGGCCTGGGCGGCGACGCGGGCGAACGGGTATTCTTTGGCAATATTGCAGGGCTGGAAAGTCTCGCCCGACTTCTTCATGCGGCAGCCGGTGTCGCCCAGCACCACGATGCGTTCGAGGCGCGCCTTCGGCAGGGCCAGGGCCAGGCCGGCCACGCTGGCCTGGCGTATGCCAGCCGGCAGCGCCGCTTCGCAAGTGCGCACCGGGAAGGCGGACGGTTTCGAGTCTTCCGGTTTGGAGGCGGTGCTGCGCAGGGGCATGGTGGCGGCGGCAGCGCGCACGGCCATGTCCAGTTCGCGGCCGTCGGCCAGCAGGGCCGGGCAGCGCGCCGATGCGGTCAAGACGCGGGCCACGGCGGCGCCGTCTTCGCCCAGCACCACGAAGGCCGACAGCGGTTTCGGCCCGGGGCCCAGGCTGGCGCAGGCGGCGAGGGCGAAGGCGGGGACCAGCAGGCCCAGTCGATGTAAGGACAGGCGGTTCAACAGCGCGGGCACGGCGGCTCCAGTGAAGGCAATCCAACAATTTAACATGATCGCCGCCCCGGCAAATTGATTTTCGCGCGCGCCCTCGCTATGCTGGGGCATCATGAAGCCTTCCCAGCCCTGGCCGCGCGCCATCCTGTTCGACCTCGACGACACCTTGTGGCCGATCGCGCCCGTCATCGTCCAGGCCGAAGAAACCCTGCACCAGTGGTTGCACACGCATGCGCCGCGCGTGGCCGAACGCTTCTCGATTGAACACCTGCGCGAAGCGCGCCTGGTGCTGCTGGCCCAGCAGCCTGAATTCAAGCTCGACCTGGGCAAGCTGCGCCGCGCCGGCCTGGCTGCCGCCTTCGACGAAGCGGGCGAGGATGGCGCCAAGGTGGAGGCGGCGATGATCCACTTTTTCGCCGCGCGCAATGCCGTCATTCCCTACGACGATGTGCTGCCGGGCCTGTTGCGCCTGAAGGGGCGCGCCCTGCTCGGCACCATCAGCAATGGCAATGCGGACTTGCACACGATCGGCCTGGACCACCATTTCGCCGTCTCGGTGGCGGCCCACCAGTTCGGCTGCGCCAAGCCCGACGCCGCCATCTTCCACGCTGCCTGCGGCGCCCTCGGCCTCGCGCCGTTTGAGTGCGTGTATGTGGGCGACGATGTGCTGCTCGACGTGCGCGGCGCCCAGCAAGCTGGACTGCGCGGCGTCTGGCTCAATCGCACCGGCAGCGACGCGCACCTGCGCCATGGCGTGCTGCCCGACGCGATCTGCCGCGATTTTGACGAACTGCACGACTGGCTCAATGCCAGCCATGCCTGAACTAGCACGGCGCCCTATGGTGCGTGCATAATAGGCGTATGCAACTCGACATCCGTGCCCAAACCCTGCTCAAAGCCCTGGTAGAGCGCTATATCGCCGACGGCCAGCCGGTCGGCTCGCGCGCGCTGTCCAGGATATCCGGCCTCGACCTGTCGCCGGCGACGATCCGCAACATCATGTCCGACCTCGAAGAGATGGGCTATGTGGCCAGTCCGCATACTTCGGCCGGAAGGGTGCCGACGCCGCGCGGCTACCGCATCTTTGTCGACACCTTGCTGACGGTGCAGCATATCGACGAGCACTCGGTGCAGTCGCGCATGCCGATGGCGGCGCTGCAGCCGCAGAAGATGATCGCCAATGCGGCCCAGATGCTGTCTTCGCTGTCGCAGTTTGCCGGCGTGGTGCAAAGCCCGCGGCGCGAATCGGCCTTCCAGCAGATCGAATTCTTGCGCCTGTCGGAAAAGCGCATCTTGCTCGTCATCGTCGACCCGCGCGGCGACGTGCAGAACCGCCTGCTGCTGACCGAAGTCGATTACACGCCGGCGCAGCTGGTGCAGTCGGCCAATTACATCAATGCCCATTTCGCCGGCCTGGCGTTCGACGAAGTGCGCCTGCGCCTGACGACGGAATTGCGCCAGCTGCGCGACGACATGGGGCGCCTGATGCAGGCGGCGGTGGAGGCGGGCAGCGAAGCGATGGCCGACCATTCGGACGATATGGTCATTGCCGGCGAGCGCAACTTGCTGTCGGTGGCCGACCTGTCCTCGAACATGAGTTCGCTGCGCCAGATGTTCGAGATGTTCGAGCAGAAGACGGGGCTGATGCAACTGCTCGACGTGTCGAGCAAGGCTTCGGGCGTACAGATTTTCATTGGCGGCGAATCGAGCCTGGTGCCGATGGACGACATGAGCATCGTCACGGCGCCCTACGAAGTGAACGGCAAGATCGTCGGCACGCTAGGGGTGATCGGCCCCACGCGCATGGCATACGAGCGCGTGATCCCGATCGTCGACATCACCGCCAAACTGCTCTCGAGCGCCCTCAGCAATAATTAAAACGTCGGGGTCACATCTGACCGTTGGGAAAAT
>JAZJYP010000029.1:0-1365 GCA_040390345.1 Pseudomonadota bacterium | reverse complement strand
ACCCCGATCTTTCGATCTTGGGGTCTGTCCCCGATTTTCCCAACGGTCAGATGTAACCCCGACGTTTTTTAATGCTTGTGCGGGCACGCGTCCTTGACGCAATTGCCGTAGATGGCCAGCGCGTGCTCGGCGATCTTGAAGCCACGCTCCATCGCGATCTTGTTCTGGCGTGACTCGATCTCTTCGTCGAAGAACTCTTCCACGCGGCCGCAGTCCAGGCACACCAGGTGATCGTGGTGGGACCCGGCATTGAGCTCGAAAATGGCCTTGCCCGTCTCGAAATGGTTGCGGTTGAGCAGGCCAGCCTGCTCGAACTGGGTCAGCACCCGGTACACGGTGGCCAGGCCAACGTCCATGTTTTCCGTCAGCAGGATCTTGTACACGTCTTCCGCCGTCAGGTGGCGCACCTCGCTGTTCTGGAAAATCTCGAGGATTTTCAGGCGCGGGAGGGTCGCTTTCAGGCCGCTGGCCTTCAGGTCGGTAGGATTGTTACTCATGTAATTGCTCGTAGATTGGCGGAGTGCTTTATCATATAGCGTTTTGTACGGGACCGCCTAGCGTTCCGTTTTCCACCTCGAGGGCTTTTTATGCGCTTCACCCCAGCTGTCTTGCACCGCATTCCCTGCTGCGCCGCCGCGCTGGCCGCCCTATTGGCGCTGTCGGGCTGCGCGTCCAACCACGTCACCCCGTCAGCCGCGCCCGCCGCCATCAGCAGCGCCGACGCCGACAAGACCGCCGCCACCGCCAACGCCGGCGCCCAGACCACGACCGTCACCAAGTTGCAGAATTTCCTGTGGGTGTTCTCGCCCTACCGTCCGGACATCCAACAAGGCAACTTCGTTTCCCAGGAAATGCTGACCCAGCTCAAGGTCGGCCAGACCAAGGAACAAGTCAAGTTCATCCTCGGTACGCCCCTGCTGACCGATATGTTCCACGCCGAGCGCTGGGACTACCCCTTCCGCCTGGCCCGCGGCAATGGCGAGCTCACCACCAGCCGCGTGACGATCTTCTTCGACAAGGATGGCAAAGTTGCCAAATTCGACGGCGGCAACCTGCCGACGGAGAAGGAATACATCGCGCGCATCGCCGGTCCGTCCAAGATCGCGCCGAAGGAAGCGCCGAAGAAGGAAGAAGTCGGCTCCGTCAGCGTCCAGGTCAAACAATAAATTTGCTGCATAGTATGCGGGTGTTTCTATGAATGAAATGAATATCGCAGTCGCCGGCGCCAGCGGGCGCATGGGCCGCATGTTGATCGAAGCGATCGCCCAGGCCAGCGACGCCACCCTGGCCGGCGCCCTCGACGTGCACGGCGCGCCCACCATCGGCACCGATGCCGGCGCCTTTTCGGGCCTCTTGGCCGGCGTG
>JAZJYP010000028.1:0-14986 GCA_040390345.1 Pseudomonadota bacterium | reverse complement strand
TGCTGCCGCTGGCGCAGGCGCTGGCGCGCCACTGCGTGCTGCTGCGCGGCGCCGATGGCGCGCTCACCGGCGTGATCGCCGATCCTTTCGACCTCGATTTGCAAACCTGGCTCGGCGCCCACGCACGCACCAGCGCCGCCAAACCCCTGCACACGCGCCTGGCGCTGCAGTCCGATATCCAGGCCTACCTGTCGCGCCAGGAAGAGTCGGCGCGCGCCGTCGACAGCCTGGTGGCCGGCAGCGTCGATGCGCGGCGTGACGGCAAGACCGCCGCCGTGCTGTCCTTCGCCTCGGTGTCGGAAGCGGCCAGCCCGGCCGTCAAGCTGGTCAACTCGACGCTGTACGATGCGCTCAAGGCCGGCGCCTCGGATATCCACCTCGAGAGCACGGCCGGCGGCCTGGCCGTGAAATACCGCGTCGACGGCGTGCTCGATCACGCCACCAGCGTCAACGGGGTGGAAGTGGCCGAGCACATCATCTCGCGCCTGAAGGTCTTGGCCGAACTCGACATCGCCGAACGGCGCGTGCCGCAGGACGGCAGCTTCCGGGTCGAGTCCGGCGGGCGCGAAATCGATTTGCGCGTCTCCATCATGCCCAGCATCCACGGCGAAGACGCGGTGATCCGTATCCTCGACAAGCGCGCCATGATCGAAGCCTATGGCGCGCTCACGCTCGAAGCGCTCGGTTTCGACGCGCCATCGCTGGTGACCTTGCGCACGCTGGCGCAGGAAGCCTATGGCATGCTGCTGGTGACGGGCCCCACTGGTTCGGGCAAGACCACCACGCTGTATGCGGCGCTGACCGAAATCCACAACGGGCGCGAGAAGATCATCACCATCGAAGACCCGGTGGAATACCAGTTGCCGGGCATCCTGCAAATTCCCGTCAACGAAAAGAAGGGCCTGACCTTTGCCAAGGGCTTGCGCTCGATCCTGCGCCACGACCCGGACAAGATCATGGTCGGCGAAATCCGCGACCGCGAGACGGCCGAAATTGCCGTGCAGTCGGCGCTCACGGGCCACCTGGTGCTCACCACGGTGCACGCGAATAATGTGTTCGACGTGTTCGGACGTTTCACCCATATGGGCATCGACCCGTATGCCTTCGTGTCGGCCCTGAACGGCATCTGGGCCCAGCGCCTGGTGCGCATGAATTGCCCGCATTGCGCGACCCAGTACACGCCAAGCGACGCCGAACTCGAGAGCGTCAACGTCGAACGCAAGGACGTGCACGACTACCTCTTCATGCAGGGCAAGGGCTGCGGCGATTGCCGCGGCACCGGCTACAAGGGGCGCCGCTCGATCGCCGAAATCCTGACGCTGAACGACGAGATCCGCGAGCTGATCGTCGACAAGCGCCCGATCCGCCAGATCAAGGCCGCCGCCTACGATAACGGCACGCGCAGCCTGCGCCTGGCTGCGCTCGAGCTGGTGCGCCGCGGCGCCACCACGCTCACTGAAATCAAACGGGTGACCCTCCATGCCTAGGCGCTTCGGACAAGCATTGCGCATCGGCGTCGCGCCGGGCAGCCTGGCGCTGGTCAAGACCAGCCGCTGGTTCGGTGAGCCGCTCGCTGTTCTGGCCGAATGCGCGGTCGGCGGCACCAGCATGGAAGACCTGGCCCAGGCCCTGCGTGCCTTGTTGACCGGCGTCGACGGAGCCAACTGGCCGGTGAGCTTTGTGCTGGCCGACGAACTGGTGCGCATGTGGCAGGTCACGCCGCCGCAAACGGCCACCCGCGTGGCCGACCTGGAAGCGGCGGCCGCGCTGCGCTTCCAGTCGCTGTATGGCGAGAGCGCCCAGCAATGGAAAATCAGCGGCGACTGGAATGCCCAGGCGCCGTTCCTCGCCTGTGCGATGGAGCGCCCCTTGTTGTCGGTACTGGAGCAGGGCGCCCTTGAACACGGCATGCGCATCGTCGACATCGTGCCGCAGTTTGTCGCCGCATGGAACGCGGCGCGCACCGGCATCAAGGCCGGCAGCTGGTTCGGCCAGGTGTATGAACGTGTGCTCACGCTTGGCGTCGACGCCCAGGTGCGCGCGGCTGCCATTCCCGAAGGCGCCGGCCACGACTGGCTCGTCGCCCACCTGGGCCGCGAAGCCTTGCGCCTCGATACGCCGATGCCAACGACCCTGCACCTGGGTGGCGCGGTGCCCGCGACCTGGAACAAATCGGCCGATGCGCTGGCCTGCCTCGTGCACGCGAGCGCGCCAGGACGCAGCAGTGCCATGCAGCTCGCCTGCAGCGGGAGCGGTCAATGAAAAAAATGCGCATCGATTTTGCCGCACCGAGCATGGCGCGCACCTTGTTCCATACGCTGCCGCTGGCCTGGCTGCTGGCGCTGGCCGCCGCCGTTTTATGCGTCAGCGCTGCCCTCACCGGCTGGCAGATGCTGGAACGCCAGCGCGCCTTCGAGCTGCAGCTGCGCAGTGCCCAGGTGCGCGCCAGCGCGCCCGTGGCCACGCACGTGGAAGCGCCGCTGGTGCGTATCCCGGAGGCGCAGGGCGTGGCCGTGAATGCGGCGGTGCTGCAGCTGAACCTGCCGTGGCGCGCGCTGCGCGATGCGATTGCCGAAGCGACGCCGCCGGCGATCGCCTTGCTGGCGCTGGAGCCCGACGCGCACCGGCAGGCCCTGAAGATGTCGGCCGAAGCGAGAAGTAGCGACGAGATGGTCGCCTATGTCGAGCAGCTCAAGCACCAGGGCCTGTTCTCGGCGGTGAGCATCACGCGCCACGAGATCAATGAGCTCGACCCCAACAAACCGATCCGCTTCCAGCTCGAAGCGCAATGGAGCGCACCATGAACCTGCCATCGCAGCTGCTGCGCGCCAGGTTCGTGCTGGAACGCTTTGGGCCGGTGGCCAGCATCGCGCTGGCGCTCGCTGTGCTGGGCGGGGCCGCGCTGGCCTGGATGCTGCCGCAGGGCGCCTTGCAGCAGCAGCGCCAGGCCGTGGCGCTGAAGGTGGCGGCCATTCCCGCCGCAGCCAGGCCGGTGCCGGTCAGCGCCAACGACAACCTGAAACTGTTCTACGCCAGCCTGGGCGAAAAACGCTACGCCGAGCAGCAGGTCAAGACCCTGTTTGGCCTGGCCGCCAAGGCCGGCCTGTCGCTGAGCCAGGGCGAGTACAAGAGCGCTTACGACGCCAACGGCAAGTTTACGACTTACCAGGTGACGCTGCCGGTCAAGGGCAGCTATCGCAGCATCTGGCAATTTGCCCTGTTGTCGCTGTCGAGCATTCCCTTCGCCGCGCTCGACGACATCAGCTTCAAGCGCGAGACCATCACCGACACCCAGGTTGAAGCACGCCTGCGCCTGACCATCTACCTGGGCGAAGGAGGGCAGCCATGAAGCCGCGCCGCCTGCTCATGGGCGCCGCCGTCGTCGGCGCGGCCGCGTTGCTGCTGCTTGGCGACCGTTCGCCCAGCAACGGCGTGGCCGAAGCCGTGGTGCGTCCCAAGTCGCGCGCACCGGCGCCGGAAGGCAAGCCGAAGGTGGCGGGCGAACCCGTCATCGGGCACTTGCTGGCGCGCGCCGTACTGATTGGCGATGCCGCCGAACTGGGTGGGGAGGGCGGGTCCGCCTTCCGCGGCCAGGACTGGGCGCCGGCGCCAGTGAAGGCACCGCCACCGCCACCACCGCCGCCACCGACGGCGCCACCGCTGCCGTTTACCTTCCTGGGCAAGGCCGCCAGCGCGGAGGGACTCGAGGTCTACTTGGTGCGCGGCGAGAAGACCTATATCGTTCATCCCAAAGAGGTCATTGAAGGCACCTACCGCATCGATGCGATCGTGCCGCCGATGATGACCCTGACTTACCTGCCCCTGAACCAGGTCCAGCAGATCAATATTGGAGTACTCGACTGATGGCTAGCCCTTTTTGCCGGCGTTTGCTGGCCGTGCCTTTCCTTGCCCTGGCCCTGGCCGGCTGCGCCCAGCTCTCCTACCGCGAAGGGCGCGACCTGGTCGCCCAGGACAAGGTCGAAGAGGGCATGCTCAAGTACCAGGAAGCGATCAAGCGCGACCCGGCCAACGCCCAGTACCGCGCCGCCCTGCTGCAAACGCGCGACCGCAGCGCCGCGCGCCATGTTCTGCAGGCAGATCGCTCCCTGGCCGAGGGCAAGCCTGACATGGCCTTGCAGGACTACCAGCGCGCGCTGGCCATCGACCCGGCCAACGAACGCGCCCGCGCCGGCTTGCTGGCCATCGAAATGGATGCGCGCCACAGCGCCGCGATGGTGGCAGTGCGCGCCGCCATCGAGAAGAAGGACCTCGACGGCGCGCGCACCAGGCTGGCCGCCATCCTGTCCGAGCGCCCGGCTTACGAGCCCGCGCGCCTGCTGCTGGCGCAGCTGAACGAACAGGCGCCGCCGCCGGCGGCCGAGACGGCGCTGGCCGCCGCCTACCGCCAGCCGATCACGATCGAGTTCCGCGATGCGCCGCTCAAGCAGGCATTCGAAGTGATCTCGCGCCGCTCCGGCCTGAACTTCCTGTTCGATAAGGACGTCAAGACCGACACCAAGACCTCGATCTTCCTCAAGAACAGCACCGTCGAAGCGGCCATCTATTTCCTGCTCGTGACGAACCAGCTCGAGCAGCAGGTGATGGACGCGAACACGATCCTGATCTACCCGAACGTGGCGGCCAAGCTCAAGGAATACCAGGAGATGGTGGTGCGCACCTTCTACATCGCCAATGCCGATGCCAAGCTGGTGGCCAACACGCTCAAGACCATCCTCAAGTCGCGCGACGTGGCCGTCGACGAAAAGCTCAACCTCATCATCCTGCGCGACAGCCCGGAAGCGGTGAAGCTGGCCGCCAAGCTGATCGCCTTGCAGGATGTAGCCGAACCCGAAGTAATGCTGGAAGTGGAGATCCTCGAAGTCAAGCGCAGCCGCCTGCTCGAGCTGGGCATCGACTGGCCCGCTTCGCTGACCTTCGCGCCATTGCAGACGGCCGCCGGCGGGCCGCTGACGATCAATGATGTACGTGCGCTCAACCGCGACAATATCGGCGTCGCCGGCGTGGCCGCCACGCTCAAGGCCAATAAGACCGATGGCGATACCAATATCCTGGCCAATCCGCGCATCCGCGTGCGCAACAAGGAAAAGGCCAAGGTGCTCATTGGCGAGAAGGTCCCGAATATCACGACGACGATCTCGCCCGGCTCCGGCGGCTTCGCCTCCGAATCGGTCACCTATGTCGACGTCGGCCTGACCCTGAACGTCGAGCCGACCATCTACCTCAATAATGAAGTGGGCATCCGCATCGCGCTCGAAGTATCGAATATCGTCGACAAGCAGACCACCAAGTCCGGCACCGTGGCGTACGAAATCGGCACGCGCCAGGCCTCGACCTTCCTGCAGTTGAAGGACGGCGAGAACCAGGTGCTGGCCGGCCTGATCGACAACGAGCAGCGCTCGAGCGGCCAGAAGATCCCCGGCTTCGGCGACATTCCCCTGCTCGGCCGCCTGTTCGGCAGCACGCTTGACGACAACCAGCGCACCGAGATCGTCCTGTCGATCACGCCCCACCTGATCCGCAGCGTGCAGCGCCCGTCCGCCGCCAGCGCCGAATTCTCGGCCGGTACCGAAACGAGCTTCCGCCGCCGTCCCGATCCGGCGCCGCGTGCGCCCGCCATTGCGCCCCCGCCCGCGGACAAGCAATGAAAGGCTTCACGCTGATCGAACTGCTGGTCACGCTGGCGATCCTGGCCTTGCTGGGAACGCTGGTCGTGCCCGTGACGCAGGTAACGGTCCAGCGCAGGCAGGAGCAGGAATTGCGGCGCGACTTGCGCGAGGTTCGCACCGCCATCGACGCGTATAAAAAGGCTTACGACGAAGGGCGCATCGCCAAGGCCGTCAATTCAACCGGTTATCCAAAGTCGCTCGACGTGCTGGTCGAGGGCGTGCCGGACCTGCGCAGCCCCAAGCGCAGCAAGCTGTACTTCCTGCGCCGCATTCCGCGCGACCCGTTCAACGGCGGCGCGCCGGACCTGTCCGACGCCCAGACCTGGGGCAAGCGCAGCTACGCGAGCGAAGCGGCCGAACCGCAGGAAGGAGAGGATGTCTATGACGTCTACACGACCTCGTCGCAGGTGGGCCTGAACGGCATCCCTTACAAGAAATGGTGACGATGAAAGCGCGCGGCTTCACGCTGATCGAATTGCTGGTGGTGCTCGGCATCGTGGCCCTGTTGTTGACGCTGGCCGTGCCGCGCTTCTTCCCCAGCGTCGACAATGCCAAGGACACCATCCTGGCCGACAACCTGCGCAATACGCGCGCCGTGATCGAGCAGTTCTATGCCGACACCGGCAAATATCCCGACTCGCTCGAACAGCTGGTCGAGAAGAAGTATCTGCGCAATGTGCCGGTCGACCCGATCACCGAGAGCAGCAGCACCTGGATCCTGGTGCCGCCGGAGGAAACGGGCAAAGGCGCCGTCTACAGCATCAGGAGCGGCGCGCCCGGCAACGACCGCAGCGGCAAGCCGTACAGCGACTGGTAGCGATGCGCCAGGGCGGCTTTACCTATCTGGGCTTGATCATCCTGGTCGCCATCCTCGGCCTGGTGGGCGCGGCCACGCTGAAAGTGGGCTCCCTGCTGGCGCGCGTGCAGGCGGAAGAGGAGTTGCTCGATTTTGGCGCCGCCGTCAGCGATGCGCTCAAAAGCTATGCGGCGGCGACCCCGCCGGGCCAGCCCCAGCAGCCGGCCAGCCTGCAGGACCTGCTGCGCGACCCGCGTTTCCCCGGCACCCGCCGCCACTTGCGCAAACTGCTACCGGACCCGATCAGCGGCAGCATGGACTGGGGCATCTTGTACTTGAAAGATCAAACTGGCGTCATCGGCATTTACAGCAAGTCGGCACTGGCGCCGTTCAAGGTCGCCAATTTTGATCCGCGCTTCCAGGGTTTTGACAATCAATTGCATCTATCGGACTGGAAATTCACCTTCAGCGGGCAAACCGCGCCTGCCGCGCCAGTGCCACCCAAGACGGTGCCGGATACGGCGCCGGTACAGGCGCCTGCGACGGACGCACCCGCCCCGGTGGCACCGAGCGAGCCTCCGGCGGCCAAGCCGGACGAGGTCACGGTAGGCAGCAAGGAGCCGGCCGAGCCAGCCGTCACGCCGCCAGTTGTTCCAGATATATCAAAATTACCGGAAATCAAAAAAGAATAAAGTTTTTGATTTCTGGAAGGCATTTTTTTGTTGTATTTTGCATATTTATACTTGTTTAAGTAGAACTTTACCTATAAAAAAAACAATTTTTTAATAAAAATATGCTACGATGCACTTCGTTGATGTTAGTAAGTATGAAAGCGTTGTGATCCGCCGGCAAAGTTGTTAAGTAGTCAGCTTGTCGACCTAATAAAAAATAATTGAGGAACTTTTCATGAAACTGAAAAATATTGCAGCCGTTGCAATGCTGGCAATGGGTGCCGGAGCAGCCTTGGCTGCACCAATCCCTGTATCTCTCGATAGCGACAACAACTTGGTCATTCCCGGCCTCGGAGCTCTGGTGGATGCGCCAACGTTCGCTGATGAATTTGTATTTACGCTGCCGTTTGCAGCTAATATTGTCGCTGGCAGCGTGACCAGCCAGGATCCGGATTGGAACCTGACATTCTCGAACGTCTATCTCGAGAAGAATGGTGATCCATTGCATACGCATTACTCGTTTGCGCCTGATGTTCCGGGCGACTTCACCAGCATGGGATTGAGCCCGATTCAGTTAAGCGCTGGCGTGTATACCTGGCACGTTGAAGGCAGCAATCCTTCTGAATCGAACTACGCTGGCGAATTGTCCGTCAACGCCGTGCCGGAACCGGAAACGTATGGCATGCTCCTGGCCGGTCTGGGCGTCGTCGGTTTCATGGCTCGCCGCCGCAATAAATAACAACGATCCGGCGCCTGCCGCCGGCACCGTTGCTGCGGCTTCGGTGTGTTATTCGATCGACTGAATAGGAAATTTACTATGAAAATGAAGACTTTAGCTCTCGTCGCCCTGACGCTTGCGGTCGGCTCGGTATCTGCCGCAACGCCCGTATGGTCGTTCGACGCGAAAAACAATATTGGTTTCTCGAGTACGCCGCTGGTCGGTTCGTTCGTCGATTCGTTCACGTTCACCTTGCCATACTTGCTCGACAAGGCGTCCGGTAGCGTAACGACGCGCATGAACTTGCCAAAGGATGTGGATTTCACCTCCGTCGTGCTGTCGTCCGGAACCCATAGCTGGAACTTTACCCAGACTGGTTTCGACGGTGCTGGTACGGAGCGCTGGGTGCTTGACAAGACGCTGCTCAGCGCAGGTGCGCCTTATACGCTGACCCTGAGCGGCACCACCACCGGTGGCGCAGCTTACGCCGGTCAATTGGCTTTCGTTTCCCAACCTGTGCCTGAGCCTGCAACCTACGGCATGATGCTCGGTGGCCTGGGCCTGGTTGGCCTGATGGCACGCCGTCGCAAGGCAAAAGCAGCCTAAGCACTGCCCGCGCTATACAAAAAACCCGCTGCATGCAGCGGGTTTTTTTACGGCTGGAACTTCTCAGGCGGCGCTGCGTTTGAAGTCTTTCAGGCGGAAACCCAGAGCGAACAGCACGGCAAAATAAGTGGCGACGCAGGCGCCGATGATGCCGAACAGGGCGCCGGCGCGCAGCCAGGCGTGGCCCTGCATGGCCGTCCAGTGGAACTGGGCGGCGCCATACCAGCCCAGCGCGCCCATCGCGGCCAGGGCAATGGCCAGCTTGGCGAAGAACAGCAGCCAGCCGGCCTGGGGCGTGAAAATCCCGCGCCGGCGCAGGCCCACATACAGCAGGGCGGCATTCAGGCAGGCCCCCATGCCGATCGACAGGGCCAGGCCGGCCACACCGATCCAGGGCACGAAGACCAGGTTCATCAACTGGGTCGCCACCAGCACGCCCATGGCGATATTGACCGGTGTGCGGATGTCCTGGCGCGCATAGAATGCGGGCGCGAGCGTCTTGACCAGGATGATGCCGATCAGGCCGGCGCTATAGGCGACCAGGGGCATCGATGCCGTGGCGGCGGCCTTGTCGCTGAAGGCGCCGTAATTGAACAGCGTGGCAATCAGGGGCAGGGCCAGGGTGGCCAGGCCGACGGCCGCGGGCAGGGCCAGCAGGAAGGTCAGGCGCAAGCCCCAGTTGAGCAGGGCCGAGTATTCGCGGCTGTCGCCGTCCAGGTTGGCTTTCGATAAGCTCGGCAGCAGGATGGTCCCCAGTGCGACGCCGAGCATGGCGGTGGGGAATTCCATCAGGCGGTCGGCATAGGTAAGGGCCGAGACGCTGCCTTCGGCCAGCTTGGACGCAATATTCGTGTTGATCATCAGGCTGAACTGGGCCGCCGAGACGGCGAACACGGCCGGGCCCATCTTGGCCAGGATGCGCCGCACGCCCGGGTCGCGCAAGCCGGTCAGGGGATTGAGGGCGATGCGCGGCAACATGCCGATCTTCATCAGGGCGGGTATCTGCAGGCCCACCTGCAGCAGGCCGCCGACGACGACGGCAATGGCCATCGCATAGATCGGCTGGGCCAGGTAATCCTTCAGGAACAGCGACGCGACAATGAAGGAGATATTCAACAGCACCGGTGTGAAGGCGGGAATCTTGAACTGGCGCCAGGTGTTGAGCACGCCGCCGGCCAGGGCCACGATGGACATGAAGGCAATATAGGGGAACATCAGGCGCGTCATCCACACCGAGGCGTCGAAGGCGGCCGGCGTGGCGGCCAGGCCGGTGGCAATCAGAAGGATCAGCGCCGGCGTGGCGAGGATGCCGACAACGCAGGTGAGCACGGTGCTCCAGACCAGGGCGGTGGCCACGTGGTCGACCAGGCCGCGCGTTTTTTCATCGCCGTGCTGGGTCTTATATTCCGATAAAATGGGCACAAACGCCTGCGAAAAGGCGCCTTCTGCAAATAACCTGCGCAACAGGTTGGGGATCCGGAAGGCCACGATGAAGGCATCGGTGAAGGCGTCGGCACCGAAGGCGCGGGCGAACAGGCTTTCGCGCAACAGGCCGGTGACACGGGACAGCATGGTCATGCTGGAAATGGCGGCAAGGGTCTTGAGTAAGTTCATAGGGCGAGATTATAGCGGCAAGGTGATGCATAAACTGCCACTTGAAGCGAGTTTTCGCGATTTAAGAATTGCCTTGACAGGAAACATTCGCTATAATCGAAGGCTGTACAGAATTCTGTTACGCAGACACTATTGTTTGGCAGGCACTGGTTTGACACACAAGGTTCGCGCAGACGCACTGAACGCACCGGTTTGACAGACGCTAATGTTTGCAAACGCAACTTGACCCCGTTTTAGGAAATTCCATGGCAAATACCGCACAAGCGCGCAAACGCGCTCGTCAAGCAGTTAAGCAAAACGCGCACAACTCGGCCCAGCGTTCGACCCTGCGTACCGCTATCAAAGCTGTCCGCAAGGCGATCCAGGCTGGCGACAAAGCCGCCGCTGCTTCGATCTTCCAGGCATCCGTGTCGACCATCGACAGCATCGCTGACAAGAAAATCATCCACAAGAACAAGGCAGCTCGCCACAAGAGCCGTCTGGCAGCAGCCCTGAAAGCACTGGCCTAATAGCCCGTGCCCGGCCGCTTCGGCGGCTGGCAGTGTTGGATGAAAAAAACCCGCAAGGCGCAAGCCTGGCGGGTTTTTTCGCTTGTCCGGCGCCTTATTTGGCGTTCTTGACCAGGCCGTCGATGCTGCTGCCCGGGCCGAGATGCTTTTGCTTGAACCAGCCGAGGTTCATTTCCAGCGCAAACTTGGCCGGCTTGGCCGAGCAGTGGCTGTCCAGGGTCTGGGCTTGCATGTCTTCGATATTGATGATCTTGCCATCGGCGTCGATGAAGGCGACCGACAGGGGGATCAGGGTATTTTTCATCCACATGCACTGGGTGTTGGGCGTGTCGAACACGAACACCATGCCGGCATTGTTGGCCATGTATTCACGGAACATCAGGCCTTGCTGGCGCTGGGGATCGGTGGCGGCCACTTCGGCCTTGATCAGGTGGATGCCGGTAGTCAATTCGGTCGTGCCGAAGCGGACATTTTGCGCCTGGGCGGCCGTGGCGGCCAGCAGGGCGAGGAGGGCGAAGCGTGTTTTCATGAAAGGCGGGTTCCTGACAAATCAACAGACGTAAAAAAACCCGCGTCGCAAGCGTCGCGGGTTTTTTTTGAAGCTAAGCTCGAATTACTTCGAAGCAGCAGCCGAAGCAGCCGATGCCGAAGCGGAACCCGAAGCGGAAGCCGAAGCGGCTTTAGCTTTGTGAGCTTTCTTAGCTGGAGCCGAAGCCGAAGCCGACATCGAAGCGGAAGCCGAAGCCGAAGGAGCCGAAGCCATTGCCGAAGCGGAAGCCGAAGCGGATGCGGAAGCAGCGAAAGCGGAAGCAGCGAACAGGGAAGCAACCAGGGCAGCGATGATCTTGGACATTTTAAAATTCCTTTTAGTTAAGAAAAACGATTCTGATGAATCTGTGTCCAATAACGTGTGCGCTTCTTGTCGGTTGACATCTTTCTGAAATATTTTTGAAATAATTTCGAAATAATTGGAAAAACTCGTAAATATTGCCATTTCCATACGAAAATCAGGCCGGCGCCGTGCGCAGGCGGCCCAGCAAGCCCTTCAGCGCGCCCTGGGACATGCCTTCCAGTTCCGGCGAGCGGCGGTCGATTTCATTGGCCAGGTCTTCGAGCAGCCATTCCATTTCGTCGAGCATGCCGCGCAGTTCGAGCAGGATGGCCGGATCTTCGCGCGCAATGGCGAGCATGCTGGCCATATTGTCGGGGTCGAAGCCGGCTTGCAGCACCAGTTGGCGGATTGCCGTCATGCGTTCGAACAGGAAGGCGAGCGGCGAGGCGTCGGGCGGGTTGGGGGAAAACTGCTTTTCGAGCATGCCGCGCAGGGTGAACCAGGCTTGCAGCAAGTCGGCCAGGTGGGCCAGCTGGTGGGCCGCCCCGTGTTCGTTGGGCGTGTCGGTGGCGTCTTCCGGGCCGATGTGGATCAGGTCGCGCAGGGCGCCGACGGCCCTGGCGTCGAAACGGACCTGGTTAAGGCGGAACAGCATGTCGAGGCGCGGCAGGTCGAAGCGCTTGATGACCGCTTCGGCCACGTCGGCCACGGCCAGCACGCGCGCGAGCAGGGGGATTTTTTCTCCCGGCAAATCGTTCGGGTAGCCGCTGCCGTCGAGCCGTTCGTGGTGGTGCAGCACGGCCTGGGCCGCCGCGGCCGGGAAGCCGGGCAGTTCGTGCACCAGCACATAGCTGGTGATCGGATGGACATGGACGAAGCGCCGCTCGGCCGGAATGATGTGGTGGCCGATGGCCAGCATGGCCGGATCGGTGTGCATTTCGCCGAAATCATGGCACAGGCCGGCCAGCGCGACGGCGCTGCGTTCGTGCTGGGGCAAGCCCATGCGCTGGGCCAGCATGAAGGCGATCATTGCCGTTCGCAGGGAATGCTCGAAGATGACGGTACGGCGCTCGCGCATGACGGTCAGCCGGGTCTGGATGGGCGTGGGCAGTTTCAAGTCCGACAGGCAAGCCTTGACCGCCAGCGGGTCGCCGGTGCGCATCGCCATGCGCCGGTAAACGCCGTGATGTTCGATGATCTTGCCCGCTTCGAGCGCCAACAAGGCCGCATTGACCGGCTTCTCGGCGACCAGGGAATGGTCCAGCGGCACCGCCAGGCGGTGCTGGGTCAATTGCTCGAACTGGTGGCTGTCGATGCGCGTACCCTTGGACAGCAATTTCATCCCGTTGCTGGCATAAATGTCTTCGGCGGCCAGCACCGACTGCGTATCGCCCGTTTCGGCCACGGCGCGGACATAGTGGGGGCCTTCGCGGGGCAGGTCGTCGGGGATCTGGGCGCGTGGCGGCGTGAGCGACATACGGTTTTCCAATGGTGGCAAAACGTGGCGGGACCGTGCAAGCGGTGTGACTCCAATATACGCCCGAGCATGCAAAAAAGGAATTGCCTAGATCAAGCAATGTCGCGCGCAGACACAAGCTGCCACTCGCCCGGCCACAGCGGGTGGGTGGCCAGCGAATAGGGGCCGATGGAAGAGCGCACCAGGCGCAAGGTGGGCAGGCCGACAGCTGCCGTCATGCGCCGCACCTGGCGGTTCTTGCCTTCCTTTAAGGTGATGGCCAGCCAGCTGGTGGGCTTGTCCAGGCGCACGCGGATGGGTGGGTCGCGCGGCCACAGCCAGTCCGGTGCGGCGATGCGCACGGCCTGGCAGGGCTGGGTCGTGAAGTCGCCCAGGTCGAGCGGGCCCTGCAGGCGCGCCAGCGCCGCCGCGTCGGGCACGCCGTCGACCTGGACCAGGTAGGTCTTCGCTTCCTTGTGGTCCGGATGGGCGATGGCGTGCTGCAGCTTGCCGTCGTCGGTGAGCAGCATCAAGCCTTCGGAATCCATGTCGAGCCGACCGGCCGGGTAGATGTCGGGTTGTGTCAGGTAGTCGGCCAGGGTGGCGCGTCCCGGCTGGGGTGAAAACTGGCACAGCACCTGGAACGGTTTATTAAAGAGAATGAGGGGCATCGGCGGTGCTCGGAGGTAGAATAATGGGCTCGGTTCCACATTGTAGATGTCGTAAAACCGTGGCGCCTAATAAAATACTGGTGCATAATATGAAACGCGTGTCTTATGTCTTATAGAAGACCACTGCAAGTTTAGTGTTTTAGCAATTCATTTTGCCCGGCAGGCGGCGTCGCCTGCCCCGCGTCCACTTCGGAGATCACGATGTTCCAACATATCAAAGTTCCAGCCGACGGCCAGAAAATCACCGTCAACGCCGATTTTTCGCTGAATGTGCCCGACAATCCGGTCATTCCCTATATCGAAGGTGACGGCACCGGCGTGGACATCAGCCCGGTGATGATCAAGGTCATCGACGCGGCCGTGGCCAAGTCCTACGGTGGCAAACGCAAGATCAGCTGGATGGAAATCTTTGCCGGCGAAAAGTCGACGACCGTGTACGGCCCCGACGTGTGGCTGCCGGAAGAGACGCTGCAAGTGCTCAAGGACTATGTGGTCTCGATCAAGGGCCCGCTGACGACGCCCGTCGGCGGCGGCATCCGTTCGCTCAATGTGGCCTTGCGCCAGCAGCTCGACCTGTACGTCTGCCTGCGCCCGGTGCGCTACTTCACCGGCGTGCCTTCGCCGGTCAAAGAGCCTGAGAAGACCGACATGGTGATCTTCCGCGAGAACTCGGAAGACATCTACGCCGGCATCGAATACCAGCAGGGTTCGGAAGGCGCCAAGAAGCTGATGGACTTCCTGATCAAGGAAATGGGCGTCACCAAGATCCGCTTCCCCGGCACTTCCGGCCTGGGCATCAAGCCGGTGTCGATCGAAGGCACCGAGCGCCTGGTGCGCAAGGCGATCCAGTACGCGATCGACAATGACAAGCCTTCCGTGACGATCGTCCACAAGGGCAACATCATGAAGTACACCGAAGGCGGCTTCCGCGATTGGGCGTACGCACTGGCACAAAAAGAATTCGGCGCCGAGCTGATCGATGGCGGCCCATGGTGCAAGTTCAAGAACCCGAAGACCGGCCGCGACATCATCGTCAAGGATTCGATCGCCGACGCGTTCCTGCAACAGATCCTGCTGCGCCCGGCCGAGTATTCGGTCATCGCGACGCTGAACCTGAACGGCGACTACATCTCCGACGCGCTGGCAGCGCAAGTGGGCGGCATCGGCATCGCGCCGGGCGCCAACCTGTCGGACTCGGTAGCGATGTTCGAAGCGACCCATGGCACCGCGCCTAAGTACGCAGGCAAGGACTACGTGAACCCAGGTTCGCTGATCCTGTCGGCTGAAATGATGCTGCGCCACATGGGCTGGCTGGAAGCGGCCGACATGCTGATCGACTCGATGCAGAAATCGATCGCCAGCAAGAAAGTCACCTACGACTTCGCCCGCCTGATGGAAGGCGCGACCCAAGTGTCGTGCTCCGGTT
>JAZJYP010000027.1:0-3378 GCA_040390345.1 Pseudomonadota bacterium | reverse complement strand
ACGCCTACGCCGGCTACTACGTGCCGCCGCACTACGATTCGATGATCGGCAAGGTCATCGCCTACGGTGCCACGCGCGAGCAGGCGATCCGCCGCATGCAGATCGCGCTGTCGGAAATGGTCGTCGAAGGTATCATGACGAATATCCCCCTGCACCGCGAGTTGATGATCGATGCCCGCTTCATTGAAGGCGGCACCAACATCCACTACCTGGAGCAGAAACTGGCCGCCAAGCCGGACCTGCCCAAGGACGGCACGCTGGCCGCCAAATCGGAAGTCAAGGCACCGTTATGAGCTGGACCGAAGTCGTCATCGAAGTGCGCCGTGAACACGCCGAGGCCCTGTCCGACGCGCTGATGGAAGCGGGCGCGCTGTCGGTGTCGGTGGAAGACGCCGACGAAGGCACCGACCAGGAAAAGCCGCTGTTCGGCGAACCTGGCATGGAGCCGGCCGAAGCGGCGTGGGAACATTCGCGCGTGGTCGCCCTGACCGACGTGGACGCCGACCAGGCGGCCATCGTCGCCGAGGCGGCCGCCGCGATTCAACTCGGTACGGTGCCGGTCTTCACGACGCGCGCCGTGGCCGACGAAGACTGGGTGCGCCTGACGCAGTCGCAGTTCGCGCCCATCCACATCGGCAAGAATATCTGGGTCGTGCCAAGCTGGCACGAAGCGCCCGACGCCAACGCCCTGATCCTGGAACTCGATCCTGGCCTGGCCTTCGGCACCGGCAGCCACCCGACCACGCGATTGTGCATGGAGTGGCTCGAAGCCCATCCCGCACCGGGCCAGAGCGTGCTCGATTACGGTTGCGGTTCCGGCATCCTGGCCATGGTGGCCAAGAAGCTGGGCGCCGGTGAAGTGACCGGGGTCGACATCGACCCGCAGGCGATCGAATCGGCACGCGACAACGCCGTGCGCAACCACTGCGAGGTCGAGTACTTCCTGCCCGATACCTTCGCCACCTCGCGCCATGCCGACGCCAAATTCGACGCCGTCGTGGCCAATATCCTGTCCTCGCCGCTCAAGTTGATGGCGCCGATGCTGTCGGGCCGCGTCGCGCCGGGCGGCACCTTGACCTTGTCGGGTGTGCTGGCGCGCCAGGCCGAAGAAGTGGCGGCCGCCTATGCGCCCTTCATCAAGCTGGGCGTCTGGGCTGAACTCGATGGCTGGGTCGCCTTGCACGGCCGGCTGGGCAGCGACAGCGTCCCGCCCGCCCGTACCGCATAGGTCATGGCACTCGCCACCCAATGCCCCCACTGCAGCACGATCTTCCGGGTCGCCTCCGACCAGCTCAAGCTGCGCGGGGGCATCGTGCGTTGCGGCGCCTGCCAGGAAGTCTTTGACGGCAACGCCACCCTGATCGACCTGGACGCGGTCACCCCCGGCACAACGCCCGTGCCCACGCCCGAAGCGCCGCCCGAGACCCATTTGTCGGAAGCCTTCGACCTTGAGGTGGCCGCCATCGAAGCCGAACAGGCGCGCCACACCGACCCGATCTACACGCTCGACTTCGACACCACCTTCGACCCCTTCGGCATCCTGCCCAAGACGGCCCTGCCCGAACCGGCGCCGCTGGCGCCGGCGGCTGGCGAACCCGACTTCGACCTCGACCTGAATGTCGATGAAGACCTCGAGCCGCCCCCGGCCATCATCATCGAGCCCGAACCCGAGCCGGCCGCCGAGGCCACATCGGGGACAGACCCCGAAGCGATCTCGCTCGCCGACGCCCTGGCCAGCGAGCCGGCGCGCATCGAGCCGACTTTCCACATCCCGCCCGAGCACATCGACATCCTGGTCGACGACGAGGAAGAAGCGGCGCCCGAACACGAAGAACCGGAGTTCGTCAAACGCGGCCGCCACCTCGAACAGACCGGCCGTTCGCGCCGCCTCGCCTATGGCTTCGGCGCCGGCGTGCTGCTGCTGGCCGCAGCCGGCCAGGGCCTGTTCGCTTTCCGCAGCCAGTTCGCGCTGGCCGTCCCGGCGGCCAAGCCGGCCCTGGTGGCCGCCTGCGCCCAGCTCGGCTGCCGCATCGACTTGCCGATGCAGATCGATGCGATGTCGATCCAGTCGGACGAATTGCAGCTGCTTGGCGGCCCGGTGCACGTGGTGACGGCGGTGCTGCGCAACGCCAGCGCCAACCCGCAAGCCTGGCCCAGCCTCGAGCTGGAACTGACCGACGAAGGCGACCGCCCCCAGCTGCGCCGCGTCTTTGCCCCCGCCGAATACCTGCCCGCCAGCGCACCGCTGGCCAAGGGCTTTGCGCCCCGCTCCGAACAAACGGTTAAACTGTTTTTTGCGCTCGACCAGGTCAAGGCCTCGGGCTACAACCTCGCCGTTTTCTATCCTTAAGGCTCCAATATGACCACCACTGCCCTGATCTGCGGATCGCTCGCCTTCGACAAGATCATGCAATACCATGGCCGCTTCGCCGACGCCTTGCTGGCCGACCAGCTGCACAAGGTCAACGTGTCCTTCCTGGTGCCGACCCTGCGCACCGAATACGGCGGCTGCTCGGCCAATATCGCCTACAACCTGAAGATGCTCGGCGGCGATCCCCTGATCATGGCCACCATCGGCCAGGACGGCGGCGACTACCTCGAGCGCTTCGCCCAGATGGACATTTCCACGCGCGGGATCCGGAAGATCGCCAGCGCCTACACGGCCCAGTGTTTTGTCACGGCCGACCAGGACAATAACCAGATCAACGCCTTCCACCCGGGCGCGATGGAGCATTCGCACGAAAACAATGTGGCCGACCAGGGCCCGCTGCGCGTGGCCATCATCGCCCCGGACGGGCGCGGCGGCATGCTCAAGCACGCGCGCGACTGCGCCGGCCAGGGCTTGCCCTTCATGTTCGACCCGGGCCAGCAGCTGCCGCGCTTCAATGGCGCCGAGCTGACCGAGTTCATCAACCAGGCCAGCTACGTCGCCTGCAATGACTATGAATTCGAAATGCTCAAGGAGCGCACCGGCCTGACGCTCGAAGAGATCGCCAGCCGCCTCGAAGCCCTGATCATCACGCGCGGCGAAAATGGTTCCGAGATCTATGCCGGCGGCCTGCGCTTCGACATTCCCTGCGTGCAGGCCGATGCCGTGGTCGACCCGACCGGCTGCGGCGACGCCTACCGCGCCGGCCTGCTGTTCGGGATCACCAACGACATGGACTGGGCCACGACGGGCCGGCTGGCCAGCCTGATGGGCGCCATCAAGATCGCCCACCAGGGCGGGCAGAACCACGCCATCAGCGCCGCCGAGATCGCGGACCGCTTCGAAGCGGCCTTCGGCTACCGTTACTGAGGCAGGCCCGCGACCGCGGCGGTGCCTGGTGGGTGACGCGCTGCGCGCTGACCCACCCTACCCTCGGCCCGCGACTGTGG
>JAZJYP010000026.1:0-1961 GCA_040390345.1 Pseudomonadota bacterium | reverse complement strand
TGTGACCCCGAAGGTAGAGCCCGTGTCCGAATGTCAGATGTGACCCCGAAGTTTACTTCTTCTTCTTTGGCGCGAGAATCATGATCATCTGGCGGCCTTCCATCTTCGGGAACTGCTCGACCTGGCCGAACGGCTCGAGGTCGGCTTTCAGGCGTTCGAGCATGCGAAAGCCGATATCCTGGTGGGCCATTTCGCGGCCGCGGAAGCGCAGCGTGATCTTGGTCTTGTCGCCGTCTTCGAGGAACTTGACCAAGTTGCGCAGCTTGATGTTGTAATCGCCATCATCAGTACCCGGACGGAATTTGACTTCCTTCACGAGGATGATCTTTTGCTTCAATTTGGCTTCGTGCGCCTTCTTCTGCTCCGAATACTTGAACTTGCCGTAGTCCATCAGACGGCAAACAGGCGGCTGCGCGGTTGGCGCGATTTCCACCAGGTCCACGTTCGCCTCTTCGGCCAGACGGAATGCTTCAGCCAGGCTCACAATGCCAAGCGGCTCGTTGTCCACCCCGGATAAACGCATTTCGGGGGCGGTGATTTCGCCATTGATGCGATGCGACTTGTCAGTAGCTATGGTGTTTCCTTTTAATGTCTTGATGAGAATGTGCGAGGGAATTCCTCGTTACGCCTTGGATTCGACCTCTTGCTTGAGGCGCTCCACCAGGGCTTCGATCGGCATCACGCCCAGGTCGACGTTGCCACGGGCTCGCACGGCCACGGTATTGGCATCCCGCTCTTTATCGCCGATCACGAGGATGTACGGCAGTTTTTGGACGGAATGTTCGCGTATTTTATAGGTAATTTTCTCGTTGCGCAAATCCGCCTGCACGCGGAAGCCCGCTTTGCGCAAGGATTCCGTCAGTTTTTGCGCATATTCGGCTTGCGCATCGGAGATGTTGAGCACCGCCACCTGCACCGGCGCGAGCCACAGCGGCAAGGCGCCGGCATAGTTCTCGATCAGGATGCCGATGAAGCGCTCGAGCGAGCCGACGATGGCCCGGTGCAGCATGACCGGAGTCTTGCGCGAATTGTCCATCGCCACGTATTCGGCGCCGAGGCGCTCTGGCATGAAGAAGTCGACCTGCATCGTGCCGACCTGCCATGGGCGGCCCAGCGAATCCTTCAGGTGGTATTCGATTTTCGGGCCGTAGAAGGCACCCTCGCCCGGCAGCTCCGTCCACGTTACACCGCAGGCGCGCAAGCCTTCGCGCAGCGCGTCTTCGGCCTTGTCCCACACTTCGTCGGTGCCGATGCGGTTATCCGGACGCAGGGCCAGCTTGACGTCAATGTTTTCGAAGTGGAAGTCCTTGTACACCTCCATCGCCTGGGTGTGGAAGGCCACCACTTCCGGCTGGATCTGCTCGTCCGTGCAGAAAATATGGCCATCGTCCTGGGTGAAGCCGCGCACGCGCATGATGCCGTGCAGCGCGCCGGAGGGCTCGTTGCGGTGGCACTGGCCGAACTCGCCGTAACGCAGCGGCAGGTCGCGGTAGGAGCGCATATTGCTGTTGAAGATCTGCACGTGGCCCGGGCAGTTCATCGGTTTCAGGGCGTAGGAACGGTTCTCGGACTCCGTGACAAACATGTTCTCGCGGTAGTTTTCCCAGTGCCCGGTCTTGCCCCACAGGCTGGCGTCGAGGATCTGCGGCGCCTTCACTTCCTGGTAGCCGTTGACCTGGTATTTGTGGCGCATATATTGTTCGACCGCTTGCCAGATGGTCCAGCCTTTCGGATGCCAGAACACCAGGCCCGGCGCTTCGTCCTGGAAGTGGAAGAAGTCGAGCTGCTTGCCCAGCTTGCGGTGGTCGCGTTTTTCCGCCTCTTCCAGCTGGAACAGGTACTGCTCCTGGTCTTCCTTCTTGACCCAGGCGGTGCCGTAGACACGCTGCAGCATTTCGTTCTTCGAATCGCCGCGCCAGTAGGCGCCGGCCAGCTTCATCAGCTTGAACACTTTCAGCTTG
>JAZJYP010000025.1:0-2283 GCA_040390345.1 Pseudomonadota bacterium | reverse complement strand
GTGCGCTTTGAAGGCTTCAAGGGCACCGTCACCGACGCCGTCAACGAAGGCGTGCGCCGCGCCTACAACTTCGCCGACAACAAGCTGCGCGCTTCCATCGTGGCCGACCCGCAGTTCGAACGCAAGAACACCAAGGACAACACGCCAGCCGTGGTGCACATGGAACTCGTCGAAGGCAATACCGTCGACGTGAAAGTCGCAGCCAAGGGCGGTGGCTCGGAAAACAAGACCAAGTTCGTCATGCTCAATCCATCGGACTCGCTGGTGGACTGGGTCATGAAAACCGTGCCGACCATGGGCGCCGGCTGGTGCCCGCCGGGCATGCTGGGCATCGGCATCGGCGGCACCGCCGAGAAGGCGATGATGATGGCGAAGGAAGTCCTGATGGACGACATCGACATGTACGAACTGAAGGCGCGCGGACCGCAAAACAAGACCGAAGAACTGCGCATCGAATTGTGCGACAAGATCAATGCCCTTGGCATCGGCGCGCAGGGCCTCGGTGGCCTGACCACGGTGCTGGACGTGAAGATCATGATGCACCCGACCCACGCCGCTTCCAAGCCGGTGGCGATGATTCCGAACTGCGCCGCCACGCGCCATGCGCACTTCGTGCTCGATGGTTCGGGCCCCTCGTATATCGAACCGCCTGCCTTGTCGACCTGGCCGGAAGTGCACTGGGCGCCGGACACCGAGAAGTCCAAGCGCGTGGACCTGAACACGCTGACGAAAGAAGAAGTGGCCTCGTGGACGCCAGGCCAGACGCTTCTGCTGAACGGCAAAATGCTCACCGGCCGCGACGCCGCGCACAAGCGCATCGCCGACATGCTGGCCAAGGGCGCAAAACTGCCGGTGGACTTCACCAATCGCGTCATCTACTACGTCGGCCCGGTCGACCCGGTGCGTGACGAAGCGGTCGGCCCGGCCGGCCCAACCACGGCCACGCGCATGGACAAGTTCACCGACATGATGCTCGAGAAAACGGGCCTGATCGCCATGATCGGCAAGGCCGAACGGGGCCCGGCCGCCATCGAGTCGATCCAGAAGCACCAGTCGGCCTACCTGATGGCCGTGGGCGGCGCCGCCTACCTGGTGTCGAAGGCGATCAAGAGCGCCAAGGTGCTCGGCTTCGAAGACATGGGCATGGAAGCGATCTATGAGTTCGACGTCGTCGACATGCCGGTCACCGTGGCGGTGGACGCGAAGGGCACCTCGGTGCACAACACCGGTCCGAAGGAATGGCAAGCCAAGATCGAGTCGCTGTCTTCGGTCGGCAAGATCCCCGTCACCGTCGCCTGATGGTCCTTCCGCTCGCGCAGCAAGCCCAGGCCCCGATCGGCGTGTTCGATTCGGGCATTGGCGGCCTGTCGGTGCTGCGCCATATCCGGGCGCAGCTGCCGCATGAAGACCTGCTCTACTTCGCCGACACGGGCTTCGCGCCCTATGGCGACAAGCCGGAGCAGGTCGTGGCCGAACGCGCGCTGGCCATTGCGCGCTTCCTCGTTGCGCGCGGCGCCAAGGCGCTCGTCGTGGCCTGCAATACGGCCACGGTGGCGGCCATCAAGCTGCTGCGCCAGCACTATCCGGCCATGCCCATCGTGGGCGTGGAACCGGGCCTGAAACCGGCCGCTGCCCTCACCCGCAACGGCAAGGTCGGCGTACTGGCCACCGAAGGCACGCTGGCCGGAGAAAAATTCCAGCTGCTGCGCGCGCAGATCGCCGAAGCGAGCGGCGCCCATTTCCTGCTGCAAGGCTGCCCGGGCCTGGCCGACCAGATCGAGCTGGGCCAGCCCGATTCGCCCGCCACCACGGCCATGCTCGAGCGCTTCGTACTGCCCCTGCTAGACCAGGGCGCCGACACCCTGGTGCTCGGCTGCACCCACTATCCCTTTGTGCAGGCGGCCATCGAGCGCCTGATTGCCATCCACACCAGCGCGCCCGTCATCCTGGTCGACACGGGTGATGCCGTGGCGCGCCAGCTGGCCCGCCTGCTCGACGCGGCCGGCCTGCGCCGCCAGGACGGCAATGCGACGCTCGAAGGCTATGCCAGCGCTAGCGCGCCCGAGCTGGCGGCCAAGTTTGCCATGCTGCTGGACCTGCATCCGCGCGTAGAAGAGGCCATTTTGCTGGAAAATAGGCAATCTTGATGGTTTGAAGCATTTTGATTTGCCAGAACGGGCAGAAGTTTGTATAATTTCGAGCTGTCCCGGAAACAGGACAGTTTGTAGTTCAGTGGTGGCTGTAGCTCAGTTGGTAGAGTCCAGGATTGTGATTCCTGTTGTC
>JAZJYP010000024.1:0-17232 GCA_040390345.1 Pseudomonadota bacterium | reverse complement strand
CCTTGCCGTCGATCGAGATGCCGTTGTCGTCGTACAGCGCGATCAGTTTATTGAGGCGCAAGGTGCCGGCCAGCGAGCACACCTCGTGCGAGATGCCTTCCATCAGGCAGCCGTCGCCCAGGAAAGCGTAGGTGTAGTGGTCGACGACGTCAAAGCCAGGCTTGTTGAATTCGGCCGCCAGCAGGTATTCGGCCAGCGCCATGCCCACCGCGTTGGCGATGCCCTGGCCCAGCGGGCCGGTGGTCGTTTCCACGCCCGGCGTGATGTCCACTTCCGGGTGCCCCGGGGTCTTCGAGTGCAACTGGCGGAAGTCCTTGATGTCGGCCATCGAGACGTCGTAGCCCGTCAGGTGCAGGAGCGCATAGTGCAGCATCGAGCCGTGGCCGTTGGAGAGCAGGAAGCGGTCGCGGTTGACCCATTTCGGGTTGGCCGGATTGTGGCGGTAGTGGCCGGCCCACAGGGCGACGGCGATTTCCGCCATGCCCATCGGCATGCCAGGGTGGCCGGAATTGGCCTTTTGAACTGCATCCATGGCCAGGGCGCGGATCGCGTTGGCCATCTGGGAGGTCGGGAGCGTAGGTTTCATGGGTCGAGAGCGAGGAGTGTGGAAATTGGGCCGTGCATGGAGCTGAGCCAAGTATTTTACCAGACCCGGTGCTTGCCGAATTAAAATGGCGTGATACCCACTATGGTTTTCCAGGACTTGCATGCCCCGCTTCCACTGTCCGCAAGCGCTCACCCTTGGCGCCCTGATCGACCTGCCCGAGGCTGTCGCCCATCATCTGCACGTCGTGCGCATGGCGCCCGGCGACGAAGTGACCCTGTTCAACGGCGAAGGCGGCGAATACCTGGCCCACCTGGTGGGAGTCGACAAGCGCCGTGCCAGTGCCGAAATCAAGGCGCACGTGGCGCGCGAAGCCGAGCTGCCCTATGCCATCACCCTGGCCCAGGCCCTGCCCGAGGCATCCAAGCTGGACTGGATCATCGAAAAAGCCGTCGAAATGGGCGTGGCCCGCATCCAGCCGCTGGCGGCCCAGCGCTGCGTGGTGCGCCTGGCCGGCGAGCGGCTCGAGAAAAAGGCCGCCCACTGGGCCGGCATCGTCGTGGCCGCGTCCGAGCAAAGCGGGCGCAACCGGCTGACCGCCATTGGTGAGCTCGACAGCTTCACGGGCTGGATCGGCCAGCAAGACATGCACCGGCGCATCCTGCTCTCGCCGCGCGGGAACCAGAGCCTGGCCGACTGGGCGCGCCACCAGCCGCCCCAGGCCTTGACCCTGATGATCGGGCCCGAAGGCGGCTTCACCGCCCAGGAGGAAGACGCCGCCATCGCGCGCGGCGCGCTGGCCCTGACCATGGGCCCGCGCATCCTGCGCACCGAGACGGCCGGCATTGCCGCCGCCGGGACCTTGCAGGCCATCTGGGGCGCTTGAGCCCATCAATGCACCAAAATGGTGCATACAAAATCCATGCAAACCGCTTAATTTGACACCTAAAGTGTTGTAATTATGCGCGTATGCATAATCTGGATTGACAGTTAGAAAGTTGACATGCTTCCATAGCAAACTTGGTAAGGACACTTGTCTAGCCAAGTTTGGGACTATGTATTCCGGCTCCACAAGAGAACCGGGACATCGAAAAAATAAACGCTGTATTTTTATAGCCAAGGATCATTTCAATGTTTAAAGAGACAATCTTGTCGCGTTCCGTCCGCCTGGTGTGCGCCGGCGGCATGGCCGTCGGCCTGCTGGCCCAGCCCGCCATGGCCCAGGACGCCAACGCTGTCGTACAGCGCGTGGAAATTACCGGTTCCTCGATCAAGCGTATCGCCCAGGAAGGCGCCCTGCCCGTGCAGACGCTGACCCGCAAGGACATCGAACAAGCCGGCGTGAACAACGTCGCCGACCTGGTCGCCGCCCTGCCGGCGATGCAAGGCTTCATCACCGCCTCGACCTCGGTCAACGGCGGCGGTGGCGGCGTGCAGACCGCTTCGGTGCACGCCATCGGTACCTCTTACACCCTGGTGCTGCTCAACGGTCGCCGCATGGCACCGTACGGCACCGGCTCGGCCGTCAACCTGGCCTCGATCCCCCTGTCGGCCGTTGAACGCGTCGAAATCCTGACCGACGGCGCGTCGACCCTGTACGGTTCGGACGCGATCGCCGGCGTGGTCAACTTCATCCTGAAGAAGAACCAGACCGAACTGAACATTGAAGCGACCGCCTACAAGCCACAGAAGACCGGTGGCCAGAACTCCAACGTCGCCATCTCCAAGGGCTTCGGCACCCTGGACAAGGACGGCTTCAACGTCATGTTCGCCTACTCGCATGACCAGGCCAAGGCGCTGGAAGCGTCGCAGCGCGATTTCGCCAATTCGGGCGTGCAGCGCTTCGAAAACAATGGCAAGAAATTCGCGACCTGGCAGACGTCGATCAACTCGATTCCTGCCAACGCCGACATCTACGACAACAAGGGCAACAACGCCACGTTCTCGCCCGACCTGGTCAATACCGGCAAGTGCAATGGCCCGAACACCTTCGAGCGCGGCGGCGTTTGCCGTTACGACTATGCTTCGACGGTGGAACTGATCCCGGAACTGAAGCGCGACAGCTTCTTCGCATCGGGCAACTGGAAACTGAACGAAACGACCACCGTGTTCGGTGAATTCGTCGCTTCGTCCTTCTCCAACACCGCGCGCTACGCCGCTCCGGCCCAGCCGCTGACGACGATATCGACCGACCCGGTCACTGGCGTGAAGACGACCAACCCGAACTACATCGGCGCCTACAACAAGTCCGTGGTGCCACTGCTGGCGGCCCAGGGCATCAACGCCGCTGACGTCACCGACGCCTTCTTCTACTTCCGCGCCCGCGATGCAGGCGGCCGTACCGACGCCTGGAAAACCGATGCACGCCACCTGGCCATCGGCGCCGACACCTCGTTCGCCGGCTGGGACATGAATGCGACCTACACGCACTCGGAAAACACCCAGAAGGACGACGCCGTGTCGGGCTACATGAGCGCCAACGCGTTCGACGCCCTGGTCAAGTCCGGTGCCTACAACCCTTACATCATCAACCCGAACGCCTCCTCGATCCTGGCGCCAGCGGTGCTGCATGAGAACCTGTCGACGATCAAATCGAAGATCGACGTCCTCCAGGCCCACGCTTCGCGCGAAGTGTTCGCAATGGGTGGCGGCCAGGCTGCACTTGGTCTGGGCGTTGACGCGACCAAGCAGCACTACAGCGAGCAGCCTTCCGGCCTGGCCCAAGGCCCAGGCCCATGGAACCCAAGCCTGACCGACACCATCATCGGTGGCGGCGCCGGCGCCCAGGCACTGGAAGCGTCGCGCAAGAACTGGGGTACCTATGGCGAGCTGCAAATGCCAGTGACCAAGCAGCTGGACGTGACCGCCGCCGTGCGTTACGACAGCTACGACGCCGTCAGCAAGGAAAACACCAGCTTCGACGTCGATGGCAATGCCGCCAAGCCAGGCGAGCAAGGCACCAGCGTCTCCAAAGCGACCTACAAGCTGTCGGCCCAGTTCCGTCCATCGAAGGAAGTGATGCTGCGCGGTTCCTACGGCACCGGCTTCAAGGCACCGACGATGAACAACATCTCGGACCCGCTGAAGAACGGCGGTTCGTCGAACTTCTTCGACTGCCCGATCACCAAGGCGACCGACCCACGCTTCCCTTACTGCCGCGGCAATTCGGAATACGGCCTGCTGACCAAGGGTAATCCAACCACCGGCGCCGACGCCCTCAAGCCAGAGACGTCGAAGCAAGCGGCCTTCGGTATCCGCCTCGAGCCAGTCGACATGCTGTCGATCGGCGTGGACTTCTGGGACGTCAAGCTGAAGAACCAGATCGACACCCTGTCCCAGGACCAGATCTTCAAGACCCCGGCCCTGGCTGACAAGTACATCTCGATCTACTTCGACCCGATCCAGAAGTCGAAGGTCCTGGTGGCTAACCTGAGCCCGGTCAACCTGGCCAGCTCGCACTTCCGCGGTATCGATATCGACACCACCGTGCGTGCCAACACCCCGATCGGCAAGCTGACCGCCAACTGGAACGGCACCTACATGCTGACGGCCGAACGCGATGTGCCTGGTACCGGCGTCGTGTCCAGCCTGGGCCGTTTCGACTCCTACGACAACGTCACCTTCCGCCTGATTTCGCGCCTGGTGTTCACGCTCAAGTCGACCGACCATATCAGCAACTCGCTGACCCTGAACTACCGTTCCGGCTACCACGACAAGGTGGCAGTGGCTGACGACGGCTATGTGCGCGGTGTCAATGCCGACGGCACCATCGGCGGCTACGTCGACATGACGCGCGACGTCAAGTCCTACAGCACCGTCGACTGGCAGGGCAAGTACACGTTCAACAAGAACATGTCCCTGACCGCTGGTATCCGCAACCTGCTCGACCAGGATCCACCGTTCACCATCCGTAACACCGGTGGCGGTAACCAGGTTGGCTACGACGGCCGCTACACGGACCCACTGGGCCGTACCTTCTACCTGACCATGAATTACAAGTATTAATTCACCGGGCAAGTAGCTAGTCCGAAGGGCCCCAAGTTCGCTTGGGGCCCTTTTTTTCGTTTTGGCGAACCCGTGGGCACAGGTGCCCGCCCAACGCTTTCTACAATGGTAGGGTGGGCACATGTGCCCACGCGGTCCCACTGTCCCGTAAAATAGCGGTTTTGCAGGCATTACCCGGAAATCGACCATGTTGCGTATCAATGAACTCAAACTGCCCCTGAACCACGAAGAAGCGGCCCTGAAGGCGGCCCTGCTGGCGCGCCTGGGGATTGCCGAAGCGGAGCTCACCGGCTTCACCGTCTTCAAGCGCAGCTATGACGCGCGCAAGAAGTCGGCCATCGTGCTCATTTATTCGCTCGACGTGGAGCTGGTCAACGAGGCGGCCGTGCTGGCGCGCATGTCGCACGACGCCCATGTGATGCCCGCGCCGGACATCAGCTACAAATTCGTCGCCGGCGGCGAGCAGCTGCAAGGCCACGACAAGAACGAGCGCCCCATCGTCGTCGGCACTGGCCCCTGCGGCCTGTTCGTGGCCCTGGTGCTGGCCCAGATGGGCTTGCGTCCGCTGATCCTCGAACGGGGCAAGGTCGTGCGCGAGCGCACCGTCGACACTTTCGGCTTCTGGCGCAAGCGCGAACTCAATCCGGAGTCGAACGTGCAGTTCGGCGAAGGCGGCGCCGGCACCTTCTCGGACGGCAAGCTGTACAGCCAGATCAAGGACCCCAGGCACTATGGCCGCAAGGTCCTGATGGAGTTCGTCAAGGCCGGCGCGCCGGAAGAGATCATGTACGTCTCCAAGCCGCACATCGGCACCTTCCGCCTGGTGAAGATGGTCGAGCAGATGCGCGAGAACATCATCGCGCTGGGCGGCGAATACCGTTTCGAAAGCCGCGTCACCGACATCGAGATCGATGCCGATCGCCAGGTGCGCGGCGTGACCCTGGCCAGCGGCGAGCAGATCCCCACGCGCCACCTCGTCATGGCGATCGGCCACAGCGCGCGCGACACCTTCGAGATGATGTACGAGCGCGGCGTCTACATCGAAGCGAAGCCCTTCTCGGTGGGCTTTCGCGTCGAGCATCCGCAGTCGCTGATCGATGTGTGCCGCTTCGGCCCGAACGCCGGCAACCCCATCCTCGGCGCGGCCGACTACAAGCTGGTGCACCACGCCAGCAATGGCCGCTCGGTCTACAGCTTCTGCATGTGCCCGGGCGGCACGGTGGTGGCCGCCTCGTCCGAAGTGGGCCGCGTCGTCACCAACGGCATGAGCCAGTATTCGCGCAATGAGCGCAACGCCAACAGCGCCATCGTGGTCGGCATCACGCCGGCCGATTATCCGGGCCACCCGCTGGCCGGCATCGCCCTGCAGCGCCAGCTCGAAGAAGGCGCCTTCAAACTGGGCGGCTCGACCTATGATGCGCCGGGCCAGCTGATGGGCGACTTCGTCAAGGGCCGCGCGTCAACGCAGTTCGGCAGCGTGATCCCGTCCTTCAAGCCGGCCGTGCACCTGACCGACCTGGGCAGCGCCCTGCCCGACTATGCGATCGTGGCCATGCGCGAAGCCTTCCCCGCTTTCGACAAGCAGGTCAAGGGCTATTACAAGGAAGACGCCGTGCTGACGGGCGTGGAGACGCGCACCTCGTCGCCGATCCGCATCAAGCGCCGCGACGACGACTTGCAAAGCCTGAACACGCGCGGCCTGTTCCCGGCCGGCGAAGGCGCCGGCTACGCGGGCGGCATCCTGTCGGCGGCAGTCGATGGCATCAAGGTCGCCGAAGCGGTCGCATTGTCGATGGCGAAATCATCCTGAGTCTTCAGTCGGCACGGCCGACCGTGCGCAAGGCCATCGTTGGCCACAGCGATTCACTGCCGGCGTAGCTGGCCTTGATTTGGTAGGTCCCGGTGGCCGGCAGTGCATACGGCACGCTGTAGCTGCCGTCGGCAGCCGTGCGTGCCGTACCGATATCGGCGCGTCCAGGCTCGAACAACAGGACCTGGCGCGACTGCTCCACCTTGTCGAGGAAGATCAGGGCAAACATGCCGCTATTGGCCGACACGGGACTGACACGCGCATCAATGGTCAGTGTGAAGCTGCTGCCCGGCGCCACGGCAAAGGTGGCCGAATTGAGGTAGGTTTGTTGGGCCGCGCTGGCACTAGTGTGCAACACATTCGCGGTCGCTTCGGCTGCTATCTGCACGCTGGCCGTGCCCAGGCCATAGACACCCCATCCATCGAGGCCGCGGGCAAAATCGAGCACGCTATCCTTGCCGCCAGAATCGCTGTAATGGAGTGAGCGCACGCCCATGTCGTGTGTATTGCTCGACCCGCAGTAGTTCACGCAAATCTGGACCAGCGCCTGCGAAATCGCTGCCGGCACAGTCCCGGTAAGGGTATAGCGTGTCATCACACCTGAGCCTGTCAATGGCAATGCGCTGACCGTGACAATGGCGTCCGCTACCGGGCTACGGCCCGACTTCAGTAACTGTCCGCTCACCTGGCCGGCAACATACGTGGTGGTGAGCGCACTGCGCGTGCGGAAATAGGAATTGAGCAAATGCGTCAAGGTGTTCGGATCGCTCTCTGGCAGGACCTTCTTCGGATAGCTGTCCCAGGACTGGAAGATGACCTGGTCCGGCACCTGGCCCGATTCCACCTCAACCGACAAGTAGTGTTGCAGGGCCGCGTTCAACCAGGCGGCGTCGCTCGTTTCACGGTAGGTACCGTTATAGATGATGCCGAAAGGGATTCCGCGCTGCGCAGCTGCACTGGCCAGCGTTTTCAAGTCGGCCTTGTAGGGCAAGGCCCAGTCAAGGTCCGCGTGGAAGAAAGCGAGCGGCTCGCCCCATACGTCGCGCCAGGCGTCGAACCAGGCAACATAGCGGGCCAGCCAGTCTGGCGCGTCCATGGTATCGGGGACGACTTCGACATCGCCAATCTTCACGTCCGGGAAGATCGTCCGGATCGCGGCCAGGCTGGCATGGGCATTTTCAGCAATCTCGCGGGCCGTCCACTTGCAGGCCGCGGCATCGTGTTGGAACGGCTCATCCATCGCAACGTACTTGAGCTTTCCGCCGAGGTCGCGAATACGGGTCGCCAGCGTCAGCATGTCGAAGTACCCGCTGCCAAAACCTTCCACTGCGGAGCCGCAGTGCGCCGGATCGGTCCCGACCGAGAGCGCCTCCAGCTCCACGCCGAGGGCAATGCCGCGCCGATCCAGTTCAGCAAGGGCAACGCGGATCTGGCTGTCGGTCAAGGAGTTGGGCAGCGTATTGTCGATGAAAACGTTCCACTGCATCTTGAAAACACCCACATGGGACACCGCTTGCGCCCATGCGGCATTGGCATCGAACAAGTCCATGAAATCACTGGAGCCGCTGACAAAATTACCCCACGTTCGCGTTGCTGGATCGAGCGGAGAAAACCAGACCAGCTGGGACTTGTTCAGTATGCCATTGGCCAGTGCGTCGAGCGCGCCGAGCATGCTGGCTTGTCCAGTTGCCGGGTTTGACCCCGCGCTGACGCTGGCCAGGGCAAGGCGCACGCTTTGGTTGGCGGCCAGGCCACTGTATGCCGTTCCTTGCAATGGGGTGCCGATGGCGTCCGTGAACTGGGCGGCCGCAGCACGCTTATTCTGAACCGACGTGGCATCGCTGCCGAGTGCGCCACCAGCAATGATCAGCGCAGCCTGGGCACGCGTCATCGTGCCGGCATTTAGTTGCGCGGTCCAGAAGGCGGCACCGCCAGCTTCGGCTGGGCGGTTGAACAGGTTCAGGTAGATGGCGTTGACTACAGCGCCATTGTCCGAGCCATACAGCGCCACCGACTCCTGACTCTGGCCGAAGCCGTCGATCGCCAATTTGACCGTCGGATTGCTGTGATAAGCATCATTGAAGCCCGTCAAGTCGGTCGGTGCTCGCGCATTGGCCAGCAAAGTGCTCCAGAAGAGCTGTCCATCGGGATCGGCGGGTCGGCCGAAATAGGCGACATAGATTTGCTGGACGATGTCGTTATAGTCGCCCAGCGCAGGTGCCGCTGCGACGGCTGCGCGTTGTGCCGATGATTGCGCGTGCTGCACCGCGTCCCGACTGCCACAGGCGGCCATGACGCAGGCGCATGCAAGTGCCATGGTTCGAAGGGCAAATCTCATGCAAAGGCCTCCCGAGCAAGTCGTACCGGAGCAGAAAACTTGTCAAGTATATATCGAAGCCTCCGCAAAGGCGTCTTATTCGTAGCGGGCGCGGATCGCGGCGAGGGTGCCGCGCTTTTCCAGTTCGATGATGGCGGCATTGATGCGCCGGACGTCGGCCTCGCTGGTCGAGGCTTTGCTCAGCATCAGGTGCACGGGCGCGCTGTGCACGACGTAGGGCAAAGGCTGCAGTTTGACCGCCAGCTTGGCGGCGACGTAGCTGATGCCCGGCCCGTCTCCCAGGATCAGGTCGGCGCGCCCGGCGCCGAACATGCGCACGCCCTGTTCAATATTGCCGAAGGTGCGCAGCTGGCCCTTGCCCCGCAGGTCGTCAAGCACCTGCGCGTAGGCCGGCCCGTACCAGCCCGTGGCGGGCGCAAGCAGCGCCAGTTTGCCCTGCACAATGGGGCCAAAGCCCAGGGTGCCACGATAGCCGGCCAGCTTGGCCGGCGTGGTGAACAGGCGGATCGTCTCGTTGCGGTAGGCAATGGAGAAGCGCGCGAAAGCGTGGCGTTCGGCGATATCGGAGGCAGCGGGAATCAGGTCCACCTTGCCTTCCCTGAACAGCAAGTCGCGCCGCAGCGAGGGCACATTGGGCAGGGTCACCAGCTTGCAGTTGGCCTGGCGCGCGATGGCGGCCATCAGCTCGGCGTCCAGGCCCGTCACGGCATCGGTCTTGTCGCGGTACAGATAGGGCGGCCAGTCTTCGTAGACATGGCGCAGCTCACACGCGCTGGCAGGCGCCAGCATGAGCATCGCCAGCACCACTGCACTGGCACGCCATATCCATCCATTATTCACGATCTCAGCGTGTTGGTACGACCAGCACCACGAAGGTTTTGTCGACCACGGTCGGCAGATAAATGCGGCCGCTGGCGGGGTCTTGCACCATGGTACGCGCTCCCTTGGCAGTTGCAAGGGGTGGCAGCGCGCGATAGTGGTCGGCATCGAGCTGGCGGATGACACTGAGCTCGCCATCGCCATTGGACGAATACACGGTGTGGCTGGCCGCATCGATGAGGACGGCGTCGGGATGGCCGCCAATGGCCACCTGCGCGACCGCCTTGCCGCTGTGTGCATCGGTCACCATCATCAGCTTGTTCTGGCACACCGAGAACAGGCGCGCGTGGGTGGCGTCCAGGGCAAGGCCGGTCGGGTCTTCGCAGCCTTTCAGGGGCCAGTGCACGCGTACCTTGTCGGTGGCGACGTCGATGACCACCAGTTCGCCCTTGTCTTCGATATTGACGAACACCGATCCGGCGCCGTCGGTGGCGGCAAACTCCGGCTTGCCGCCCACGGGGATGGTGGCGCGCACCTTCATCGATGGCACGTCGAGCACCGTCACATCAAGGCTCTTGCCATTGAAGGTGTAGAGCGTGCGCGATTTCGCTTCATACAGGATGGCATCGGGATTCTGGCCCGGGATCTTTACTTCCTGCTTCACCTGCAGGGTATCGAGGTCGAAGACGGTGATGCTGTTATTGCGGCCGTTGCTGGTGAAGCCCAGTTTCAGGTCCTGCGCCAGCGCCACGCCGTGCACGCCCGCCGTGGCGGCAATCTCGCCCACCGGCGTTCCCTTGGCGCCATCGAGCACCTGCACCCGTTCGCCGCGCGTGACGAACAGGCGCTGGCGCTGGGTGTCGTACTCCACATAGTCCCAGCGGCTGGCATCGCCCAGCGTCCAGCGTTGCATCACGTCGGCATACACTGGGAGCGACAACAGGCACGTGGCCAATACAGGCAAGAATTTCATGGTATTTCCCAGGTCAGAGCCAGCCGGAGCGGCGGAAGCGGTAGTAGGCGTAGCCGGCGATACTGAACATCGCAAACAATGCCATCGGATAGCCGAAGTGCCATTCCAGTTCGGGCATGGCCTTGAAGTTCATGCCCCAGATACCGGCGAAGGCGGTGAAGATGGCGAAGATCGCGGCCCAGGCAGCCAGGCGTTTATTGACTTCGCTCTCTTCGATCGCCACCATCGACAGGTTCACCTGGATGGCGGTGCTGATGGTGTCGCGAATGGTATCGAGCGTGCCGTTGATACGGTACAGGTGGTCGTGCACGTCGCGGAAGTATTCCTGGGTGTCGAAGCACATGGCCGGCACGCGCCCGCCGTACAGTTTGCCCACCGCTTCCATCAGCGGCGCGACGGCGTGGCGCAGCGCCATCACCTTGCGTTTGAGGACATACAGGTGTTCGATATTCTGGCGCTGCGAACCGGGAATGAAGATGCGTTCCTCGATCGCTTCGAGTTCCGATTCGAGCATGTCGACGACGGGGAAGTAACGGTCCACCACGGCGTCGAGCAGCGCGTACAGCACGAAGGCCGAACCCTTGACCAGCAGGTGCGGCTCGCGTTCGGCGCGCGCGCGCACACCCAGGAAGCCTTGCGTGACGTTGCGCCGCGACGACAGCACGTAGTTCTCGCCGACGAAGATGTCGACCTCGCCGATGGTCAGCTCGTCGCCCACCAGCTCCACCGTCTGCGCGACGACGAACAGCGAGTCGCCATATTCCTCGATCTTGGGGCGCTGGTTGCCGCGCATGGCGTCTTCGACGGCCAGTTCATGCAGGCTGAATTCTTCCTGCATCTTGACCAGTTCGGCCGTGTCGGCATCGCGCAGCGCCACCCACACGAAGGTGTCGGGCCGCACGACGTATTCGCTGATGTCTTCAACGGGAATGTCGGACAGCTTTTTGCCTTCCTGGTAGGCGACGCAGTTAATCAGCATGAAAGATTCCTTCGAATGATGCGTGAGCTTACACCATGCCTTCCCGGGCAAGCAAAATGTAGCAAAAGTAACAAAATCAATGGCCGCCGCAGGCAGTTTTTAGTAGTATTATTACCAAAACAACGATATGGAGACCACGATGCCCCGCCTCTCTCGCGCCTTTCCCCTGTTGTTCCTCGCTGCCTGCGGTGGCGGCGGTGGCGGCAGTGCGAGCACGATTCCACCCGTCGCACCCGTCACGCCCACGGTGCCGACGACCTACGCTGTCAGCGTGGCCAAGGCCTCCGGCAATGTCGAGGCACGCCTGGCCTGCTACCACACCGGCGCACCGGCCCTGTGCCAGCTGCGCACCTACCAGGTGATGGTCGAATCCTTCGTCGACGGCGACGCTGCCGCCAATTTCAATGTCGGCTATGGCCCGAGCCCGCACCGCGGCGACCTCCAGGGCGTCATCAATTCGCTCGACTACATCAAAAGCACGGGCGTGAATGCGCTCTGGCTCACGCCGATCTTCCTGTCGGCATCGGCACCGGGCCAGGACAACGCCGCCAGCCGCCTCGACGCCACCGGCTACTTCGCCACCGATTACTTCAAGATCGACCCACGTTTCGGCACGCTGGCGCAAGCGCGCACCCTGGTCGACGAAGCCCACAAGCGCGGCCTGTACGTGTTTTTCGATGGCGTCTTCGGCCACCACAAGGACACCGGCGTGGCGCCTTCGCCGAGCGGCCTGCTGCCGGCCGGCGGCCACGACCCGGTCGACTACAGCGCCCCGGCCACGCTGGCCTACTACCAGGAAGTGGCCACCTACTGGGTCAAGGAACTGAAGATCGACGGCTGGCGCCTCGACCAGGCTTACCAGGTGCCCACCAGCGCCTGGAGCGCCATCCGCGCATCGGTGGAGCAGGCGTCGCAGCAGGTCAGCTACACCAACGCAGGCGGCGCCAGCGTCCATCCGCTGGCCTATATGGTGGCCGAATTGTGGAAGAGCGAAAGCGAGATCGCCGCCACCGGCTACGGCAGCACCGACAAGCCGGTGCTCGCTTCGGCCTTCGACTTCCCGATGCGTTACCGCCTGGTGCGCACGCTGGCCAGCGACGAAGACGGCTTCGCCAACCAGGGCGCCACCTACCTGGCCAGCGGCTGGGGTGGACAACTGGCCTACCCCGACCACGCCGCGCCCAACCTCATGCTGGGCAACCACGACCTGCCGCGCTTTGGCGACTTGATCCAGCGCGCAGGCCTGGGCAACCCGGACGGCAGCGACTATTGGGCACGCCACAAGATGGCCTTCACCTTCATGGCGGCGTACAGTGGTCCGGTGACGATGTATTACGGCGAAGAGATTGGCCAGGAGATGCCCAATTTCGCGGCCAGGGTGACCAGCAACTGCGTCGAGCTGGGCTTGTGCGACGACCACGTGAGCCGCGACGCCGGTGTCGTCGATGGCGTGGCCGGCGCGGCGCTGAACAGCAATCAGCGCGATTTGAAAAATTATGTGGCCAGGCTGTTCGCCCTGCGCACCACCAATCCCGCCCTGGCGACAGGCTCGCGCACGCACGTCTTCGATGACAATGTGATTTACATCGACCGCAAGGACAGCGGCAGCAACCACGTGCTGCTGGTGATGAATGTGAAGGCGCAGGCGGCCGTGGTGACGCTCGACGCCGCCGTCGCCGGTGGCGCGGCCAGCCTGCATGACCTGGCCAGCGATGCCGACCTGGCGGCCGACGCGAAGGGGCAGTTCACGATCAACCTGCCCGCGCTCTCGGCGCGCCTGCTGCGCTTCTGACACCCTGCGCGTGGGCACATGTGCCCATTACGCGATCCGCATACCGTAGGGTGGGCACACGTGCCCACGCGACAACGTCTACTCGTCCTTGGCCCCGTCGATGCCCAGCTCGGCGATCTTGCGGGTGATGGTATTGCGCCCGATCCCCAATCGCACGGCAGCGTCGTTCTTGCGCCCGTGCGTGAACTTGAGCGCCGTCTTGATCAGCACCGTTTCGAACTCGCGCCCCAGTACATCCATCACCTCCGGCTGGCCATTGGCGAGCATTTGCGCGGCCTGCTGTTCGAGCAGGCCCAGCCAGTTGCTATCGGACGGCAGCGCGTAGCTAACCGGCGCCGTCGCGCTCACTTCGCCTGCGAAGGTCGGCGGCGCTTCAGCCACGCCACCCTGGCTGGCAGTGAGCTCAAGCGGCATGTCCTTCACTTCCACGGTCTGGCCGGGGGCCATCACGGTGATCCAGTTGCACAGGTTTTCCAGCTGGCGCACGTTGCCGGGCAAGTCGAGCGCACACAGGAACGCCAGTGCCGCGTCGCTCATGCGCTTGGTCTCGACACCGAGCTGCTTGGCACTTTGCACCAGGAAGTGGCGCACTAAAATGGGGATATCTTCGCGCCGCTCCCGCAAACTGGGCAGGCGCAGGCGGATCACATTGAGGCGATGGTACAAGTCTTCGCGGAACAGGCCGTCGCGCACGCGCTGTTCCAGGTTCTGGTGGGTGGCCGTGATGACGCGCACATTGGCCTTCATCGGCTGGTGTCCGCCAACGCGGTAGAAGTGTCCGTCCGAGAGCACGCGCAACAGGCGCGTCTGCAGGTCGAATGGCATGTCGCCGATTTCATCCAAAAACAGGGTGCCGTTTTCGGCCTGCTCGAAGCGCCCGCGCCGGGTCGCCTGGGCGCCCGTGAAGGCGCCGCGCTCGTGGCCGAACAGTTCAGATTCGAGCAGGTCTTTCGGGATCGCCGCCGTATTGAGCGCGATGAAGGGCTGCTGCGCGCGCGGGCTGTGCTTGTGCAGCGCACGCGCGACAAGCTCCTTGCCGGTGCCCGATTCGCCCGTGATGAGCACCGTCACGTTCGACTGCGACAGGCGGCCGATGGCGCGGAACACTTCCTGCATCGCCGGCGCCTGGCCGAGGATTTCGGGCGTGTCGGTGGGCCCCGATTCGACGCTCGTCTCGCGCAGCGACTCGTCGAGTGCGCGCCGGATCAATTCGACCGCCTTGTCGATGTCGAAGGGCTTGGCCAGGTATTCGAAGGCCCCGCCCTGGAAGGCGGCGACGGCCGAATCGAGGTCGGAGAAGGCGGTGATGATGATGACGGGCAGGCCCGGGTACCTGGCCTTGACCGTCGAGAGCAGGTCGAGGCCGGACTCACCCGGCATGCGGATGTCCGATACCAGCACCTGCGGCGTTTCCACGTCGAGCGCGGCCATCGCGTCGCGGGCATTCGAAAAACTGCGCGTGGCAAGGTTTTCGCGGGCCAGGGCTTTTTCCAGCACCCAGCGGATTGAGGCGTCGTCGTCGACTATCCAGATTGGCTTCATATATTCAGTGCACCCCGCAATATGGATCTTCATCAGTGGGATCCGGCCCGGGACCCGTGCCGCAGGCTTATGGCAGCGGCAAGAGGATCCTGAAATCCGTATATCCAGGCCGGCTCTCGCATTCGATCACGCCCATGTGCTGCTGCACGAAGGTTTGCGCCAATGTCAGCCCCAGGCCGCTGCCGCCTTCCCGTCCCGACACCAGCGGGTAGAAAATGCGGTCACGGATCTGGGGCGAGATGCCCGGTCCATTGTCGATGATATGCAAGTCTAATGCCAGCCCGTAGCGGACCTTGGCCAGGGTGACCTGGCGCGCCACCCGCGTCTTGAAAACGAGCTTCGCGCCGCCCTTGCCAATCTGTTCAGACAGGGCCTGGGCGGCGTTGTGGGCGATATTGAGCACCGTCTGGATCAGCTGTTCCTTGTCGCCCCTGAATTCGGGGATGGAAGCGTCGTAATCGCGCTCGATCGTCAGGCCGGACGGGAATTCGGCCAGCATCAGGCTGCGCACGCGCTCGCACACTTCGTGGATATTGACGTCGCCGACGATGTGCGGGCGCCGGTGCGGCGCCAGCAGGCGGTCGACCAGGGTTTGCAGGCGGTCCGCTTCCTTGATGATGACCTGGGTGTATTCGCGCAGGGGCGCCAGGTGGCGCGCCGGCAGTTCGAGCTCGAGCAGCTGGGCCGCGCCGCGGATGCCGCCCAGCGGATTCTTGATTTCGTGGGCCAGGTTGCGGATCAATTCCTTGTTGACCTGGCTCTGGTCGAGGATGCGCTCTTCGCGGTCGAGCTTCAGCTGCTGGACGTTCTCGCGCAGTTCGATCACGACCCCATCGTCGCCATTGGCCGAGACGATGATGTGCACGTGCAGCGGCTCCTTGCCGCTGCGCTCGAGCGTCAGGTCCTGGCGCAGGTCCGAGTATTTGTGGGCGATGGCCTGGGCGCACAGCTTTTCCAGTTCGTCGGCATTGGCGAACAGGCTGCCCAGGGGCTGGCGCGCGAGCGCCTTGAGGGAACTTTCGAGCAGGTTTTCGGCGGCGGCGTTGGCATAATAGACATGGCCCTGGTCGTCGACCAGCAAAACGCCCGCGGCCAGCAGGTCCAGGCCTGCGACCATGCTTGGGGTGGGATGGCTCATTTGATGGTGGCGATCTCGCGCTTCAAGGCCTCGACGTTCTTTTCGGCACGCGCGATCTGTTCGCGCATTTCGTTGACCCGGTCCTGGTATTTGGAGAAGTTCTTTTCGTCGCCGCGCCGTTCCGGCTCGCCGTTATTGAATTCACGCTTGGCCTGCGCCAGCTTCTGCTCTTCGCTGCGCAGTTCTTCGGCGAGGATGCCGCGCCGGTCGGCGTCGCGCGCGCGCTGCTCGGCGCTGCCCACCTGCGGGAAGCTGCCCGGCGCCGGTGCGGGCGCCATCGGCACATTCAGGCGCGGCTTTTGCGCGCCATCCCATTTCTTGGGCGGCGCGGGAATCAGGCCCGGCACATCGAGCATCTTGCAGCCGGCCTTGTTGGTATCGGTCAGTTCCTTGTGGCCGTTGGCGTCCACGCACAGGTAGATCGGCGCGTCGGCCAGGGCGGGGCCGGCCAGGCCGGCCAGCAGGAGAAAGGTAAAGCGTGTGAACATTGGCGTCGCCATCAATGGAATCAGCCCGACTATACAACAGCTAAAACAAAACGGGGCAGGCAAAAGCCCACCCCGTGTGCATCCCTTGTCAGGATGGCCAGAATTACCGCGAATTACAGCGAATAGTACATGTCGAATTCAGCTGGGTGCGTGGTCATGCGCATGCGCTGCACGTCCTGCATCTTCAGTTCGATGTAGGCATCGATCATGGAGTCGCTGAACACGCCGCCGCGGGTGAGGAACTCGCGGTCTTTGTTCAGGTTGTCCAGCGCTTCTTCGAGCGACGAGCACACCGTTGGGATCAGCGCGTCTTCTTCCGGCGGCAGGTGGTACAGGTCTTTCGACGCTGCTTCGCCCGGGTGGATCTTGTTCTGGATGCCGTCCAGGCCTGCCATCAGCAGCGCGGCGAAGCACAGGTAGACGTTGGCCAGTGGATCCGGGAAGCGCGTTTCGATGCGGCGGCCTTTCGGGTTCGCCACGTGCGGGATGCGGATCGAAGCGGAACGGTTGCGGGCCGAGTAGGCCAGCTTGACCGGGGCTTCGAAGCCAGGCACGAGGCGCTTGTACGAGTTGGTGCCCGGGTTGGTGATGGCGTTGAGGGCCTTGGCGTGCTTGATGATGCCGCCGATGTAGAACAGGGCCGTCTCCGACAGGCCGGCATAGCCGTCGCCAGCGAACAGGTTTTTGCCGTCTTTCCAGATCGACTGGTGCACGTGCATGCCCGAACCGTTATCGCCAACGATAGGTTTCGGCATGAAGGTGGCGGTCTTGCCGTAGCTGTGGGCCACGTTCCAGACCACGTAT
>JAZJYP010000023.1:0-18258 GCA_040390345.1 Pseudomonadota bacterium | reverse complement strand
GATTTTTGATGCCGGAGAGCGTTGATGATAACGACAGGGAAAGAGGCATCCATGTTTGCAGCAGTTGATTTAGGTTCCAACAGTTTTCGCATGCATATCGGCCAGCACGAGGGCGATGCGATCCGCGTGCTCAAGAGCCTGCGCGAGCCGATCCGCCTGGCCGCGGGCCTGGACGCGAAGGGTTGCCTGACCGAGGCGGCCATGAACAGCGCCCTGGCCTGCTTGCACAATTTCAGCGCCGCCCTGAAGGCGGCCAACCTCGACGCCGTACGCGTCGTTGCCACCTCCACCATGCGCGTGGCCAAAAATGGCGCGGCCTTCCTGCCCGTGGCCGAAGCGGCCATCGGCTATCCGATCGAAATCATCTCGGGCGAGGAAGAGGGGCGCCTGATCTACATGGGCGTGGCCAATGCCCTGGCCGCGCCGGGCGAGCGGCGCCTGGTGCTCGATATCGGCGGCGGCTCGACCGAACTGATCCTCGGGCGCGGCCTCGATATCGAGCGGGTCGAGTCGTTCTCCGTCGGCACGGTCAAGCAAAGCCTGTCCTTCTTCGTCGGCGGGCGCATCGACGCCGCCTCCTTCGACGCGGCCGTATTGTCGGCGCGCAGCCACTTCGAAGACGCCGCGCCGCCCTACCAGCCGGACAACTGGAAGAAGGCCTACGGCTCTTCGGGCACGATCCGCGCCATCGCCGAAGTCATCGCCCGCAACAACCTGGGCGACGGCCAGTTGACGCCGGCCAGCCTGGCGGCGCTGCGCGAGCGCTTCATCGCGCTGGGCCAGGTGGCGCGCATCGACATTCCCGGCCTGCGCCCCGAACGCGCCGGCACCATCATCGGCGGCCTGGCCATCCTGATCGCCCTGTTCAAGGAACTCAATATCAGCCACATGCAGCCGGTTGACGCGGGACTGCGCATGGGCGTGATGTGGGACCTGTACTACCGCTCGATGCAGCGCGACCGGCGCGACACGTCCGTGCGCGACCTGGTCGAGCGCTTCCATGCCGACGCCGCGCGCGCCAGCCGCGTGGCCCACGACGCCTCGGCCCTGTACCTGCAGCTCAAACCGTCGGGCGACACCTACAGCAAGCTGCTGTTCTGGAGCGCCCTGATGCACGAAGTGGGCATGGCCGTGTCGCAGACGGGCTACCACAAGCACGCGGCCTACATGGTGGAAAACGCTGACCTGCCAGGCTTCACGGCGCGCGAGCAAAAGGCCATGGGGCGCCTGATCGTGGCCCAGAAGGGCAACCTGCGCAAGGTCGCCGAGCAGCTCACCGATCCCGATTTCGCCAAGGCCGTGCTGGCGCTGCGCCTGGCCGTGCTGCTCATGCACGCACGCATCGGCGAGGATTTCTCGGCCCTGCGCGTGCGCATGAAGAACCGGATCGAGCTCGAAGTGGGGCGCGCCTGGCTGGGCAGCCACCCGACCATCTCCTACTGGGTCGAAAAAGAGCAGGAATGGTGGGACGAGGTGGGGGTCGACTTCGGCGTGAAGACCGTCGCCTGAAACGGTAGAAACAATATTATTTATTCCACTTTTTGCATAATTTTCCTTACACTAGGCGGACCGTCACTATCCGTACCGCCAAAGGGGAAGCATGCTGGGTTTTTCCGCTCGAATGGCCATGTTCTGCCTGGCCCTGTGTGGCGCCGGCGCCGCGCAGGCCAAGGACACGATCACGCTGTGTTTTGAACGCCAGGAGGTGCTGCCCTGGCGCACCCTCAACGGCGGCGGCCTCAATTTCGAACTGCTCAACCAGGTCGCCGCCCGGCTCGACCTCGCCTTCGACTACCAGAGCATGCCCTGGAAGCGCTGCCTCGAGCAGCTTGGCGCCAATGAAGTGGGCGGCGCCTTCGCCGTCAGCTATAACAAGGACCGCCTGAAGCTGGGCCAGTTCCCGCCCGGTGCGCCCGCCGACGCGAAAGCGCGCATGCACGTGGACCGCTACGTCCTGGTGCGCAAGAAGGGCAGCCGCCTCGACTGGGACGGCAAGGTGTTGCGCAACGCCGAAGGGGCGATCGGCATCCAGCTGGGCTACTCGGTGGGCGAATTTTTGCGCGGCCTGAACATGCAGGTCGACGAAGGCAGCCAGCGCGCCAGCGAACTGGCGCAGAAACTCATTGCCGGCCGCCTGGCCGGTGCGGCCATCGGGGGCGGCGACGCCGTGAGCCTGATGAACGGCCCGCTGGCCAGCCAGCTCGAAGTGCTGCCCATCCCGCTGATCGAAAAGCCTTACTTCCTGTTGCTCTCGCACGCGCTCGTCGCGTCCAACCCGCAGCTGGCCAACCGGATCTGGAAAACCATCGAAGAAGTCCGCACCAGCGCCCAGTACAAGAAGCTGCAGCGCGAAGCCGAGGGAGGCAACCATTAACACTTCGCTGCCGGGCCGTATTGCCGAAGGCTGGCGCCAGAACATCGTGTTCCGCCTCGGCGTGGGCATCATCCTGGCGGTCGCCCTCTCGACCGGGGTGTACACCACCTACGTGATGCAGTCGCTGCGCACCGAGGCCGACCAGCAGCTCAAGGAGCGGGTCGAGCGCTTCGCCTCCGTGCTCTCGCATGCCCTGGCGCGTCCCCTGTTCGACATCAACAGCGCCGCCGTGTCCTCTGTCGTCGACGCCCTGGGGGCCACGCCGGAAGTGCTGATGCTGCGCGTGATGGCGCCCAACGGGACGGTGCTGGCCACCCTGGGCACGATCGAGCGCGACGCCGGCACCGCGATCCAGGTCGAGCGCACCATCAGCTATACCGACGGCAACCGCAACTACCCGGTCGGCTCGATCGAGCTGGCCTATTCGCGCCAGCAGATCGACCAGGACCTGCGCCGCCAGATCCTGCACACGGCCGCTGCCAATGCCTTGCTGATGCTGGCCATCGTCGTGTGCATCTTCCTGGTCGGGCGCAAGGTCACCCAGCCCTTCGCCGACATCCAGGACGCGCTGGAAAAGCTGGCGCGCGGCGAGACCGATATCGAACTGTCGGGCATCGGCCGCAAGGACCAGGTGGGGCGCCTGTCGGTGGCGGTGCGCAGCTTCCGCGACACGCTCACGCGCTTGCGCAAGGCCGAACAGGTGACCACCGGCCTGCTCGACGAAAAAAGCCGCATGGTCGACCGCCTCAACGCCATCTTCGAAGGCACCAACGACGCCCTGATGCTGTTGACGGAACAAGGCTTCTTCGACTGCAACCGCCACACGCTGGCCATGTTCGGCATGCCGGACAAGGAATCGTTCGTCAAATGCCATCCCTCGACCCTCTCGCCGCCCACCCAGGCCGACGGCCAGGACTCCTTCATCGCCGCCAATGAAAAGATCGCGCTGGCGCTGGCACGCGGCACCGCGCGCTTCGAATGGATCCATCGCCGCGCCGACGGTTCCGACTTCCCGGCCGAGGTGCTGCTGTCGGCCTTCGACTATGGCGGGCGCCAGGTGCTGCAGGCGACGGTGCGCGACATCACGGCGCGCAAGCAGATCGAACAGCAGCTGCGCGAATTGAACGACGACCTCGAACAGCGCATCGAAGCGCGCACCGAAGAGCTGACCAACTCGATGCGCATCGCGCGCGACAGCCAGGAGAAACTGCAGGCCATCGTCGATACCGCGCTCGACGCCGTCGTGCGGATGGACATTGGCGGGCGCATCGTCGGCTGGAATTCGCAGGCCGAGAAGATCTTCGGCTGGACGCGCGAAGAAGTGCTGGGCCAGCCGCTCGACGCGACCATCATTCCGGTGCGCTACCGCGAAGCGCACCGCCACGGCATGCAGCGCTACATGAAGAGCGGCAGCGGCGCCGTGCTCGATACCCGCATCGAGATTTTCGCGCTGCGCCGCAACGGCGACGAATTCCCGATCGAGCTGGCCATCACCCAGGTGCGCATGGCCGACAAGGCCGAATACGAATTCTGCTCCTTCATCCGCGACATCAGCGAGCGGCGCGAGCGCGAGCAGTCGCTGATGGCCGCCAATGTGCGCGCCGAAGCGGCCAACGTGGCCAAGAGCGAATTCCTGGCCAATATGAGCCACGAGATCCGCACACCGATGAGCGCCATCATCGGCATGGCCTACCTGGCGCTGCGCACCGAACTCAATCCCAAGCAGCAGGACTACGTGGGCAAGATCCACCGCGCCGCCTTGTCGCTGCTGGGAATCATCAACGACATCCTCGATTTCTCGAAGATCGAGGCCGGCAAGCTCGAAGTCGAAGAGATTCCCTTCTTCCTCGACGATGTGCTCTCGAACGTGGCCAGCGTGACGAGCCAGAAGGCGGCCGACAAGCAGCTCGAATACCTGTTCCACGTGCCGCACACGATCCCGCGCCACCTGGTGGGCGACCCGCTGCGCCTGGGCCAGGTGCTGATCAACCTGGTCAACAACGCCGTCAAGTTTACCGAGAAGGGCGAACTGGAATTGTCCTGCACCCGCCTCGACACGCCCGCGCCGGGCAAGGTGGGCTTGCGCTTCGCCGTGCGCGATACCGGCATCGGCATGAGTGCGACCCAGAAGGCCAAGCTGTTCCGCGCCTTCAGCCAGGCCAACGGCTCGACCACGCGCGAGTATGGCGGCACCGGCCTTGGCCTGTCGATCTCGCAGCAGCTGGTCGAACTGATGGGCGGCGCCATCGGCGTTGAAACCTCGCCGGGGCAAGGCTCGACCTTCCACTTCGACCTCGAATTCGCGCTCTCCGGCCTGCCGGACCGCGTCACCACGATGCCGGCCGACCTGAACGGCGCCCATGTGCTGCTGGTCGACGATTCGACCATCGCCCTCGATATCCTGACCGAAGCGCTGCAAGTGCTGCCGCTGCGGGTGGACACGGCCACCAGCGGACCCCAGGCCGAGCAAGCCATCGAAAGCGCCGACGCCGCCGGTGACCCATACCGCCTGGTGCTGACCGACTGGCAGATGCCGGGCATGGATGGCATCGAGCTGGCGCGCCGCGTCTCGGCCAATGGCGGCCTCTCGCTCGCGCCCATCTTGCTGCTGGTGACCGCTTTCGGGCGCGAAGAAGTGCAGCAGGAGGCCGAAGCGGCCGGCATTTCCGGCTTCCTGTTCAAGCCCATCGGCCAGTCCATCCTGGTCGACACGCTGGTGTCGCTGTTCGCGCCGAAGAATGTGGAGCAGGGCGCGGCCGACCTGCTGGCCACGCGCGACTACGCCGTCAAGGTGCTGCTGGTGGAGGACAATCCCGTCAACCAGCAGATCGCGGTGGAGCTGATGGGCGTGCAGGGCATCAGCGTCGATATCGCCAGCACCGGCCACCAGGCGCTGGAAAAGCTGATGATCGCCGGCCCGCAAGGCTATGGCCTGGTGCTGATGGACCTGGAAATGCCGCAGCTCGACGGCCACGAGGCGACCATCGAAATCCGCAAGGACGCGCGTTTCAACAATGTGCCGATCATCGCCATGACCGCGCACGCGCTGTCGGAAATCCGCGAGCGCTGCCTGCGCGAAGGCATGCAGGACTACATCACCAAGCCGGTCGATCCGGAAAAACTCTACAGCACGCTGGCGCGCTGGCTCGGCCACGTGCTGCCGCCGCGCCCTGTCCAGCGCGACCCGAGCGCGATTCCCGGCCTGCACGGCGTCGATTCGGCGCTGGGCCTGCGCCATGTGGCGGGCAATTCGGTGCTCTACCTGCAGCTGCTGGACCGCTTCCGCGCCTCGCAACGCGGCGCCGCCGCCGAGATCCGCGCCGACTTCGACGCCGGCCGCTACCTCGACGCGAGCAAGCGCGCCCACACGCTGCGCGGCGTGGCCGGCAATATCGGCGCGCGCGAACTGCAGTCGGTGGCGCACCAGGTCGAAGACGCCTTCCTCGACACCGACACCCAGCCGGCCCGGCTGGCGCAGCGCATTGGCACGCTCGACGCCGCGCTGGCGGCCGTTCTTGGCGCGCTGGACCGCTATTTTGCCCAGAACGGCGCGGCCACGGCCGTGGTCGCGGCGGCGCCCGATGGCGAGAGCGCGGCAGCGGCCCTGGTCCACCTGCAGCTGTTGCTGGCCGAATTCTCGGGCGATACGACCGATTACTTCGACAGCGTGCGCCTGCGCCTGGCCACGGTGCTGAGCGCGTCCAGGCTCGAGCGGCTCGCCGCCCACCTGGCCAAGTATGAATTTGAAGAAGCCCGCAACCTGCTGGGCGCCGACCACCTGGAAACCAAATGAACGCATCCCTGAAGGTCAAGCAGACGATCCTGATCGTCGATGACACGCCGGACAACATCATGCTGCTCTCGCGCCTGCTCAAGGACAAGTACAACACCAAGGTCGCCACCAACGGCACCACCGCCCTGCAAATTGCCAACGCCACCCCCGAGCTGGACCTGATCCTGCTCGACGTGATGATGCCCGGCGTGGACGGCTACGAGACCTGCCGCCAGCTCAAGGCCAATCCGAAGACGGCCGACATCCCGGTGATTTTCCTCACCGCGAAAAGCCAGGTCGAAGACGAAGCGATGGGCCTGACCATGGGCGCGGTGGACTACCTCACCAAACCGATCAGCCCGCCGATCCTGTTTGCCCGCGTGGCCACCCAGCTCACGCTCAAGAACGCGCGCCAGCTGCTGCAGGACCAGAACCAGAACCTGGAAAAGATGGTGCAGGAGCGTACCGCCCAGCTCTCGCTGATGCAGGACGCGACCATCATGGCCATGGCTTCGATGGCCGAGACGCGCGACAACGAGACGGGCAACCATATCCGCCGCACCCAGAACTATGTGCGCGCGCTGGCGCAGCACCTGCAGCCGCACCCGCGCTTTGCCAGCGTGCTCACGGACGAAAACATCGAGTTGCTGTACAAGTCGGCGCCGCTGCACGATATCGGCAAGGTCGGCATTCCCGACCGCGTGCTGCTCAAGCCGGGCAAGCTCGATAGCGACGAATTCGACGTCATGAAGCTGCACGCCGTCTATGGGCGCGACACCATCATGCTGGTCGAAAAGCACCTCGGCGGCAGCAACAGCTTCCTGATGTTCGCACGCGAAATCGCCCACTCGCACCAGGAAAAATGGGACGGATCGGGCTATCCCGACAACCTCACCGGCGATTCGATTCCCGTCTCGGCGCGCCTGATGGCCGTGGCCGATGTCTACGACGCCCTGATCTCGAAGCGCGTCTACAAGCCCGCTTTCAGCCACGAGGAGGCGCTGGCTATCATGAAAAAGGGGCGCGGCAGCCACTTCGACCCGGACATCCTCGATGCCTTCTTCGAGATTGAACAGCGCTTCGCCCAGATCGCCGCGCAATTCCGCGATTCCGATGCATCCTGATCCGCTGTTCGGGCGTGTCCTGCTGCTGGCCGATGCCGGTGAACTGGCGCCGGCGCTGGAGGGCTTCGGCCTGCGCTGCTGCGCCACGACCGGCGGCAATGACGCACTGCACGCCATCATCGCCGCCGACGTGGCCATGGACCCCTTCCAGCTGGTGATTGGCGCCGACGCGGCGCTCGCCGCTGGCTTGTCGCGCGCGCCGCTGCTGGCGCCGCCGCGCCTGCTGCCGATGGACGCCGGCCTGCATGGGCAAAGCGCGCTGCGCCATGCCGTCGCGACGGCCTTTGCGCCGCCCGTGCACCAGGCCGAGCTGCGCGTGGCCGGCGTGAACGTCGCGGCCGGCCTGGCCAATGTGGGCGGCGACCGTCCGTTCTACCTGAAGCTGCTCGACGCCTTTTACACGGCCCAGCGCGACACGGGCACGGCGCTTTCCGCCCATTACCGTGCGCAGCATTGGCCCGACCTGGCGCGCCGCAGCCATGCGCTGCGCGGCTCGGCCGCCGGCATCGGTGCGCAGCACGTGCAGGAGGCGGCGGCCGCGCTGGAGCTGCAGGTGAAGCTGCACGGCCAGGCCGAATGGGAGCAATACAGCGCCCTGCAGGAAGAGCTCGAACGCGTGCTCACGGGCCTGCGCGAGTGCTTCGCCAGCCTTGCCGGCGAGGCGCCGCAAGCGGCCGGTGGGCTGGCCCAGGCGCGCGCCGCGCAGGAGCGACTTATTTTAATGTTGGGACAGTTCGATGGCGATTCGCTCGACGTGTTCGCCGAGTCCAAAGCCTGCCTGGGGGCGGCCTTCGGCGTCGACGTGCTGGCGGCCATCGAGGAGCATTTGCAGCGCTACGAATTTGACGCCGCACGCGCGCTGCTCGATCTTCCCAGTGGCCACTGAATCGACTATATTGTTTAGCTTGTTTAGAAAGGGAGCAACAATGCGCAAGCCCGCCGCCGCCAAGGCGACAGTGAAGAAGACCGCAGTGGCCAAACCGGCCGCCAGGAAACCAGCGGCCAAACCGGCCACGCCGGCCAAAGCGGCTGCACCGGCCGTGCGCGCCAGGCCGGCGCCGCGCCGTGCCGCGCCCAAGGCCGTGGCCGAACCGGTGCGCGAAACGGCGGACAAGCAAAAACTGGTGCGCGACAGCTTCACCATGCCGGAACAGGAATACGCGGCGCTTGGACAGGTCAAGAAAGCCTGCCTGAAGGCGGGATTTGACATCAAGAAGAGTGAATTGCTGCGCATTGGCGTGGCCATGGTCAGCCAGATCGACGTGGCGACCCTGCGCAAAGTACTGTCGGACTTGCCGCAGCTGAAAACAGGGCGGCCTAAAAACGGATGACGCTTGCGGGCTTCGTAACGGACGGGGTTTAGGGCCGTACGGGGCGCCGGAAGGTCAAGCTGCCGGCGCCAGGCAGCAAGGTGTGAACGGTCAGTGCATCGACGCGTTCGACAATTCCTTCAATTCCCGGATGCTCATGTCCGATTTCTCGTGCATGCGCAGCAGGATGGTTGCTCCAACCGCCAGCTTGCGGTGGCGGATCTTGCTGATGATGGGCGGCTGAACTTCCAGCACGCGGCAAAGTTCAGCGTCGTTTTTGAGCTGCATCTTTTCGATCAAGGTGTCCAGCAGTTTGTTAGGCACGAAACTCGATGGTTCGAGCGCGCGCGCCCGGTTCATCGCCTCAATCATTTCCAGCTTCTTTTGTCTAACGTTCATCGTGCGCCTCCAATGGTTGCAAATATGGATGGGTGACTGATCGAAGCCAGTTCTTCCTGCATCGATTCCTTCCTGTCAGCCTCCGGCATCATGTGACAATTGGAGATATTTGATGCCGGGCGGGCTAGAATTGATAATACTACGATAAGAATATGTTTGGAGCATTGTTGTTTAATTAAATCACGATTTTTCGCATTTATCTCACAATGTCCACCAAAGAAAGGCCCAAACCGGTCAAAACAAGGGTTTTGTCGGCTTTTGCGGCCGCCGCGTGAGAATGCGTGACCATGATGGCGCAAGCACCCGTGTTTTTCAGTTCGTTACGCAACAATGACAAAATGATGTCAGCTGTTTCCGGATCGAGATTTCCGGTCGGCTCGTCGGCCAGTACCAGGCTGGGCCGGTGCACCAGGGCGCGCGCAATGGCCACCCTTTGCATTTCGCCGCCCGAGAGCTGGCGCGGAAAATCGCCGCCGCGTCCGCCCAGTCCCACGGCGTCGAGCATGTCGCCGGCGCGCCCGGTGCCCTGCCCATTGAGCAGCAGCGGTAGCGCCACGTTCTGTTCCAGGGTCAGGTGCGGCAGCACATGGAAGGCCTGGAAGATGAAGCCCATGCGCGCGCGGCGCAGGCGTGTCGCCTCGGTGTCGTCGAGGGTGGCCAGGTTGGTGCCGTCGACGATGATGGCGCCGGTGCTGGGCGTATCGAGCCCGGCGATGAGGTTGAGCAGCGTCGATTTGCCCACGCCCGATTCGCCCATGATGGCGACGAATTCACCGGCCTTGAAATGATGGGAGACGTTGTCAAGGACGGCGCGTCCGCCATAGTGTTTGGACACAGCGTCGAGTCGCAGCATGGTATTCCTAATGAGTGAGGGCGCGCCGCAGCGCAAAACTGATGGCGTCGACCATGGCAACGAGCAGCAGCATCGCGATGACGACGGTGGCCGCGCTTTGCATCTGGAACAGCGACAGGTGGTACTTGAGCATTTGTCCGAGGCCGCCGGCGCCTACCACGCCCAGCACGGCGGCGGCGCGGATATTGTTCTCCCAGCGGTACAGCGTGTAGGACAGCATTTGCGGCAGCGTTTGCGCCAGCGTCGCATACAGGAAGGCCGCCAGCGGCGCCGCGCCATTGATGCGCAGCGTTTGTTCGGGCAGGGGTTCGGCGTTTTCCAGCGCATCGGCGAACAGGCGCCCCAGCACGCCGCTGGTGTGCGCGGCCAGGGCCAGGGTGCCGGCAAACGGGCCCAGGCCGGCGGCGACGAGCAACAGCGAGGCCCACACCAGTTCGGGAATCGAGCGCAGCACATTGAGCAGCAGGCGCGTGGCCGCGCGTAGCGCCGTGCCGAAGCGTCCCGAAGCGGGCATGGCCAGCGCCAGGCCGCCCAACACGGCCAGCAAGGTACCGAGCGCCGACATCGACAGCGTCTCGAGCGTGGCCATGGCGGTCCTGGCCAGGAAGGCCGGCGCCACCTCGGGCGGCGCAAAGCCGGACAGGAATTCGGCCGTGGTGCCGGCCGCCTCTTGCGTGAAGAAGGCGCTCCACTGCAGCGGCAGCGAGGCGAAACTGGCCACCGACAAGGCCAGCAGGGCCAGCGTGATCAGCAGCGTGGAGAGGCGGCGCGGCGGGGCGGCGGGCATCATCCGAGCCGCCTGCGTAACAGTTTGGACACCAGGTCGGCCAGCGCGACGAGCAGTACGAACATGATCAGCATGGTCGACACTTCGCCCCCGGCCATCATCTTGGTCGATTCATCCATGCGCTGGCCCAGGCCGCCGGCGCCGACAAAGCCCATCACGGCCGAACCGCGGATCGCGCATTCCCAGCGATAGACGGAATAGGACACCAGTTCGGCCGCCGATTCCGGCAGCGCGCCATACAGGAAGGCGGCCAGGCGCGAGCTGCCGTTGGCCAGCAGCGCGTCGGTCGCATGGGCACTTGAGGACTCAAGTATCTCGGCATACACCTTGCCCAGCATGCCGCAATAGGTGAGGGCGATGGCCAGCACGCCGGCCGTGGGCCCGAGGCCGACGACGCGCACGAACAGCAGCGCCCATACCAGTTCGGGCACGCTGCGCAAGAGCACCAGCAGCCAGCGCACGCCCTGGCGCAGCAGGCGCGCCGCCAGGCGCATGCGGCCGGTGCCCAGGCGTGACACCGACAGGCGCTCCGTCACCAGCAGCGTGGCGGGAATGGCGCCGGCCAGGGCCAGGGTCAGGCCGGCGCTGGCGATGGCCACGGTCTGCCAGGTCTCGCGCAGGACCATCTTGAGGAAGTCGGGATCGTGCGCGGGGGCGAGGAAGCCGGCCAGGAAGCGCGCCGCCGCCGTCAGGCTTTGCATGTCGAACAACTGCCAGGGTTTGAATTCGCTGAACACGAGGGCCGGCCACAGCACCAGCGAGCCCACGGCGCAGGCCGTCAGGCGCGCGCGCCAGGCCGGATCGGGATGGGCATCCATCAGAAGCAGGCACCCACGGCCAGGCTGCCCGGCGAGGCGTGCAGTTCGCGCCCGCCGGGCACGGCCTGCTCATTCTGGTACAGCGCCGCGATCATCGCGTCATTGACTTGCTCGCGCGGCGCGTCGAACACGATGCGCCCATCGCGCAGGCCGACGATGCGGGGGAAATTGGCACGCGCCATGTCGACCTGGTGCAGGCTGCACACCAGCGTCGCGCCGCGCGCCGCCGCTTCGGCCTGCAAGGTCGACAGCGTCAGCTGCGACAGCGTCGGGTCGAGCGCCGACAGGGGTTCGTCGACCAGCAGCGCTTCGGCGGAGGACAGCAGCAGGCGCGCCAGGCCGCAGCGCTGGCGCTCGCCACCGGAGAGGCGGTCGACGCGCGCATACAGTTTCTCGCCCAGGCCAAAGCGCTGCAAGGCCTCGTAGGCCGCCTGCGGGTCGCTCGGCGTGAACAACGAGGCGAGCGCTTGCCACAAGTTCCAGTGCGGCAGGCGCGCCGCCAGCACCGTCGTGACGACGCGCTGGCGCGGCGGCAGCGGCGGCGTTTGCGGCGCCAGGAACAGGCGCGCGCGCAGGGCATGGCGCGCGGCGGCGGGCAGCGCCCACGGATCGCTGCCGAGCACCTGCAAAACCCCGGCGGCGGGGCGGTGGGCGCAGGCGAGGGTTGACAGCAAGGTGGTCTTGCCGGCGCCGGACGGGCCGATGATGGCCACCTGTTCGCCCTGGGCCACCACCAGGTCGATGGCGTCAAGGGCGAGCGGCTGGCCGGGCGCCAGGTGGCGCACGGTCAGCTGCGACAGCGTGAAACCCATTTACTTGAGCAGGCCGGCGTTGTGTGCGGCAGCTTCGATATTCTTGTAGTTGTCAGCCTTGGTGGGGACGAATTTCGAGGCGCGCTGCAAGGCCAGGATTTCCTTGCCTTCCGGCGTGGACGGGTCGAGGGCGAGGAAGGCGTCGGTGATCTTTTTCTTCATCGCCTCGGGCATGTCGGCGCGCACGGTCCAGTTGTAGTCGTAGTAGCCGGGCGTGGTGTAGAACACGCGCACGACGGCCGGGTCGACCTTCTTCTCGGCGACCAGTTTTTCCCACACCGAGATATTGAGCGCGCCCGCGTCAACCTTGCCGCCGGCGACTGCAGCGACGGTGGCGTCATGGGCGCCGGAGAAGGCGATGCGTTTGAGGTCGGTGTCCGGATTGATTTTCGCGGCCAGCAGGAAGGAGCGCGGCATCAGGTGGCCCGAGGTCGACGACTCGGAACCGAAGGACAGGGTCTTGCCTTTCAGGTCTTCGAGCTTGTTGATGTCCTTGGAGGTGGTGACGAAGACGGAACGGAATTTCTCGTCTTCGGCGCGCTGCACCAGCGGCACCACGGCACCCTTGCTGCGTACATTGGCCTGGACGAAGGTGAAGCCGCCAAACCAGACCATGTCGAGCTTCTTGTTGATCAGGCCTTCGACGGAGGCGGCGTAATCGGTGACGGGCGTGAACTCGACCTTCAGGCCGGTGGCCTTGGCCAGGTATTCGCCCAGGGGCTTGAACTTGCGCTGCAACTCAGTCGGGTTTTCGTCGGGGATGGCCGAAACGCGCAGCACGCCAGGGGTGACCTGGGCAAGGCTGGAAGCGGCGGACAGCGTCAGCGCAGCGGCGGCGAGCAGGGTTTTGAGTGAGCGCAGGGACATGGTTTGCCTTGTAGGAAAGTGAAAAAACGGTGAGCGACCCGTTCATGAATATTCGGCTATGATAGCAAAAACACCAAGCGCCTACCGAAAGAAACTATGCCGACAACGCCCCGTCCATATGCCAGTGCGCCGGTCTTCGCCGAATTGCAGGCCGGCCTGAGCGCCACGCGCGCCGCGATCTCGCCCAAATTCTTTTACGACGCGCTCGGCTCCAAATTGTTCGAGGCCATTTGCGAACTGCCCGAATACTATCCAACCCGTACCGAAGCGGCCATCTTTGCCGAGCATGGCCCTGAGATCGCCCGTGCCATCGGCGCCGGCTGCACGCTGATCGACCTGGGCGCCGGCAATTGCGCCAAGGCCGCCGCGCTGTTTCCCTTGCTGCACCCGGCCCAGTATGTGCCGGTCGATATTTCCTACGACTTCCTGCGCAGCGCTGTCGAGCGCTTGCAGCAGCGCTTCCCGCACATTGAAATGACGGGCGTGGGCATGGATTTTTCGAGCCGGCTCGCACTGCCCGGTACGGTGCGTGAGGACAATCGCCTGTTCTTCTATCCCGGTTCCTCGATCGGCAATTTCAGTCCGGACCAAGCGCGCGCCTTCCTGGGCCGCGCACGTGCCCAGTGCGGCCTCGATGGTGGCCTGCTGATCGGCATCGACCTGGTCAAGGATTCCGCCACGCTCGATGCCGCCTACGACGATGCGCTTGGCGTCACCGCCGCCTTCAACCTCAATGTGCTGCGCCACGTGAATGGCTTGATCGGCGCCGATTTCGACCTGCGCGACTGGCGCCACGTGGCCTTCTTCAACGAGGCCGAAAGCCGTATCGAGATGCACCTCGAAGCGCGCAAGGAGGTGCTGGTGCGCTGGCAGGGCGGCGAGCGGCGCTTTGCCCCAGCTGAGCGCATCCACACCGAAAACAGCTACAAGTACCGGCAGAGCGCTGCCGTGGGCCTGCTCGAGCAATCGGGCTTTTACACCACCAGTATCTGGGTCGACCCGAACGCATGGTTCGCCGTCATCCACGCCCGCGCCATCGGGACCTAGCATGCGTTCCGGCGCCGAACTAAGCTGGGCCCTGCACTACGACAGCGTGCGCAAGCGTTCCTTGCAACTGGCCGAGCCGCTGTCGGATGAAGACTGCTGCGCCCAGTCGATGCCCGACGCGAGCCCCATCAAATGGCACCTGGCGCACACCACCTGGTTTTTCGAGACCTTTGTGCTCGAGCCGCATGAAGCGGGCTTCACGCCGTTTCATCCAGCCTTCCGCTTCCTGTTCAATTCCTATTACAACGGCATCGGCGCCCGCCATCCACGTGCCCAGCGCGGTTTGCTCACGCGCCCGTCGCTGCGCGAAGTGCGGGCCTACCGTGCCAATGTCGACCAGCGCATCGCGCGCCTGCTCGCCACCAACGAACCTGCCATTGCGGCCCTGGTCGAGCTGGGCTTGCAGCACGAACAGCAGCACCAGGAGTTGATGCTCACGGACGTGCAGCACCTGCTGGCCCAGAACCCGATGTATCCGGCTTACCTCGATCTTGCTTTGCCAGGCGCGCCAGCGGCGCCACTGCGCTGGGTCGCCTTCGACGGCGGCCTGCACGAGATCGGCCATGCCGGCGCGGGCTTCTGCTTCGACAACGAACTGCCGCGCCACCGCGAATTCCTCGCGCCGTTTGCCCTCGCGTCGCGCCTGGTGACAAACGGCGAGTACCTGGCCTTCATCGAGGCGGGCGGCTACCGCGATCCAGCGTTGTGGCTGGCCGAGGGCTGGGACCGTATCGGGCAGGAGGGCTGGACCCATCCGCTGTACTGGCAGCGCGGCACCGACGGCCACTGGATGGAATTCACCCTGCACGGCTTGCAGCGGCTGGAGCCGGCGCGCAGCGTCGCCCATCTCTCGCTCTACGAAGCGGACGCCTATGCCCACTGGGCCGGTGCGCGCCTGCCCACCGAGGCCGAATGGGAAGTGGCGGCGCAGGCGGGCGGCCTGGAGCAGCTCTACGACACCAGCTGGCAGTGGACCAGCAGCAGCTACGCGCCTTACCCAGGCTTCGCGGCGGCGCAGGGTGCACTGGGCGAATACAACGGCAAATTCATGCTGAACCAGTATGTGCTGCGCGGCGCCTCGCGCGCCACGCCGCCCGGCCACGCGCGCGCCAGCTACCGCAACTTCTTCCCGGCGCAGTCGCGCTGGCAGTGCACCGGCATCCGCCTGGCCAGGAAGGCCGGCTAGGTGCGGCCCATCTTCAACCACCGCGCCACGGCCCAGGTGCTGGGGCATCCGCTGGCCTTCGCGCTGCAGGTGCTGCGCGGCTTTCGCGCCAACCAGGGCTTGCTGCTGGCCGGCGCCGTTGCCTATTACGCCTTGCTGTCGATCGTGCCCTTCCTGCTGCTGGTGGTGGTGGTGCTGTCGCACTTCATCGACCAGGCCGAACTGCTGACAACGCTCACGCGCTACCTCGAGTGGCTGGTGCCGGGCCAGTCGCGTCCCGTGGTGGCCGAGGTGGCGCACTTCCTCGACAACCGCGACGTCATTACCTGGGTGCTGGGCGCGACGATGCTGTTTTTCAGTTCGCTCGCCTTCGGCGTGCTGCAAAGCGCAATGCAGGTGATCTTCCTGCACCGCGTTGAGACGCGCAGCCGCCACTTCCTCATTTCAGCCGTGCTGCCCTATTGCTACGTGGTGGCGCTGGGCCTGGGCGTGCTGCTGGTAACCTTGGTGGCGGGCACGCTGCAAGTGATGGGCACCGAGCAGATCGAATTCCTTGGCCATGCCTGGTCGCTCGGTGGCCTCTCGGGTTTCCTGTTGTATTTGCTGGGCCTGGGCGGCGAAGTGCTGGTATTGAGCTCGATCTACCTGGTCATGCCGGTGGGGCGCCTGTCGGTGCCGCACGCCTTGATCGGCGGCGTCTCCGCCGCGCTGCTGTGGGAAATCGCGCGCCACGTGCTGGTGTGGTATTTCACGACGCTGTCGCAGGTGAATATCGTCTACGGCTCGATGGCCACCGCCATCGTCGTCATGTTCAGTATGGAGATTGGCGCGACCTTGCTGTTGCTCGGTGCCCAGGTCATCTCGGAATACGAGAAGGTGGCCGATCAGTTCAGCAGCGTGGCCAGCGAAAAATCGTAGCGCTTCAGTTGTGGATGCAGGTGGCGCGAATATTGGCGGAAATCGACCGTTGTAAAGTCTTCCGTGACAAAGCGGGCCAGGAAGCGCTGCGCCATGCCGGCGTCGATCAGGCTGAACACAGCCGGCCTCGATTGCAGGCCCAGTGGTGCAAAGTCGCTGCCGTGGTGGTAGTCGTACAGCATCACCAGCGCCCAGGCGCCCATCGTGAAGTGGCCTCCGGCCAGCGCCGCAATCTGGCCATCGACCACCTTGTGCAGCACTTCGTGCGAGTTGTTAAAGGCCGAGAACAGCACGTCCTTGCCGGGATGCTGGCCCAGGGCGCGCGCGGCGTCCATGCCGCCGTAGGCCATCAGGTCGCTGGCGCACCAGATCGCCCCAAGGCCCGGATAGAGTTGTAACAGGGAGTGGACATTCTGCTTGGCGCGCTCGCGCTCCCAGCCCGCGTAGACGATTTGCTCGACCACGACCGTGGGGTTGGCCGCCAGCGCAGCCAGGGCGCCGTCGGTGCGCTGCACGCTGGTGGGCGTGGCCTTGTCGCCGGCGACCAGGGCCACGTGCACCTTGCCGGCGTGGTCCGCGCGGCCCGCCTTGAAGGCCTGGCGCACCAGCTCCTGGGCCGACAATTCGCCGGCTTCGCGCGAGTTCGGCGTGATCGCTCCCACCCAGTGCGGGTACTGCTGGCGTGGCTCGCCAAATTCGGCGGCCTGGCTGCCCTCGAAGGCGGAGAACGCGAGCATCGTCTTGATGCCTGCCTTTTCCGCCAATTTCAGCATGTCGCCGGCGGCACGTTTTTCGTTGACGAGGATAAGGTAGTCCGGCTTCTCGCGCCGCTCCGTGACGGCGCGCGCCAGGTTGGCCATCTGGACGTGGTCGCGGTCGGCGTAGAGCACTTCGAGTTCAATATCGAGCTGCTGCGCGGCCGGCTGCATGAAGCGCGTCACGCTGCGCCAGAACGGTTCGTCGGCGCGCCCCGGATTAATGAAGACAATATGCAGGCTTGCCGCCGTCGCGGCGGCGCAAGAGAGGAGCAGCACCAGTGCAAGCGTGGCGCTGCGAACGGTGCGCAGGTCCATACGCACCATCATACGCTCGGCCGCCTCAGGCTGCCATATCGGCGGCGGCCTGGCCCGTCACGGCCAACTGGCGGTTCAGCGCCGACAGCACAGCCTTGAACGAGGCGGTCAGGATATTGCTGTCGATGGCGGCGCCGAACAGGGTAGGGCCGTCGTCCAGGCGCAGCTCGACGTAGCAGGCGGCGCGCGCGTTGGCGCCCGAGCCGATCGCATGTTCGTGGTAATCCATCAGGCGCACGTTCAGTCCCAGGGCGTTGACGAAGGCGTCGATGGGCCCGTTGCCGCCGCCCTGCAAGTGCTGTTCGAGCTGGCGGTGGCTGAGGGTCACGTCGATCTGCACCGGTTCGTCGCTGCTGCTGTCTTCCACCAGCTTGTGGGCGCTATAGGCATAGGGCGCCGTCCGGGCCAGGTATTCGCGCTCGAAGATGGCGTAGATCTCGGTGGCGGCGATTTCGCGTCCGCTGGCATCGGCCACCGCCTGCACGGCGCGCGAGAATTCGATCTGCAAACGGCGCGGCAAGGCCAGGCCGAATTCCTGTTCGAGCAGGTAGGCCATGCCGCCCTTGCCGGACTGGCTGTTGACGCGGATGACGGCGTCGTAGCTGCGGCCCAGGTCGGCCGGGTCGATCGGCAGGTAGGGGATCTCCCATAAGGTGTTGGGCTGCTGCTGGGCGAAGCCTTTCTTGATCGCGTCCTGGTGCGAGCCCGAGAAGGCGGTAAAGACCAGGTCGCCCACATAAGGGTGGCGCGGGTGCACAGGCAGCTGGTTGCAGTCTTCCACCACCTGGCGCACGGCGTCGATGTCGGAGAAGTCCAGGCCCGCGTGTACGCCCTGGGTGTAGAGGTTGAGCGCCAGCGTCACCAGGTCCACATTGCCGGTGCGCTCGCCGTTGCCGAACAGGCAGCCCTCGACGCGGTCGGCGCCGGCCATCACGGCCA
>JAZJYP010000022.1:0-5566 GCA_040390345.1 Pseudomonadota bacterium | reverse complement strand
TGCGCCGCACCGTGCACTTCGAACCAGCGCTCGAGCCGGGCCGTCCTGAATGGTTCATCGACGGCACCGAGGCCGACACCGTGACCGTGCTGGCCGACGCCCGCCAGGTGCCCAGGATCGTCTATCCGGGCAGCGGCAGCATCATCGCCATCGACCCGGACATTCCGCGCGAAGTGGAGCGCGTGTATTTCCAGGCGCAGGCAGGGCAGGGTTTGCAATGGCAGCTCGATGGCGAGGTGCTCGGTTCGGCCTCTGCCAGCCTGCCATGGCGGCCGGCGCCGGGCAAGCATGTACTGGCGCTGGTGGATGGGCAGCAACAGTCAGTGGCACAGAGCCACTTTGTGGTGCGCGGGAGCGACAGGGCAGATTGATTTTCCTACCCAGGCTGGGTAAGGACTATACTTGAGGATTGGTCTTTCTTTTTCCGGCGGTCCGCGAATGAAACCCTGGCTATTCGCCCTTGCCTGCCTGGCTTGCGCCAGCACAGGTGCCATGAATATGGAGCGCGAAGGCGCGACCCTGCTCATGACGGGCATCGTCAGCGCATTCGACCGCGAGCGCTTCAAGGACCAGCTGGACGAAGGCAATCTGCGCCAGGTGATCCTGAGCGAAAGCGCCGGCGGCGACCTCAATGCCGCCATGTGGATTGCCCGCGAAATCCGCAGCCACAAGATCAATACTGCCGTCGACGGCCTGTGCGCGTCGGCCTGCGCCATCATTTTCATGGGCGGCGAGTCACGCCAGATGCTCGACGGCCAGAACCTCGCGCGTACGCGCCTGGGCTTCCATGGCGCCCACAGGGCGATCAACCGGCACGTCAGCGAGCGTGACAGCGAGCGCATGCGCGCCTGGCTGTACGAAGCGAGCAATGGAAAGTTCAACGGCCGCCTGCTCGATCGCGCCATCACCATCCACAGCCCGGAAGACATGATGTTCTTCTACTACCCTAGCCGCGACCGCATCAGCGCGTGGTTCTGTCCGGCCGGCGCCGAGCCGCGTCCCAGCGGCTGCGACACGATCCGCGGCACCGATGTCCTCAAGGCCGGCATCTTGACCACGCCGATCCTGCTCACACCGCCCGTCGCCACCAACAACTGAACACGTTTTTTGGCTATACTCGCGCGATGAAAAAAATCACGCACCTCCTCGCCGGCCTGCTCCTGATAGGCCTGTCCCATTCCGCCTCGTCGATGATCATGGCCCGTGAGGGCGACACCCTCGTCATGACCGGCAAGGTGATCCCCGAAGACCTGGACCGCTTCCGGCGCCAGCTGGTCGACGGCACGCTGCGCCTGGTGGTGCTGGCCGAGAGCCCCGGCGGCGACCTGCGCGCGGCGCTCTGGATTGCGCACCGCATCAACGAACACAAGATCAACACTGCTGTGCTTGGGCACTGCGCCTCGTCGTGTGCCGTCATTTTCATGGGCGGCATCGAGCGCCAGATGATGGACACGCCCAAGCTCGAACGCACGCGCCTGGGCTTCCACGGCCCGCACAAGAAGTCCGACCATTCGGTCAGTGAGCGCGGCAGTGAAACGACGCGCGCCTGGCTGGTTGAAGCAAGCCAGGGGAAATTTGACGGCCCGTTGCTCGATCGCGCGATGAATATCCAGAAAGCCGAAGACATCATGTTCTTCTACTACCCGCGCGAAGGGAGCGCCGTGAGCACCTGGTTCTGCAAGGCCGGCGCCAAGCCGCGCCCGCGCGGCTGCGACGAGATTGCTGAAGTCGACCTGTTCAAGGCCGGCATCCTGACCACGCCCAAGCTGCTTGCGATGGACACGCCGATCGGCCGCGCCGCCGCCGAGGCTCCGCCCGCAAAAGACGCGGGCGAAGCGGCAGACCCGGCGCCTGCCGCCGAGAGCAAATAAAGAGTCCACGCGCGAAGCGGTGCAATTCGACATTCCCATGGAATTCCAGCAGCACCTGGACCAGGCGATCGTGCTACCATCAATGATTGCTACACGCCCGGCCAATGGGCGGACGCGTCAATAGGAAGCGCCGAATGCATGGTTCGTCCCCGCCACCTCGTGGTCCCGGCATGTTGGTCAGTGGTACAGCGGTGCGCAGCGCCCAGGAGACGCGTCCGGGTGCTCAGCAGGCATCGCCAGGTGCGAACCGTGCGCCGGCCACGCAGCGGCAGATCGGTCCCTCTGCTGTGCCCAACGCAGCGAGCTTGGCCACGCCCGTAGCGGGTCCGCGCACGCAGGCCTCGCTCAATCGATCACAGCCTGTTCCCTCGCCGCTCGTTTCTCACAGCGGGATGGGCGTGCCTTCGTCGAGTTTCTTGCCCGCAGTGCCTGGCCGGCAAACGCCGAACCGTAACCCGCCACCAGGCCCAATTCCGCCGCGCGCGCAAGGTGCATCGGTTGGGAATGTGATGCCATCATTGGCCGCGACGCCGACTGCTTCTTCGCAGCCCTCGGCGGCGTCGAGTTCCTCCAAACCAGGGGGACGACTGCCGCCGAAACCGCCCCGCGGCGCTGTCGTCTTGTTCAATGCCGGCGACGCCGACGATGGTAAGCGGGCCAGATGGGCGAACACGTTCAGCGCCGAAGTGATCCCCGTCCATCTGCGGCCAGGCAGCAACGGCGGAAATCGTTTGCACACGCCTATGGGTGGCCGGGTGATGGACCGTGTCGGCGACAATCGCGATGTGTTCTACAACGCGCATGGTAGCGCTACGACGGTGCATTTTTCACGGCTCGGACCTGATGGTAGTTCCTTGGTACCGGCCAAGCTGGGGCCGCAAGGGACGGCAAAAGTGCTCGAGAACTCGCTGCCTGCGAGTACGCGCACGGTGACCTTGTTAACCTGCCGAGCGGGGCAAGGAAGCTTTGTGGAAGAGATTGGGCAGCGGATGAATAACACCACCGCCTATGCGCCAAGGGGTAAACACTTGCGTGAAATGAATGGACGCCCTTCCGTGAAGGTGGGGAAGACAACAACGGCACTAGGGGCAGGCGTGCGGGCGGAAGCGCGCTTTTTTGCCAATCCAAAGATCATGACATCGGCTGCCGGTTCCAGCGTTGCCGAACCTGCAGTTCCTCATCTGGAAATTCCGCCGTCAAAGAATAGCCGCGCAAAGTAGATTTTTTGCTGGCGCCTGTCAGCATTGACAGACACAGTGACCCGAGCACACCCAGGCTGCCCGGCATGACACGCCGAGCGGGTGCACCGTCGTAGCCCTGTGAGAAATCAATAGATGGACGAGTTCGAATACCAGTCATCGGACTTGGTGTAGACATGCCAGCGCAACGTGCTTCCTCGGGCGACCTCGGCAATGGTCCATGGCCGGAACGAGGACCCCGCTTGCCGGCCGCGGCATTCAATGTCGCTCGTCATGTCGTTCCATCCCTTGGCGCTGGCGATGTCGACCCAGGTGGCGCCAACCTGCTGCTGTAAATTTGCCGTGTAGCCGACGGCAAAGCAGCCGTTGCCAAGAAGGATCTTGGTGCCTGGTTCATCGGCCAGCGCACTGACGTTGTAATAGATCGCGTCGTCGTAATGAGCGCCGAGGAAGTTCACGTAGGGGAGAACTTCGACGTAGAAATCGTCGAGCGATTGGCCGTAGACGCTTTGAAAAGCGGAGCGGAAATTGACCATCATGTGCGCCGTATCGAGGTCCGCACCCTTGCCAAGACTGTTTGAGAGCGTCAGTACCGCCAGCGACTTCTTGAAGCCGGAGCGGGCTATCAGGTATTCCATCATGGCGGCGCCGGCCGTGTATTCGCTGAGCCTGATATTTTCGTCCGGAGAATTGCGCGTTTCACCTTCCATGGCGGTGAGGTCGGCCATGCTGCGGTTGGCGACAATTCGCTCGATGATTTCGGCGCGTTCGGCGGCATAGTTGTCGTTGCCATTGAGTTTCGCCATCACCGGTCCGACCACTTGCGGCTGGCCTTCGGCAAACCACACCGGCACCAGGTTGCGCGCATTGTTGCCATTGCTGACGCTGGCCTGGACTTCGTGGGTCAGTTCATGCGTTGCGACCGCGGTTCCCCGGCTGTTGAAACATGGTGCCGCCATCACGATCAAGCGTTCGTAGCCGACCGAAAAACCGCCCATGCCCAGGCAGCTATCGGTGGCCGGATCGACTTGCCGCGGGAAGGTGCTGGTCATGTCGTTCTGGAAAACGACACTGCCCGGATCCCAGGTCTTCGCCAGCGCCTCGCCACCGGCCAGGGTGTTGTAGGCGATTGCGTATTCCACCGAAACTGGACACCCGCTACGCGGCAAACTGGACAGGTGTTCCAGCGCAAACTGGACACCTGTTCCACGCCAAACTGGACACTTCGGGCGTGACGACTCGGGGGTGAAGTTGGGTTTTACTCCTGATGGGCCGAGCTTGTCAATCGAGCCCGCTTTTTCCGCATTGAATCTCCTTTCAAATTGAGCTGATGGGCGTTGTGGACCAGCCGGTCAAGGATGGCGTCGGCCAGGGTTGCGTCGCCGAGGGCGGCGTGCCAGTGTTCGATGGGGAGCTGGCTGGTAACGATGGTCGAGCGCGCGCCGTGGCGGTCGTCAAGGACCTCCAACAGATCGCGCCGGTGCACGTCGTCGAGCACAGCCAGGCCCCAGTCATCGATCACGAGTGTGTCGATCTTCGCCAACTGTTTGAGCAGCTTGCCATAGCGGCCGTCGGCGCGGCCGATGCTCAATTCATCAAGCAGGCGTGGCAGGCGCACGTAGTAGGCGCTGTGCCCCTGCCTGCATGCCTGGTGGGCCAGCGCACAGGCCAGCCAGGTCTTGCCCACACCGGTGGGGCCGGTCAGCAGCACGTTCTGTTTCTCAAGCAGCCAGCGCCCGCCGAGCAGCCGTTGGAACAGTGCCTTGTCAAGGCCGCGCGCGTGGCGGTAGCCCGGCCACCTCCGTGTCGGACCACTCGCCTTCTTTCGCTTTGGCGCTGTCGGGATGCGGGGGAAGCGCATCAATGAGTTTTTTATTGAAGCGGAACTGTCTGTTCATACAATGGCTGTCCTTATAGTTGGGTGTTTGGATGTATCGGGAAGGGCAAAGGCGATCCGGGAAGTTCGAATCCGTGGATCGGACCGTCGCGGAAGCGTGCAAGGTCCGATGTGTGAGGCTGGGCGTGACGCATCGAGAGGGATACTTTTTCGGCGGCGCTGTCGTGGTCGCGTCCGGTCCATTTCCGGTCGGGGCGGCACGCTGGCGAGGCTATTGCATGGCGGACTGATAAGCGCACAGCTCCCGTTCTCCTCTGAAGGACCCGAAAAGGAGCTTGGATAGACCAATCCTGTTGCTCGCTATGTAGGCCCGACCTGCGGAAAAGCGAGAGCAAAGTACGATGGATTACCGGAGACCCTTCGGCACAATTCCTAAGCCCGGCGAAGCGGGCCTTTTTCCGTCCGGCAGGACGGATTTTGATTGGCCTATCGAGAAGAATCTTCGATGGCGAGGTGGACCGGTAGCGACCGGACGGTTTCGGAAGCGACCAGATATGGACCAGACAGCAAAAAGCCCACGAACGTAAATTCGTGGGCTTCTTGGTTATTCGTGGTAGGCCGTGCGGGATTCGAACCTGCGACCAACGGATTAAAAGTCC
>JAZJYP010000021.1:0-6112 GCA_040390345.1 Pseudomonadota bacterium | reverse complement strand
GTGGGCCCATGGGCCCACGCCGACAACGGAAACCACGGCAACGTAGGGTGGGCCCGTGGGCCCACGCGGGACGGAAACCACGGCAACGTAGGGTGGGCCCATGGGCCCACGCCGACAACGGAAACCACGGCAACGTAGGGTGGGCCCATGGGCCCACGCGGACGGTGCCACACAAGGAGCAGTCATGAAGCATTTTCGAATTTCATTCATCGTCGCCATGGTGTGCCTGGCGGCGGCCGGCTGGTGGGGCTATGCCCATACCGGCATCGCAGGCGCACTGACGGCCATCGGCATTGTCGCCATCCTCGGCGTGATGGAGGTGTCGCTGTCGTTCGACAACGCCGTCGTCAACGCCTCCGTCCTCAAGACCTGGGACGCGCGCTGGCAGAAGCTGTTCCTCGGCGTGGGCATCATCATCGCCGTGTTCGGCATGCGCCTCTTGTTCCCGCTGGTGATCGTCGCGCAGGCGGCGGACCTGGGCCTGATGGACGTGTGGACGCTGGCCCTGAACGACCCGGCCGCCTACTCGCAGCACTTGAGTGCCCACCACGCGGAAGTGGCGGCCTTCGGCGGCATGTTCCTGCTGCTGGTGTTCCTGAACTTCCTGCTCGACGACGAGAAGGAACTGCACTGGCTGGGCAATGTCGAGCGCAAGCTCGGCGCCCTGGGCAAGGTGTCGTCGGTGTCGGTGATGGTGGCGCTGGGCACGCTGATGGCGAGCCTGATGATGGTCGAGCCGGCGCGCCAGCTGGTGGTCTTGATGGCCGGCCTGTGGGGCATCCTGATCTACGTTGGCGTGGACATGGTCTCGAGCCTGCTGGAGAAGGAAGAAGAGGGCGGCTCCAATGTGGGCGATATGGTCAAGCGTGGCGGCATCGGCGGCTTCCTCTACCTCGAAGTGCTCGATGCATCGTTCAGCTTTGACGGCGTGATCGGCGCCTTTGCGATCACCACCGACGTCGTGATCATCATGCTGGGCCTGGCCATCGGCGCGATGTTCGTGCGTTCGCTGACGGTGTTCCTGGTGAAGAAGGGCACGCTCGACGAATTCGTCTACCTGGAACACGGCGCCCATTACGCGATCGGCATCCTGGCATTGATCATGTTGGCCAGCATGAAGTTCCATATCCCCGAGATCTTCACGGGCTTGATTGGCGTGGCATTCATCGTGGCGGCCCTGTGGTCCTCGATCCGCCACCGCAAAGAACAGGCGCTGCTGGAACACGCAGCGTAAAGGACCCGCGGCGAACGGACGGACACCAGTTCGCTGCGTGTATTCAAACACGGTGTTCACACTTTAGGAGTAACACATCATGGCAATTTCTCTGCAAAAAGGCGGCAACGTCAACCTGTCGAAAGAAGCTCCCGGCCTGTCGAAAATGGTCGTTGGCCTTGGCTGGGACGTGCGCGCCACCGACGGCGCCGGTTTCGACCTGGACGGCGCGGTCTTCATGTTGAACGCAAGCGGCAAGGTCCGTTCCGACGCCGACTTCGTTTTCTATAACAACCTGAAATCCGTGGAAGGCTCGGTCGTGCATTCGGGCGACAACCGCACCGGCGCCGGCGAGGGCGACGACGAAAGCGTCACCATCGACTTGTCGAAGGTGCCGGCCGACGTCGACCGTATCGCCGTGTGCGTGACGATCCACGAGGCCGAGCAGCGGCGCCAGAATTTCGGCCAGGTGTCGAAGGCTTTTGTGCGCTGCGTGAACACGGCCGGCAATACCGAGATCGCCCGCTACGACCTGTCGGAAGACGGCTCGACGGAAGCGGCGATGGTGTTCGGTGAAGTCTACCGGGCCGGAGGCGACTGGAAGTTCCGCGCCATCGGCCAGGGCTTCAAGGGCGGCCTGGGGCCATTGGCACGCAACTACGGCGTGAACATTTAAGGAGAAGCACCATGCCAGTTTTTACTGTCACCGGCGACGTTGATCCCTTCCTGCACGTGTCGATGAAGCGCGGCGAGACGATCTACTGCGAGTCCGATGCGATGGTGATGATGGAGTCGGCGCTGGAGCTGAAGGGCAAGATGCGCGGCGGTTTGGGCTCTGCCCTGATGCGCACCTTTGCCAACGGCGAGTCCTTCTTCCAGCAGCACATTGAAGCGGCGCGCGGCGATGGCGACTGCCTGCTCTCGCCGGTGCTGCCGGGGGCGATGCAGGTGGTCGACACCGGGGCGCGCCAGTACATGATCAGCGACGGCGCCTTCGTTGCCGCCACCGCCGGCGTCGAGCTGAAAGTGCGTACGCAAAGCCTGGGCAATGCACTGTTCGCCCAGAACGGCGGCTTCTTCGTCACCGAGACCACCGGCAGCGGCCAGGTCGTGGTGTCGGGCTTCGGCTCGATGTCGGTGCTCGATGTGGAGCCGGGCCGCGACGTCATTATCGACAACTCGCACGTGGTGTGCTGGGACAGCAGCCTGCGCTACGAGATGTCGATCACGACGGGGCAAAGCGGCGGCTTCCTGGGCAACCTGGTCAACAGCCAGACCAGTGGCGAAGGCATGGTGCTGCGTTTTTCCGGCAGCGGCAAGGTGTACGTCTGCTCGCGCAACCGCAAGGCCTTCCAGCAATGGACGCAGCAGGGACGCAATTAATTCAAGGAGCAAGCTATGTCAGTCAATTTGGAAAAAGGCCAGAAGATCTCGCTCGAGAAATCGCTCGCGCGCGTGACCATGGGCCTCGGTTGGGACGCGGTGAAGAAGAAGGGTTTCTTCGGTTTTGGCGGCAGTGCGCAGGAGATCGACCTCGATGCCTCGTGCGTGCTGTTCGACGATACCAAGCGCCCGCTCGATGTGGTGTGGTTCCGCCAGCTGAAAAGCCGCGATGGCAGCGTTACCCACACGGGCGACAACCGCACCGGTGCCGGTGACGGCGACGACGAGCAGATCATCGTTGACCTGTCGCGCGTGCCGGCCAGCGTGAAGTCGCTGGTGTTCACGGTGAACAGCTTCACCGGCCAGGACTTCTCCCAGGTGGAGAACGCCTACTGCCGCCTGGTCAACGCGGCCGACCAGAAGGAAGTGGCGCGCTACAACCTGTCGGTGCAGGGATCGCACACGGCGCAGATCATGGCCAAGCTGTATCGCCATGGCGGCGAGTGGAAGATGCATGCGATCGGCGAGAACGGGCGCGGACGCACCTTCGACGAACTGCTGCCGCAGGTCTTGCCGCATTTGTAGTCCGGGGCGGGTCGTGGTGGGTAGCGGCTGCGCCTCACCCACCCTACGCCGCTTTCCGGGGCCCGGGCCGGCCGCTACCCACCAAAATAGTTGTTGACAGGTTTCATTTGTGAGACTACTGTATTAATCACTTAATACAGTAGGTTGACATGACAAACCATCCCGCCCACCTGTTTTCCATCGCGACCGGCTCGACCGAGCCGATTTACCGGCAACTGGTCGAGCAGGCGCGCCGTCTCGTCGCCGGCGGCCCGCTTGCCGCCGGCCTTCGCCCGTGGCCGTGCCAGCGCGTCCAGGCGACACCATGCCCTCCGTGCGCGACATCGCGTCCACACTGGCAGTCAATCCCATGACGGTCTCGAAGGCCTACAGCATCCTCGAAATGGAGGGGGTGCTGGCGCGCCGGCGCGGCATGGGCATGATCGTCGCCGACGCGCTTGCGCGCGCCGACCGCAGCGAACTGCTGCGTCCTACCCTGGAACGGGCGGCGCTCGAAGCGCGCCAGCTCGAACTCGATCCGGCCACCGTCCTGGCCCTGTTCAAACAAATTTTGAAGGAAAAACCATGAGTACGCCCATCGTGCAGGTCAACGCCATTTCCAAATCCTTCGGCGCGCAGCAGGTGCTGCAGCAGCTGGACTGGTCGATCCGCCCGGGCCAGGTGATTGGCCTGCTGGGGCGCAATGGCGCGGGCAAGTCGACCCTGATCGAATGCATGCTGGGCCTGCGCGAAACCGATGGCGGCAGCGTGGCCTTGTGGGAGCAGGGCGTGGGCGACCTGAGCGACGCCGTGCGCGCCCGGATCGGCTACGCGCCGCAAAAGTCGGACATGTTCGAGTGGCTCACGCCGACGCAGCTGCTGGACTACTTCAAGGCCCTGTACCCGCGCTGGAACACGGCCAAGGTCGAGGCGCTGCTGGCGCGCTGGGGCTTCGATGCGCAGGCTTGCGACAAGCAGATATCACGCCTGTCCGGCGGCGAGAAGCAGCGCCTGTCGATCATCCGCGCGCTGGCACACGACCCGCAGCTCTTGATCCTCGATGAACCTGTGTCGGCGCTGGACCCGATCGGCCGGCGCGACTTCCTGCGCGAACTGGTCGAGACGGTGATCGAGCGCGACACCACGGTGGTGTTCTCGACCCATATCCTGTCGGACCTGGAGCGGGTGGCCTTCGACCTGGCCTTCCTCAAGGGCGGCAAGATTGCGCTGGCCGGGGCGATGGACGAATTGCTCGAGCGCGCGCGGCGCGTCAGCGGGCCCGGTGCGCTGCTCGACGCCTGCGCCCTCGATGGCGAGCTGGCGCGCCGGCGCAGTGGCCAGGAAGTGAGCGTCATCACCCAGGGCGACAGCGCCCAGCTTGACGCCCTGGCCGCGCGCGAACCGGCCTTGCGCGTCGAGCCGGTGAGCCTGGAAGACCTGTTCATCGCCGTCACGGAGTAAGCCATCATGCCAACCCTGATCTGCGCCGCCGACCGCACCGCCCTGGCCATCTTGCTGCGCCAGCCCTGGCAATTCGAACGCGCCCCGGTGGTGCGCTGGTTCCTGCGCGCTTTGGGCCCGCTGGCCGTGCTGGCCCCGCTGGTGGCCATGTGGAGGTCCGGCGACGTCGGCACGGCCACAATTGCCGCCGCCGTTCCGCTGACCATCCTGGCCTTTGGCTGCTGGATTGGTTTCATCGGTTCGCTGGCGCTGCAGAACACGCCGGTCAACGCCGTGCTGGTGCCGCGTGCGCGGCGCTTGTCCCTGTGGCTGGTGCCCGTGTTGTGCCTGGCGATGTCGGGCGCGCTGGCAGGCGTGCTGGCCCTCGCTTTCGGGCACTTTGCCTTCTTCCTGGCCGTTTTTGTGCTGGGAATGTCTGGCCTGGGCATGATGGGCAACGCCTTGCACGAAGGATTGCTGCTGTTCCTGCTGGCGGACTTCGGCATCACCAACGCGCCGCACTTGATGCACACCTTCGATGAGGCAGCGCTGTCGCTGCCGGCGCTGCTGCTCGCCCTTGCCGTGGCCGTGTATGCGGCGCGGCGCCTGTTCCCGCGTGGCGGTGAACGCCATTGGAAGCGCCAGGCCAGGAACGAAGTGGCGCGCGCCATCGTAGCCGGTGAGGCGAAGGCCGTGTCGCAATTGCCGGGGCCAGGGGGCATCAGCCTGCGCGTGTATGGCGCCGTGCTGCGGCGCGACTGCCAGGATCGCAAGGCACGCGCGGCGCTGTTACTGCACGCGCTCGGTCCTGCCGTCCATTGGAGCACCTGGCTCAGCAACGGCGCCCTGATCATGGCCGGCCTGGGTGCCGTGCTGGCGGTGCTGAAGTCGCCCTGGGTGCCGGTCGGCGCGAGCGGCCTGTGGTCAGGCATGATCGCCGGTGGCGTCATCATTAGCGCCAGCTTCATGGCGCTGCTGGTGGAGCAGGCCTTCGGCAAGCGCCTCGCCGCCACCGTCACCGAACAGGGCGTGCTGATGCTCGTGCCAGGCATGGCGCGCGGGACGGCGCTCAATCGCCTGCTCGCTTCGCGCATGCTGCTGCACGCGGCGCTGGCGGTATGCGCCGCACTGGGCATGTCGCTGTGCGTGGGCCTGGCGGCGCGCATTGCGCTGGAGCCCCTGCTGGCGATGATGGCGCTGGCCACCACGTCGATGGTGCTGGTGCCGGCGGTGCTGCGCGATGTGGCGGCGATGGGCAATCCGCTCAATATCGGCCGCCCGTTCATGCTGTTGCTGGCCATGCCCGCCCTGTGCGGCCTGTACATCAGCTTGCGCATCGCCTTCGACCTGCCCTGGGCCTGGGTGATTGCCTTCAATCTGCTGCTGGGCGGCGTGCTTTCCTATGCACGCTGGCGCGCTGCGGTGGCTGCCCCGCAAGCCTTCCCGGCGGGGCGGCTGGCCTAGGAGTCTGCGCGGCAGACAGAATTTGAACGAGCCAAGCTGACTTGCCAG
>JAZJYP010000020.1:0-10102 GCA_040390345.1 Pseudomonadota bacterium | reverse complement strand
CATCAAGGGCATCGACAACCCGCGCCTGCAGGAGATGTTCCCGCTCGAGATGGACCAGTTGCGCATGGAAGTCGAACTGGTGCACGGCGCCTCGCATCCGTTCGACCTGGAGCGCTTCCTGGCCGGCATCCAGACGCCGGTATTTTTTGGCTCGGCCATCAACAACTTCGGCGTGCGCGAAATCCTCTCGGCCCTGGTCGACTGGGCGCCGGCCCCGCGCGAGCGCGACGCTACCGTGCGTGCGGTCGAGCCGACCGAGCAGCCATTCACCGGCTTCGTCTTCAAGATCCAGGCCAATATGGATCCGGCCCACCGTGACCGCATTGCTTTCCTGCGCGTGTGCTCAGGACGGTTCGAGCGCGGCATGAAGGTCAAGCATTTGCGCCTGGGCCGCGAGATCAAGGTGTCGTCCGTCGTCACCTTCATGGCGTCCTCGCGCGAACAGGTCGAAGAGGCCTACGCGGGCGACATCATCGGCTTGCCCAACCACGGCAATATGCAGATCGGCGACAGCTTCTCGGAAGGCGAAATGTTGACCTTCACCGGCATCCCGTTCTTCGCGCCGGACTTCTTCCGCCAGGTGCGCATCCGCAATCCACTCAAGATCAAGCAGCTGCACAAGGGCTTGCAGCAGCTCGGCGAAGAGGGCGCGGTCCAGGTCTTCAAGCCGGTCATGGGTGGCGAACTGGTGCTCGGCGCGGTCGGTGTGCTGCAGTTTGAAGTGGTGGCCAGCCGCCTGCTCAATGAATACGGCGTCGATGCCGTCTTCGAAGGTACCAGCATCAGCAGCGCGCGCTGGGTCTCATCGGACGACAAGAAGTCGCTGGCCGACTTCGAAGCGGCGCTGGGCCACAACGTCGCCTACGATGCGGCCGGGAACATGGCCTACCTGGCCACGTCGGGCGTGAACCTGCGCCTGACGCAGGAGCGCTGGCCCAAGCTGACCTTCCACGCCACGCGCGAGCACGCGGCCAAGCTGGACTGATCAGGTCCACATCTCCCAGAACATCGCGCCCACGGCGGCGGCCATGACCAACGTCGCGCCCCATCCCAGCAGGGTGAGGCGGGTGCGGATGACGAAGCGTCCCATGATGGCCTTGTTCGCGGCCATCAGCATCATCACCGCCATGATCGGCACCGAGATCACGCCGTTGATCACCGCACTCCAGTACAGGGCCTTGATCGGGTCGATCGGCGTGAAGCCCAGGCCAATGCCCACCAGCGTCGACACGGCGATGATGGCGTAGAACTTCTTGGCCTGTCCCGGCGAATTTTCCAGCCCCTTTTTCCACCTGAAGGCGCCGGCGATGGCATAGGCGGCCGAGCCGGCCAGCACCGGCACGGCCAGCATGCCCGTGCCGATGATGCCGGCGCTGAACAGGGCGAAGGCGAAGTCGCCGGCCAGCGGGCGCAGCGCCGCCGCGGCCTGGGCCGAGGTGTCGATATTGACCACGCCATGCTGGTGCAGGGTCACCGCCGTCGTCAGCATGATGAAGAAGGCCACCAGGTTGGAAAAGCCCATGCCGATGAGCGTATCGACCTTGATGCGGTGGAAGTTGGCACGCGCCTGGTCCGGCGCGTCGCGCAGCGGCTGCGAAATCGCGCAGGCCTGCTGCTCCTCGACCTCTTGCGAGGCTTGCCAGAAGAACAGGTAGGGGCTGATGGTCGTGCCAAATACCGCCACCATGGTGGTGATGAAAGCGGCCGACCATTCCAGGTGGGGCCAGAGCGTCGCACCAATCGCCTCGGTCCAGGGCACGTGCACCGTGAACACCGTGGCCACATAGGCGAGCAGGGCGAGTGTGAGCCACTTGAGGATGCGCACATAGCGGGTGTAGGGGATGAACACCTGCAGCAGCAGCGAAACGACGCCGAACAGGGCCGCGTACCAGCGCGCGGAGCCGCCGGCAACGAGCGCGGTCGCTTCGCCCATGGCCGAGACGTCGGCAGCGATATTGATCGTATTCGCGGCCAGCAGCAGGGACACAATGGCGAACACCAGCGAGCTGGGGAAATGCTCGCGCAGGTTGCCGGCCAAGCCCTTGCCGCTGACGCGGCCGATCTGGGCACTGACGACCTGGATACCGACCATCAGCGGATAGGTCAGCAGCACCGTCCACAGCATGTTCACGCCAAACTGGGCGCCGGCCTGGGAATAGGTGGCGATGCCGCTCGGGTCGTCGTCGGCGGCGCCGGTGATCAGGCCGGGGCCGAGTTTCTTGAGCCAGCCTTTGGACGGGGTGGTGGGGACGGGCGCGCTGGCGCCCACTTCGATTTTCGACATAGGTGATCCAAACAAATCATGTGCTGGCGACGCCGCGCACCGGCGTGCTGCGCGCGGTGACGGCCTGAATTTGGATGGGCAATGGTGCGCGGGCCGGGCCCGGCGCAATAGACGCCATCATCTGCGATGCGCAAGATGACAGCCGGAGCTGCGTTAGCTTGCGATCGCGTTACCAGCCGGGGGCTGGCTACAACTACCTGAACAAGATCCCACGAGGGCTCCAAGAAATGAAAACAGGCGAACCATAGCGGAAAACGGGGCGCCGCGTCAAGCTTCCTTGCGCAGGTGGGCGCGCAGCAACTCGCTGATTTCGTCGACCGGCAGCGGTTTGGAGAAATAGAATCCCTGCATCAGGTCGCAGCCGGCGGCGCGCAGGAAGGCCAGCTGGGCTTCGTTCTCGACACCTTCGGCCACCACCGACAGGCCCAGGCTGTGGGCCATCGCGATGATGGCCGTGGCGATCGCTTCGCCGTCGCCGGGCAGGTCGCGCACAAAGCTGCGGTCGATCTTGAGCTGGTCGATCGGGAAGCGCTTGAGGTAGGACATCGACGAGTAGCCGGTGCCGAAATCGTCGATCGACAAATGGATGCCGGCTGCCTGCAGGCGCGCCAGCAGGTCCAGGTTGGCGTGCACGTTTTCCATCAGCACGCCCTCGGTGATTTCCAGTTCCAGAAGGCTGGCTGGCAGGCCCGTCTCGAGCAGGATGGCATTGATGTCGTCCATCAGGCCGCTGTCCTTGGTCTGGCGCGCCGACAGGTTGACGGCCACGTGTTCGATCGTGCCCAGCAGGCCGGCATCGCGCCACTTGGCGGCCTGGCGGCAGGCCGTCTGCAAGACCCAGCGCCCCAGCGCGACGATGATGCCGCTTTCCTCGGCCACGGGAATGAATTCGGCCGGGCTCACATGGCCCAGCTCCGCGCAATGCCAGCGCGCCAGCGCTTCGACGCCCACCACGCGCCCGCTGCGCAGGTCGACCTGGGGCTGGTAATGCAGCTGCAGTTCGCCACGCACCAGGGCACGGCGCAGGTTGCTCTCGAGTTTCAGGCGCTTCTGGGCGCGCAGCTCCATGTCGGATTTGAACACTTCGTAGCCGTTCTTGCCCTTGTTCTTGGCGTGGTACATGGCCGTGTCGGCGCTGCGCGTGAGGGTGCGGGCGTCGCGCGCATCGCGCGGGTAGACCGATACGCCGATGCTGGCACTGACGTACAGCTGGTGGCCCAGTACCTCGAACGGCGCGGCCAGGGCGCCCAGGATCTTGGCCGCGACCATGTCCACTTCGCTGGTGTCGTCGGATGGTTCGACGATGACGACGAATTCGTCGCCGCCGATGCGGCAAATGATGTCGGTGCTGCGCAAGGTGTCGGTCAGGCGCCTGGCGACGAGTTTGAGCAGCAGGTCGCCGCTGTCGTGCCCGAGCGTGTCGTTGACCACCTTGAAGTTGTCCAGGTCCAGCAGCAGCAGGCCCACCGAGGTTTCATGGCGGTCGGCGCGGCCCAGGGCGAAGGCGAGGCGTTCATTGAATTCGTGGCGGTTGGGCAGGGCGGTGACGGAATCGACATGGGCCAGGAAGTGCAGGTGGGCTTCGGCGCGCAACACCGCGCGCCGCATCGACGATACCAGCACATAGGCCAGGCCGAGCGAGCACAGGGCCACGGCCAGGGTCAGGCCGGCGTAGGTGAGCAGGCGCGCATAGAGCTGGTCGAGCGAGGCGCGGATCAGCACATAGCCGATGTGCTGGTTGTTGACGCTGATCGGCTCGACGATGTCGACCGTCTCGTAGGTGTAGGCGTAGCCTGCCGCCACCAGCGGGGCGCCCGGTGCGGCCAGCGGGGCGGCGGCGCTGCGCTGGTAGTGGGCCAGGGTCGATTGCCTGGCGTCGAAGATGCTGGCGCTGACGACGCTGGGCGACATCGCCAGGCCGCCCAGCGTTTCTTCGCCGGCGCGCGCATCGCCGAACAGCAGGGCCGCGCTGCTGTTGTTGCCGATGATTTTGGCCTGCACGCGCAAATCGTCCACCAGCGCGGTGCGCAGGGTCAGGAACTGGAATACGATCAGGGCCACGCTGGCCACGCACAGGGCGGCCACGGTGGTGAGGATGTTCGTCAGCGCCATCTTCCTGCCCAGCAGGCGTGGCGGCGGCATGGACAGTGGTTTCAATTGACGCTCCTTGCCAGGCGCAGCAGTTTGGAACTGAGGGTCAGGCGGGCGGCCTTGGCTGCGGCCATGTCGACGCCAAAGCCGACATGCAGGTTTTCCATGCTCATGCCGATGATGGCGCCATCGGCGCTGATGCCGCGGTCGTCCGACACGGTCAGCACATTGGCGCCGGCCAGGTCGTGCTTGAGCTGGCTCCAGCGCTCGCGGTCGTGGCTGCCCAGCACCAGCACGTGGCAGGAGCGCAGCGGCGCGGTCGCCGTGCGCACCGCCAGGTGGTGGCCGTTGACGACCTTGTCGTTCAGTTGCGACAGGGCCGGGAACAGGGGATTGCTGCTGCTGGCGCAGACCTGGATGGCGGCGCCGGCCGGCAGCACCTCTTGCGGCCACTCGGTGAAGACGGCAAAGTTGAACACGAAGGCGGCCTTCATGTCGGCCTCGGGAACCGGCTCGGCATGGCAGCTGGCGGCGCAGGCCAGCGCCAGCAGCCAGGCCAGTGGGCGCCGTTCAGAATGCATGATGGAGCCTGATGCGCAAGCTGCGGCCATCCTGGGGCAGGGTGGCCTGCAGATGTTCGACCGAACCCGGGTCGGCGTAGTGGCGGTCGAACAGGTTGTAGGCGCTGATCGACAGCTCGGTGTGCGGGGCCAGCTGGCGCGCCAGCAGGTTGAGGTTGGCGATCCAGTAGGCGGCGGCTTCGCCGTTGACGGCGTGGCGCTGGCCGACATACTGCACTTCGGTGCCGAGGCGCCAGCCCGGTGCGATGGGCAGCGCGACATTGAGCTTGCCCAGTCCCTGCGGGGCGTTCACGCGCAGCGCTTCGTCGGCCATCGGCAGGCCCGGCGTGGGCGAGGATTGCACGTGCTGGACGCTGAAGCTGGCGCGCAGCGTGGCCTGGGATTCCCAGTTGCGCTCGAATTCGACTTCGAGGCCGCGCGCGCGGGCCTGTTCGGCATTCTCGAATTTCGGGTAGCCGCTGGCGGGGTCGACCAACTGCGTGATCAGGCCGTGCACGCGGTTGTTGAAGGCGCTGGCCGTAACGCGGCTGCTCGGGCCCAATTGCTGGACCAGCACCAGTTCCGCGCTGGCGATGCGCTCCTTGTCGAGCGCCGGATTGGCGAGCTGGCCGCCATCACCGAGGTAGGAATAGAACCGTTCATAGTTGTTCGGGGCGCGGTAGGCGCTGCCATACAAGGCCTTGAGCGTGGTGTCCGGCTGCGCCTGCCAGATCAGGGCCGCGCGCGGGCTCGCCACCGTGCGCAGGCCTGCATGCTGGTCCAGGCGCAGGCCGGCGTTGAGCAGCAGGTTCGGCGCCAGCGTCCACTCGTCCTGCACATAGATCCCGACGCGGCTGTCGCTGTGGCGCTCGTCGAGCAGCGCGCCGGGCGCTGGCGACAGTTCGCGCGTTTGCTGGTCGAGCAGGGCATCGCGCTGGAACTCGGCGCCGGCCACCAGCTTGTGGCCCTGCAAGCGCGTGCTGACCACCTTGACTTCGGCGCCCCACCAGCGCCCCGTGCTGCCATCGAGCGTGTAGGTGCGCGCCGCATCGGCATCGATGTAATTGCCGTAGGAATCGTAGCGGCCGAAGTAGGCACGCGCGAGCAGCTGCGTGTGGGCGCCGGACGCGATGTCGCAGGACAGATCGGCATAGGTCTGGACGTCGCGTGTCCACGAGCGCGCATCGTTGAAGGCCTGGCCGAAGGCTGCGGTCGGCACGCCCTTGTTGCGCTCGGCGTGCATCAGGGTCAGGCGCAGCGGACCCTGGGCGGCGCGCGCGAACAGGCGCGCGCCGCTCTCATAGTCCAGGCCCGTGGCCAAACCGTGGTTCTGGGCGGGCGTGTCGAATTCGGGGAAATACAGGTCGCGCCCGTCGCTGCGATAGCGGCTGCCGGCCAGCAGGTAGCTGGCGGCGCTGGCGTCGTGCCAGGCGAGGCTGGCGCTGGCCCGGCGCGCGCCGGCGCCGCCCGCTTCGGCCGCGAGGTGCACGCCGGACAGGTCGTGGGCCGACTTGGTGATCACGTTGATGACGCCGAAAAAGGCGCTCGAACCATAGATCGAGGAACCGGGGCCGGCGACGAATTCGATCCGTTCAATCAGCTCCAGGTCGAGCGGGAATTCGCCGCCCAGCGGCGCCTGGTCGTACACCACGTCGTTGATGCGCATGCCGTCGACCAGCAGCAGGAAGCGCGTGTTGTAGTCGCCCGGACGCAGGAAGCCGCGCTCACCGAGATAGCTGTAATTGCGGTCATTGTTGACATACAGGCCACGCACGCTGCGCGCCACGTCGGCCAGGGTGCGCCAGCCGTAGTCGCGAATGTCGCCCGCCGTCATGACGGTCACGCTGGACGGCGCTTCGCTCGACTTTTGCAGGAACCTGGAAGCGCTGTAGACCTCCATCGAGAGCAGCTGTTCGAAGGGAACCGTGGTCAGGTCCTGGGCGGCGGGCGCAGCGGGCACGCTCGCCGGCACGCACAATGCTGCGGCGAGGGCGATCGCGTGCCGGCGCGGACAATCGAGGACCGGATGGGACATGGTGCTCCGAATCGATGGGCTTTCCCCATCTTGGCACCATGGCCGCCGCTTGTACAGGGGGAGTGTGGCTATTTCTGCGGCCCGCGCGCCAACAGCCACGCGTCGATGGCCGATCCGGCCCAGGCCAGCACCAGGATGGCAAGGGCGGCATTGGCCCAAGGGGCGCCGGCCTGGGCATCGGCCTGGGCCGCGATGGCCGCCGGATCGAGGGCCAGCTTGCCCGACAGGACCTGGTCGGCCAACTTTGTTGCGCGCGCGAACACGTCGTCGAGCAGGTAGACGCTCGTCACGAGGGCCGGCACCAGGAAGGCGCAGGCGCGCCCATAGCGGCGCAGGTACAGGTGGCCCGCGCCGGGAAAGACGAGGGCGGACAGCAGGGCGGCAACGAGTGGACGTTTCATGGATCCGGTCTTTGTGGGTGGCGCTTGAGCGGGCGCAAAAGGCGGCGCGCCCGTGGGCGTACATTCGCTCATGCGCTGCGGAAATGTTTCGGCAGTGCTATAGGTCGATGGCATACGCCGAGGAGGAACTTACCATGAAACTGCCCACGCGCGCTTGGCTCCTTGTCCTGGTCCTGTGCGGCACCGCGGCCCGGGCCGAACCGACCGAGAAGGACGCGATCGCGCTGGCCGAAAAAGGCGCCCGCTTCATCAAGCACAAGGGCAAGGACGAGATGATCAGGCGCATCAAGGCCAAGGATCCGGAGTTCAATCTCGGCGCCCTCTACCTGGCCATGCGCGACCTCAACGGCATCACCATTGCCCATCCCACGACGGCCCTGATCGGCAAGAACCTGCTCGAGGTGCCCGACGCCGACGGCAAGCTGTTCCGCAAACAGATGCAGGCCCTGGCCCAGGGCAAGGGGCGCGGCTGGGTCGACTACAAATTCAAGAACCCCAGCACGGGCAAGGTGGAAGCGAAGCGCACCTTCGTGCTACGGGCGGGCGACGTCGCCCTCGAAGCCGGCATCTACAAACACTGAGCCATGCTCGGCAAACTGAAAATCGGCCCCAAGCTGCTGCTCGCACCTGGGGTCGTGCTGCTCTTGCTGCTGGTGCTCTCGAGCGGTGCCTATTACGCCATGGTGCGCCAGAACCGCTCGCTCGGCGTCATCGTCGAGCAGCGTGCCGCCCATATCCGTGCAGCTTCCGACCTGGTCGCCGGCGCCAACCGCGTCCACACCGAAATCTACCAGCTGCTCACCTGGATCAATGCCAGCTTCTCGCAGGCGCGCATCGACGCCCTCGTGCGCGACATCGACCAGCGCCACGTCATCATCGATCGCCAGTTGGGCAACCTGGTCAAGGTCACCGATGCGGGCAGCGCCGAGCGCCGCTTCGTCGAACAGGCCGAGGCAGCGCACACCCTGTACCTGAAAGCCATCGTTGACGTGATCGAACTGGCCCAGGTGGACCAGTCGATGGGCGCCAACGCCATGTCCAAGGCCGAACGGGCCTTCGATGACGTGGCCCAGCGCCTGGGCGACCTGGCGAAGCTGGAACAGGAGTTGAGCGAGCAGGCCGTGGCCGGCGCCGCCGGCGACTTCGCCATTATCTCGACGCTGATGCCGCTGCTGGTGGCAGTCTCGATCATCCTGTCGCTGCTGATCACGATGGCGGTGCGGCGCGCCCTGCTCAAGGAAGTCGAGGAGATTGGCGCCGCCGCCAGTGACCTTGCCAGCGGCAACCTGACGGTGCGCGAGCGCACGTACGGCAGCGACGAGATTTCCGCGACCTCGCGCGCGCTCGACACCAGTATCCGCAACCTCAATGTGACGCTCAAGTCCATCCTCGCCTCGGCCCGTTCGATCGACACCGCCTCGCGCGAGATCGCCCAGGGCAATGCCGACCTGTCCGAGCGCACCGAAGCGCAGGCCAGCTCCCTTGAGCAGACCGCCTCATCGATGGAAGAATTGACCGAGACCGTCGCCAGGACCGCCACCAGCGCCCAGGTTGCCAACCGGCTCGCGGCCAGTGCCTCCGATTATGCGCAAAAGGGCGGCAGCGTGGTCGAACGCCTGATGTTGACGATGTCCTCGATCAGGGGCAGCTCGCATCGCGTCGTCGAGATCCTGGGCGTGATCGACGGGATCGCCAACCAGACCAATATCCTGGCCCTGAATGCGGCCGTGGAAGCGGCGCGCGCCGGCGAACATGGACGCGGCTTTGCCGTGGTGGCGACGGAGGTGCGGACCTTGGCGCAGCGCTCGGCCACGGCCGCGCGCGAGATCAAGGAGCTGGTGCTGCAGTCGGTGGCCGAAGTGGAAGGCGGCAGCCAGTCGGCCCAGGAGGCTGGATCGAGCATGGCCGACATTGTGACGTCGGTGCAGCAGGTGGGGGAGATCATCAGCCAGATCACCCATGCCAGCGCCGCGCAAGCGAGCGGCATCACGGAAGTGAACGACGCCATTGTGCAGTTGGACCAGATGACACAGCAAAACACCGCGCTGGTCGAAGAAGCGGCCGCCGCGGCGGCCAGCTTGCAGCAGCAGGCCGTGAGCCTGTCGCAGGCGGTGGCCAGCTTCAAGCTCGACGAGGTGCCGTGTCCGCCGATCCTCCCGGCGGGGAAGCGGCCGCATTTGCGCCTGGCGTCAAAGCGTGCCTGAATATCGGCGCGTGCGCGTTGCAGGCGCGACGTATTTCTTTACCGTGAAGTTAGAGGATCGGGCGAGCGAATTGCTGGTTCGGCGCATTGACAGCTTGCGCGATGCGGTTCGTGACGTGAAGGCGAAGCGGCCCTTTCACATCGATGCCTGGGTGGTGCTGCCGGATCATTTGCACTGCGTCTGGACACTGCCGGAGGGCGATGCGGACTATTCAGGGCGCTGGCAGAGGATCAAGATGCTGTTTTCGAAGCGAGTGATGCAAGGAGAGGGTCTAAGCGCCTCACGGCGCAAAAAACATGAGCGTGGACTCTGGCAACGTCGGTATTGGGAGCATCTGATCCGGAACGACGAAGATTATGCGCGTCACATCGATTACGTGCACTTAAATCCGGTGAAACATGGATTGGTGAAGCGCGTGCAAGACTGGCCTTATTCGACTTTTCACCGTGATGTGAAACGCGGGGTGTATGTTCCGGAATGGCTTGGTGTCGAATGAAAATGGTGGGTATCGCTCCGCTCGCCCACCC
>JAZJYP010000019.1:0-4571 GCA_040390345.1 Pseudomonadota bacterium | reverse complement strand
CAAGGTCGCGCGCGAGCACATGGAAGAGGGCGTACCGATGATCGTGCTGGAGACGGCGCTGGCGGCCAAGTTCAACGAAACCATCCTCGAAGCGTTGGGCACCGACGCCGAACGTCCGGCCGGTTTTGAAGACATCGAGTCGCTGCCGCAGCGCTTCGTTGTCATGCCTGCCGACGTCGAGCGCATGAAAGCCTATATCGCCGAACACACCGGCCTGTAAACGATGCAAAAGCCCATGTTATCCGTCAGTGAAGCGCTCGCCACCATGATGGCGGCGGTGCGGCCGGTGGCTGGCGTCGAGAGCATCGACACGCTGGCAGCCAATGGACGCGTGCTGGCGGCCGCGCAGGCGTCAACGATCAATGTGCCGTCGGCCGACAACACCCAGATGGATGGCTATGCCGTGCGCGCCGCCGATTGCACCAGCGGCGAAGCCACGCTGACGGTGGCGCAGCGCATTCCCGCAGGCACGGTCGGCCAGTTCCTCGCCCCTGGCACCGCGGCGCGCATCTTCACCGGCGCCATGATTCCGGAGGGGGCCGATGCCGTCGTCATGCAGGAGCAGTGCGAAGCGCTCGGCGCGGGCATGGTCACCATCAAGCACAAACCGAGGGTCGGCGAATGGATCCGCCGTACAGGCGAAGACATCACCGCCGGTTCCGTCATCCTTGCCGCAGGCACGCGCTTGCGCAGCCAGGAACTTGGCCTGGCCGCCTCGGTGGGCCTGGCCCAGCTGCCGGTCAAGCGCAAGCTGCGCGTGGCCGTGTTCTTCACCGGCGACGAGCTGACGATGCCCGGCCAGCCGCTGGCACCGGGCGCGATCTACAATTCCAACCGCTTCACCTTGCGCGCGCTGGTCGAGAACCTGGGCTGCGAGTTGACCGACTTTGGCATCGTGCCCGACACGCTCGAAGCCACACGCGCCACCTTGCGCGCCGCGGCGCAGGCGCATGACTTGATCATCACGTCCGGCGGTGTCTCGGTCGGCGAAGAAGACCACATCAAACCGGCCGTGGAGGCGGAAGGGCGCCTGAACATGTGGCAGATCGCTGTCAAACCGGGCAAGCCGCTCGCCTTTGGCGAAGTGAAGGACGCTTTCTTCCTCGGCCTGCCTGGCAATCCGGTGTCGAGCTTCATCACCTTCCTGCTGTTTGTCCGGCCTTTTATCCTGCGCCTGCAAGGTGTGGCCGAGGTGCCGCCACCGCGCGCCTACGCCATGCGCGCCGATTTCAACTGGCCCAAGGCCGACCGCCGTAACGAATTCCTGCGCGCCAAGGTCAATGCCAGCGGCGGGCTGGACCTGTTCCACAACCAGGGTTCGGGCGTGCTCACCTCCACCGTTTGGGGCGACGGCCTGATCGACAACCCGCCGGGCCACCCGATTGTCGAAGGCGAGATGGTGCGCTTCATGCCATTTAGCGAGCTGCTGCAATGAAGGTCACGCTGCGGTTTTTCGCCAGCGTGCGCGAGGCGCTGGGCACGTCGATGGAGGTCATGGACTTGCCCGCAAGTGTCGACACCGTGGGCGCCTTGCGCCAGCACTTGGTTGCGCGCGGCGGCGTATGGGAACAGGCCTTGTCGGAACAGCGCGCGCTGCGCATGGCCTACAACCAGGCCATGTGCGACGCGCTCGTTCAACTCGACGACGGCGCGGAAGTGGCGTTCTTCCCGCCAGTGACAGGCGGTTAAGGCTTGCGGCCCTGGTAGTAGCGCGCAGCGGTGAACATGCCGGCGGCCACCAGTGACCAGCTGAAGGCGGGGACCAGCGCCGTTTCCAGCGTGCCGCCCTGGAACAGGTCGGCGCCCACCAGGATCATGCACAGCGAGCCGCAGGCGAACAGGAACTGCTTGACCCAATATTCTTTCGATTTCATCTTCTCTCCTTAACGCTTGTTCATGAAGGCGCGGATCGCATCGGCCACTTTTTGCGGCTGGTCGAACATCGCGAAGTGGCGTGCTGGTGATACCGACACCACCTCCAGTTTGGGCGTGCCTGCCATCAGCGACTTGTAGTATGCCACCTTGCCGTCTTCGGGGATCTTCATTTGTTCGCCATCGGCCTGGAAGTAGGGCGAGATGACCAGCACCGGAACCGTAATCTTGGGCAAGGCGCTGCGCAAATCGAGCGCCACCACTTCGGCCATGTATTCAATGACGGCAGCCGGATCACTGTTGGCCGACAGCTTGGCCAGGTCGTCGGCCTTGCCCATGTCGATCACGCCGATGCCGCGCATATATTGCTGCTGCTGGCTGGCGAAGGCTTCACTGGTCGGTGCGCCCATGCGCGCCTTCATGCCGGCGGCCATTTGCGGGCGCTGTTCGGCCAGCATGCCTTCGGTGCCCGGAAAGACGGGCAGGCCTTCAAGGGCGATCACGCCGCCGATGACGTCGGAATGCCCTTCAGCGAGGGCAATCGAGAGCGTGCCACCGAGGCTATGCCCCACCAGTACCGGCTTGGCGATCTTGTGCGAAGCGATCAGTTCGAGCAGCGATTTCTGCGCCGCGTCGAAGGCATTGCCAGCGATGGGCTTGCGGCCATCAAAGCCGGGCAGCGTGACGACGTAGACGATGTGCTCGGTCCTGAACTGGCGTACTGCGTCCTGCCAGGCCCACGCGCCGCTCGACAGGCCGGGAATGAAGATCATCGGGCTGCCGTGGTCGCCATGGCGCTCGACGAGCAAGGTGCCAACGTCGAATTTCTCGGCCGGCACGATGGTGGCGGCGAAGCGGTTCTCGGCGACAGCGCCGAAACTTGGGGCGCTCACGGTGAGCAGGGCGGCAAAGATCAAAGGTGCTTTCATGGATTCTCCAGGTTAGGCAGTAAAAATGGATTCGATCGGTTTTTCAAACAGTTTGGCCAGCGCGAAGGCAAGCGGCAGGCTGGGGTCGTAGCGCCCCGTCTCGATGGCATTGACGGTCTGGCGCGATACTTCGAGCAGGTCGGCCAGGTGGGCCTGGCTCCAGCCCCGCTCGGCGCGCAGCTCGCGCACGATATTGTTCATTTCCCCACCCAGTTGCGCAGGCATTGCAGCAAGCCCCAGACGGCGCCCATGGCCGGCCAGATCGTAAACATCGACAGGCGCGGGTAGCCGGCGTTTTCGAGGAAGCCATAGGTGAAGGTCCAGCCGGCAGTGACGGCGGCGGCGACGGCCAGGTTTTCCAGCATGGTGCGGCGCAGGTATTCGTCCATCCGCCCGAACTGGCGCACCACGGCCCACAGCGCCGCGAGGAAGCCAATCATCGGGCTGGCCAGCACCAGCGTGCGCAGTGCGCCGTCAGCCATGCCGGGGCCGACACGCAGGGCCACCACCAGGAGCAGGGCATATAGGCCCAGCCCGCCCAGCATTTCGATCAGGTACAGCTTCCTGGCTTGTTTTTCACGCATTTCCAACTCCATGTTGTAAAGTATGCTTTACATCGTAGACGCGATTTTCGACGATGTCAAGCTTCCTTTACATGTACAATGCGGCCCATGAATTCCAAACACATTCACAGCGTGGCCATCGTCGGTGGCGGTCCAGCGGGTTTGATGGCGGCTGAAGTGCTGGCCAATGCCGGCGTGCACGTCGACGTGTACGACGCGATGGCCTCGGTGGGGCGCAAGTTCCTCCTGGCCGGCAAGGGCGGCATGAATATCACGCATTCGGAGCCGATCGACGCTTTCCGTGGCCGCTACGGCCAGCGCCGGCGGCAGGTGGGGCAATGGCTCGATGACTTTGATCCGCAAGCGGTGCGCGACTGGATTCATGGCCTGGGAATCGATACCTTTGTCGGCACATCGGGGCGGGTCTTCCCGACCGACATGAAAGCGGCGCCGCTGCTGCGCGCCTGGTTGCACCGGCTGCGCGCAACGGGCGTGCAATTCCACATGCGCCATCGCTGGCTGGGGTGGCGCGGCGAACGATTGGTGTTCGCGACGCCCGAAGGCGAGCGTATGGTGACCGCCGACGCCATCATCCTGGCGCTGGGCGGCGCCAGTTGGGCGCGCCTCGGTTCCGATGGTGCCTGGGCGCCCTTGCTGGCCCAGCGCGGTGTCGAGGTCGCGCCGCTGGTGCCGTCGAATTGCGGTTTTGATGTGGACTGGTCCGAGCATTTCAGTAGCCGGTATGCGGGCGAGCCGCTGACCACGGTGGCCATTGCTACCGATGAAGTCTACCGACAAGGCCAATTCGTCATCACGGCGACGGGCATCGAAGGTAGCCTCGTGTATGCGCTGTCGGCGCCGCTGCGCGACAAGATTGCTGCGGAAGGTAGTGCCACGATCTGGCTTGACCTGGTTCCCGACTTTTCGGCCCAGCGCGCGCTCGACGAAGTGACGCGCCCGCGCGGCGCACGGTCGATGTCGAGCCATCTGCAAAGCCGGCTGGGAATCAAGGGTGTCAAGTCAGGCATGCTGCGCGAGTGTTTGTCGGCGCACCAATTTGCCGATCCAGAAACGCTGGCCGCCGCGATCAAGCGCCTGCCTGTGGTCCTGAAGCGCTCGCGTCCCATCGACGAAGCGATCAGCAGTGGCGGCGGTGTGAGGTTTGAGGCACTCGATGGCGCCATGTTGCGCGCCATGCCCGGTGTGT
>JAZJYP010000018.1:0-3335 GCA_040390345.1 Pseudomonadota bacterium | reverse complement strand
GAACGCGACGGCCTGCTGGTAGGAGCGGTCGGCCAGGCCGATGCCCTGCATGCCGACGCCGAAGCGGGCCGCGTTCATCATGATGAACATGTATTCGAGGCCGCGGTTTTCCTCGCCTACCAGGGTGCCGATCGCGCCGCCATGGTCGCCGAACTGCAGCACCGCGGTCGGGCTGGCCTTGATGCCCAGCTTGTGTTCGATCGAGACGCAGTGCGCGTCGTTGCGCGCGCCCAGCGAGCCGTCGGCGTTGACCATGAACTTGGGCACGATGAACAGCGAGATGCCCTTCACGCCAGCCGGTGCGTCCGGCGTACGCGCCAGCACCAGGTGGATGATGTTCTCGGCCATGTCATGCTCGCCGTAGGTGATGAAGATCTTGGTGCCGAAAATCTTGTAGGTGCCGTCGCCCTGCGGTTCGGCGCGCGTGCGCACGGCGGCCAGGTCGGAGCCGGCTTGCGGCTCGGTGAGGTTCATCGTGCCGGTCCACTTGCCGGTGATGAGCGGCTCGAGGTAAGTGGCCTTCTGTTCGTCGGAGCCGGCGGTGAGCAGCGCTTCGATGGCGCCGTCGGTGAGCAGCGCGACCAGTGCGAAGGACAGGCTCGAGGCGTTGAGCATCTCGGTGCACGGCGTGGCGATCAGCTTGGGCAGGCCTTGGCCGCCGAATTCCTGCGGGTGCAGGATGCCCTGCCAGCCCGCTTCGCCAAAGCCCTTGAAGGCATCCTTGAAGCCTTTCGAGGTCGTCACTTTGCCGTCGTGCCAGAAGCTCGGCTCCTTGTCGGACGGGCCGTTCAGGGGTGCCACTTCATTGCCGCAGAATTTGGCGTTTTCTTCGAGGACCGCTTCAACGGTGTCGGGCGTCGCATCTTCGCAGCCGGGCAGCGCGGCGATGGTGGACAGGCCAGCCAGTTCGTTCATCACAAACAGCATGTCCTTGAGTGGGGCCTGGTACGTCATGTTCTTCTCCGCAGATGTAAAAAGGGGTGAGCCTAGCCCACCCCGATGATTTGTTTTTCTTATTAGCCGAGCGCTTTGACGAGCTCGGGGACGATCTCGAACAGGTCGCCGACGATGCCGTAATCGGCCACCGAGAAGATCGGCGCTTCCGGATCCTTGTTGATGGCGACGATGGTCTTCGAATCCTTCATGCCGGCCAGGTGCTGGATCGCGCCGGAGATGCCGACGGCGATGTACAGCGTTGGCGCGACGATCTTGCCGGTCTGGCCAACCTGCCAGTCGTTGGGCACATAGCCCGCGTCGACGGCGGCGCGCGAGGCACCCATGGCCGCGCCCAGCTTGTCGGCCAACGGCTCGAGGATCTTGAACGCTTCGCCCGAACCCATGCCGCGGCCACCGGAGACGATGATCTTGGCGGCGGTCAGTTCCGGACGATCGGACTTGGCCAGCTCGCGCGAGACGAACGCGGACTTGCCCGAGTCGGCCACGGCGGCCACCGTTTCAACGGCAGCGGCGCCGCCGGTGGAAGCGGCCGAATCGAAACCGGTGGTGCGCACGGTAATGACCTTGACCTTGTCCGACGACTGCACGATGGCAATGGCGTTGCCGGCGTAGATCGGGCGCTCGAAGGTGTCAGGCGCATCGACCTTGGTGATTTCGGAGATCTGGGCCACGTCCAGCTTGGCGGCCACGCGCGGCAGGATGTTCTTGCCGTAGGCGGTCGCCGGCGCGAGGATGTGCGAATAGGCGCCGGCGATGGCCAGCACCTGCTCGGCGATGTTCTCGGCCAGGCCGTCGGCGAAATGAAAGGCGTCGGCGTGGATCACTTTCGACACACCGGCAATTTGCGCGGCGGCGGCGGCGACGGCGCCGGCATTGCTGCCTGCGACGAGCACGTGCACGTCGCCGCCGCACTGGGCGGCCGCGGTGATGGTGTGGTGGGTGCTGCCCTTGAGGACGGCGTTGTCGTGTTCAGCGATAACTAATGCGGTCATGATTTTTCCTGGAATTAGATGACTTTGGCTTCGGTCTTGAGCTTGGCAACGAGCGTGGCCACGTCCGGCACCTTGATGCCGGCGGAGCGCTTGGCAGGCTCGGAGACTTTCAAGGTCTTCAGGCGCGGGCTCACGTCAACGCCCAGGTCTTCCGGCTTGACGACGTCGAGCGGCTTCTTCTTGGCCTTCATGATGTTGGGCAGCGTCACATAGCGCGGCTCGTTCAGGCGCAGGTCGGTCGTGATGATGGCCGGCAGCGTGAGCGACAGCGTTTCCAGGCCGCCGTCGACTTCGCGCGTCACCGATACCTTGCCGTCTTCGAGCACGACTTTCGAGGCGAACGTCGCCTGTGGCCAGCCCAGGAGGGCCGCCAGCATCTGGCCGGTCTGGTTGGAATCGTCGTCGATGGCTTGCTTGCCCAGGATGATCAGCTGTGGCTGTTCCTTGTCGGCCAGCGCTTTCAAGACCTTGGCCACGGCCAGCGGTTCCGTCTCGACGGTGGTTTCAACGAGGATGCCGCGGTCGGCGCCGATGGCCATGCCGGTGCGCAGCGTTTCCTGGCACTGGGTCACGCCCACGGAGACGGCCACCACTTCGGTGACCTTGCCCGCTTCCTTCAGGCGCATCGCTTCCTCGAGCGCGATTTCGTCGAAGGGATTCATCGACATTTTGACGTTGGCGATATCGACGCCGCTGCCGTCGGACTTGACGCGCACCTTGACGTTGTAGTCGACCACGCGTTTGACGGGTACCAGGACTTTCATAGCTCTGCCTTTGGGAAATTTAAAGAAGGGATGTCGGATTCAAGTGGCCTAGATTATATGAGAAAAACAGCTTCCGGACGAAATTTAAGCACGATCGTGCGTTTTTTAGTAGAGGAAAATGTCTAAAACTTCCAGGTCCTTATGGTGTGGTGGAATGCCAGCGGAGCGGCTGCTGCCCTGCCCCGCGGTCTCGATTTATTTGCGGCGCATCAAAAAGACGAATTCGCGGCCGTTTTGGGTATGCGACAACAGCGCGTTGCCGGTCTGCTTGGCAAAGGCCTGGAAGTCGCGCACGGAACCGGAGTCGGTGGCGACGATACGCAGCACTTCGCCCGTGGCCATCTCCGCCAGGGCCTTCTTGGCCTTGAGGATAGGGAGGGGACAATTCAAACCGCGTGCGTCGAGTTCCTTCTGGAATTCCATGATCTCGTTGTCGAATAGCGTGTCGCTCATCACTTGCCTGCAAATTGGTTGGGACTGCACGTTTTGAATACTACTCCAATTACCGGATTATGACGCACCGCACCAAAAATTAGTTCAGGCTGTTGCATGACCACAACGACAATAAACTTGCAGAAATTGAAGTATGTCTGTATGTGGCGGGGTCAAACCCGGCAACTTG
>JAZJYP010000017.1:0-2846 GCA_040390345.1 Pseudomonadota bacterium | reverse complement strand
CTGGTAGCGCTCGTTATTGCGCGAGAATTCCAGCTTCATGTTCAGGTCCAGCGCGCCCTTTTCGCGGTAGTGGTCGATCGTCACCGAGTGGTCGACGACCAGGTCGACCGGCACCAGCGGCTCGATCTTCTTGGCGTTGATGCCCATCTTGTTGGCGACGTTGCGCATCGCGGCCAGGTCGGCCAGCAGCGGCACGCCCGTGAAGTCCTGCAACACCACGCGGGCGACGACGAAAGGAATTTCATCCGTGCGCTCGGCGTTCGGCGCCCAGTTGGCCAACTGCTTGATGTGCTCTTCGGTGACCTTCTTGCCGTCGCAATTGCGCAGCACGGATTCGAGCACCACGCGGATCGAGACCGGCAGGCGCGAAATTTTGACACCGAGCTTCTTCTCGAGCGCTGGCAGGGAGTAGAAATTGCCTTTTTTGCCGCCGGAAAGCTTGAATTCCTTGAGCGTGTTCAGAGTGTTGCGGGACATGACCTCTCCTTGGTTGATGTTCTTAATGTGGATCTTGTTGCTGTTGTTCAGGGGACTTGCATTCATTGGCCAGCTGGCGATTCATTTTCGAATCGAGCAGGATGCCCTTGGCTGGAATACCGATCCAGACCAGGCCATAGAGCGTGTTCTCGAAGCGCTGGGCGCCGGTGGTGGTGGCCACGCGCGTCAGGCGGTGCAGGCGCTTTTTCCAGCGCAGCGCGATGTGGTCGACGTCGCCCTCGTTCTTGTACAGGGTGACGGTGTTGCCCAGTTCGCAGGCCAGTTCGGTGGCGGTGCTGTCCTTGACGTCCGGTTCCGGTTCGCTGGCGGCGGCGACGGCGTCGGCTTTCTTGACGGGCTTCTTGGCCGGGGCGGCGCAGACGCTGGTGGCGAGCAGCGCGAAGGCGCCGGCGGCGAGGGTTTTGCTCAGAATAGTCATGATGGTTTTTCCGTGTGGTTGACGAGAGCTGCCGCGGCATCGGGCAGCGCCAGCCCAGCGAGCTTGGCGCGCTGCAGGACGGTCCAGTAGTAGCGGTAGCTTGCGCGGTCATGCAAGCGTCCGTTCTGCTCGATCGGCCCCCAGCTGGCGGCGATGGCGTCGGTCAGGATATTGCTTGCTTCGTTTACTTCGGACACGCGCGGTGTGAAGGTCTTGATGATCGGTTTGATCTGGTCCGGATGGATGCTCCACATGCGCGTGAAACCGAATTCGGCGGCAGCGCGCTGGGCATCGTTGGCCACCACCGCGCTGTCTTTGATATCGGTCGTCACATTATGGGACGGGACTTTCCCGTGGGCATGACATGCCGCAACGATTTCGAGTTTGGCCCGCACCACCAGCGGATGCGTGAACTGTCCCGGCGTGCGCATGGCCGCCGCGGGAATGGCGCCGTAGTGGCCTGAGACGAAGTCCATGATCCCGAAGGACAGGCATTCGACCTGGGGCAGGGCGGCGATGGCAAACACGTCGCGCAGGGCACCGTGGGTTTCAATCAGGACGTGCACGGGCAGGTTCTTGCGCCCGGCCGCTTTGGCATGCTGGTCGATCAGGGCGATGGCTTGCTCGACTTCGGCCACGCTGTCCGGCTTGGGCAGGACGATGTAGGCCAGGCGCTTGGCCGCGGCCCCGACAACCGTGGCGGCGTCGCTGGCGAAGTGGGGGCTGGCGGCGTCGTGCACGCGCACGCCGATGCGGTTGAAGCGGTTGCCTTCGTCGTTGACGAGGCTCGCGACCATGGCCGCGTGGGCCGCTTCGGCGCCGGCCGGGGAACCGTCTTCGCAGTCGAAGGTGATGTCGAACAGGGGGCCAAGCTCTTGTTGCAGAATCATCGACTTCTTCATGCGCTCGGCGGTGCCGGCGTAATGGTCGCAGGCAGGCAGCAGCAGCGGCTGTCGTTTGTTCTGGAATAAAACCTCGGAAGGGTGCATCGATGCGGCTTGTTGTGGAGACAGGGAAGCAGCCGTGCCGCTGGGGGCGGCACGGCGCGTGCGGCGAATAGGCGGTTTAACCGTATCCACGAAGTTCGCCGCGGTGACGCTTAGGCCAGCAGGTGGGCAACGCCGTCACGCTCTTCGGTCAGTTCCTTGAGGGTGACGTTGATGCGCTCTTGCGAGAACTCGTCGATGGCCAGCCCCTGGACGATGGTGTACTCGCCGTTTTCAACGGTGACGGGGAAGCCGAACATGGTGTCTTTCGGGATGCCGTAGGAGCCGTCCGATGGGATGCCCATCGTGGTCCACTTGCCGTTGGTACCGGCGTGCCAGTCGTGCATGTGGTCGATGGCGGCGTTGGCAGCCGAGGCAGCCGAGGACAGGCCGCGCGCTTCGATGATGGCGGCGCCACGCTTGCCCACGGTTGGCAGGAAGGTGTCGCGGTTCCATGCGTCGTCGCCGATCATGTCCTTGACCGAGGCGCCGTCGATGGTGGCGAAGCGGTAGTCGGCGTACATCGTTGGCGAGTGGTTGCCCCAGACGCACAGTTTTTCGATCGAGGCGACTGGCTTGCCGGTCTTGGCAGCCACTTGCGACAGGGCACGGTTGTGGTCCAGGCGCAGCATGGCGGTGAAGTTCTTCGCTGGCAGCGATGGGGCCGATTTCATGGCGATGTAGGCGTTGGTGTTGGCTGGGTTGCCCACCACCAGGACGCGCACATTGCGCGAGGCGACGGCGTCGAGCGCCTTGCCCTGCACGGTGAAGATCTGGGCGTTCGCTTCGAGCAGGTCCTTGCGTTCCATGCCTGGGCCGCGTGGGCGGGCGCCGACGAGCAGGGCGTAGTCGACATCCTTGAAGGCGGTCATCGGGTCGCTGTGGGCGCTCATGCCGGCCAGCAGCGGGAAGGCGCAGTCGTCGATTTCCATCATCACGCCCTT
>JAZJYP010000016.1:3563-14706 GCA_040390345.1 Pseudomonadota bacterium | reverse complement strand
CCGCTGACCTCTTGCATGCCATGCAAGCGCTCTCCCAGCTGAGCTATACCCCCGTCCGGCGAAGAAGCAGAATTATATAGGACGTCCTTGCTTTATGCAAATACCCAGCGCGATAAATTACAGGTATTTCTTCAAGCGTGACAAAACAACATCACGTCCGAACAATTCGAGCACCGCGTCGATCGCCGGCGTCTGCAACTGGCCCGTGACGATCAGGCGCAGCGGCATCGCCATCTGCGGCATCTTGATCGCGTGCGCGGCCAGCACCGTCTTGATCATCGCGCCCAGCGCGGCCTTGTTCCACTCCACGCTGGCGCATTCGGCGGCGAACTGCGCCAGCGCCGGCTTGATGGCGTCGCTCAGGTGCTGCGCCAGCAGCGCGCTGTCGGGCTGCGGTTCTCGGTAGAACAGCATGGCCGCGTCGGCCAGTTCATTGACCGTATTGGCGCGCTCCTTCATCAGGGCCAGCACGGCGGGCAGCGCAGGCGCGCCGTCGAACACGGCGCCATCCTTTTCCAGCTTGGGACGGGCCAGTCCGGCCAGGCGTTCGTTATCGGCCTGCTTGATATAGTGGTTGTTCAGCCAGGCCAGCTTCTCGTTATTGAATTGCGCGGCCGACGCCGTCAGGTGCTCGAGATTGAACCATTCGCAGAACTGCGCCATCGAGAACACTTCATCATTGCCGTGGCTCCAGCCCAGGCGCGCCAGGTAGTTCAGCATCGCCTCGGGCAGGAAGCCCTGCTCTGGATAGTCCATCACGCTCACCGCGCCATGGCGCTTGGACAGCTTTTCGCCGTCGGCGCCGAGGATCATCGGCAGGTGGCCATATTCGGGCAGTGGCGCGCCGATCGCGCGCAGGATATTGATCTGGCGCGGCGTGTTGTTGACGTGGTCGTCGCCCCGCAGCACGTGGGTGATGCGCATGTCCCAGTCGTCCACGGCGACGCAGAAGTTATACGTCGGCGTACCGTCAGAGCGCGCAATGACGAGGTCGTCCAGTTCGCGGTTCGAGATCGTGATCGTGCCCTTGACGACGTCGTTCCAGGTCACGTCGCCATCGAGCGGATTCTTGAAGCGCACTACCGGCTTGCGCCCTTCCGGAATGGCCGGCAGGGTCTTGCCCCCTTCCGGGCGCCAGGTGCCGTCGTAGCGCGGCTTCTCGCCGGCGGCGCGCATGCGTTCGCGCATCGCTTCGACTTCGTCCGGCGACGAGTAGCACAGGTAAGCGGTGCCGGCGGCGAGCATCTGGCCCACCACTTCGCGGTAGCGCTCCATGCGCTGCATCTGGTAAAACGGGCCCTCGTCGTGGTTCAGACCCAGCCACTGCATGCCGTCGATGATGGCCTGCACCGCTTCCGGCGTCGAGCGTTCGAGGTCGGTATCTTCAATGCGCAGGATGAAGGTGCCGCCGAAGTGGCGCGCAAAGGCCCACGAGTACAGCGCGGTGCGGGCGCCGCCCAGGTGGAGATAGCCGGTCGGGCTCGGGGCAAAACGGGTGCGTACGGTCATGGTGTGCAAAGGCGAGGTAAAGAGGGCTATTTTACCGCGTCAGGCCCGTTGCGTCGCGCTGCGCTCTGAGGCACACTCTGGATCGTCACAGCACAACAAGAATATCCATCCTGGGAGACCCATGAATCGCCTGCTCGCCTGCCTGCTCCTGCTGGCCCTCAATACAGCCCATGCCAGCGTCACCCCCGCCCCCGCCCGCCATGAAGGCGACGGCCCCTTCAACCAGCTGATCCTGCGCGGCGTCACCGTCATCAACGGCACCGGCTCGCCCGCCTTCGGCCCGGCCGACATCGTCATCGAAGGCAACCGCATCGTCGACGTCACCATCGTCGGCACGCCCAATTCGCCCATCGGCGCCGACCGCCCGAAACTGAAAGCGGGCGGGCGCGAAATGGACCTGACGGGGCGCTACGTCATGCCCGGCATCGTCGACATGCATGGCCACATCAGCGGCGACGAACAGGGCGTGCCGGCTGAATATGTCTACAAGCTCTGGCTCGGCCACGGCATCACGACGGTCCGCGAGCCAGGCTGCGGCAACGGCATGGCCTTCTGCGCCAGCGAGTCGGCCAAAAGCGCCGCCAACACCATCACCGCGCCGCGCATTTTTCCCTATGCCTTCTTCGGCATGGGCCGCAAGGAGCCCTTCACCACACCCGAGCAGGCGCGCGCCTGGGTGCGCGAAGTGAAGGCCCTGGGCGCGGTCGGCATGAAGTGCTTCGGCTACCGCCCCGACATCCTTTCCGCCGCCCTCGACGAAGTGAAGAAGCAAGGCATGCGCAGCGCCTGCCACCACGCCCAGCTCGACGTCACCCGCGTCAACGCGTTGACCACCGCGCGCTGGGGCCTGACGACGATGGAACACTGGTATGGCCTGCCCGAGGCCCTGTTCGATGGCCAGACCGTGCAGAACTACCCGGCCGACTACAATTACCTCGACGAGGCGCACCGCTTCGGCCAGGCCGGCCGCCTGTGGGCGCAGACCGCGCCACCGGGCTCGGCCAAATGGAACGCCGTACGCGATGAAATGATCAAGCTCGATTTCACGATCGATCCGACCCTGACCATCTACCTGGCCGGGCGCGACCTGATGCGTTCGCGCCGCGCCGACTGGCACGACGCCTACACGCTGCCGAAACTGTGGGACTTCTTCGAACCGAACCGCAACAACCACGGCAGCTTCTTCTACGACTGGACCACCGAAGACGAAGTGGCCTGGCGCGACAACTACCATCGCTGGATGAGCTTCCTGAAGGACTACAGCAACCACGGCGGGCGCATCACTGTCGGTTCCGACTCCGGCTATATCTACCAGCTGTATGGCTTCGGCACCATCCAGGAGCTCGAACTGCTGCGCGAAACGGGCATGCATCCACTCGAAGTGCTGCGCAGCGCCACCATGTACGGCGCCCAGGCGCTGGGCGCGGCGGATCGCATCGGCACGATCGAGCCGGGCAAGCTGGCCGACCTGGCCATCCTGTCGGAGAATCCGCTGGCCAACCTGAAGGTCCTGTACGGCACCGGCCATATCCGCCTCGGCGCCGACGGCAAACCGCACCGCGTGGGCGGCGTGGACTACACTGTCAAGGATGGCATCGTGTACGACGCCGCCAAGCTGCGCGCCGACGTGCGCCGCATGGTGGCTGACGACAAGAAGGCCAAGGGCATCGTGCAATTGAAACAGCCGGGAGAATAGATGACATTGCGGATCGCTGCGTGCGCGCTGGCCCTGGCCATGCAAGGTGCGGCTGCCACCGACATCCGCACCGCCGCGCAGCAGGGCGGCTTCCCCAAGTATGTGCAGCTCAAGGACGGGGCCAGGCCGGCCATCGGCGGGCTCTGTGTCGACATCATGCGCGCCATCGAACGCGCCGAACCGGGCTTGCGCTTCGTGGGCGACCAGGAATGGCGCCCTTCCCTGCGCGTCGACACGGCGCTGGCGGACGGCCAGATCGACGCCGCCTGCGGCATGCTGCGCACGCCCAAGCGCGACAAGCTGTTCCACCATATTGAAACGCCGCTGTTCCCCGTCACCTACTACCTGGCCGTGCGCGCCGACGACCAGGTCAAGGTGGCCAACTGGAACGATGTGCGCAAGCTGGGCGAGAAAGGCATCGTGCTGTCGAACCACGGTTTCGAGGGCGTGCTGGCGCATATGCAGGCGCAAGGCGGCATCCTGGTCGACAGCGGCGGCCACAATGCGCAAGCCAACCTGACCAAACTATTGGCCGGACGGGGGCGCTTCTTCATCCACCGCTCGCCCGGCATCGAAGCCGAGATCGCGCGCCCCGGCTTCGACGGCAAGGTCAAGCTCCTGCCCGCGCCGATGTACACGGAAAATTTCTACATGCTGGTGCCAAAATCGATGGCGCCGGAACTGCGCCAGAAGATGAATGCGGCCATTGTCCACATCCATGCGAGCGGCGAACTGGGGAAGCTGGTGAAGAAGTGGTCAGGCCCGCACCCGGCAGGTGCGAGCCTCGATTGACGCCTTACTTGACGGTGACCTTGATTTCCTTGCTCATGCCTGGACCATAGGACTGGTGCAGGCCGTTGGCGAACTGCATCGTCAACGTGTAGTGGCCCGGCGGGAGTTTGACCTCGGTCTCGGTCTGGCCCTTGCCGAAGTGGATATGCGTTTCATCGGCTGGAATCGCCTCACCGGCCTTGATCGAGGTGGCATTGATCAGCAGGTGGTGGTGGCCCGTGTTGGCCGCCATATCGCCCGCTGGCTTGACGTCCATGCCGGCGACGGCGAATTTGACCTTGAAGGGGCTGCTCACCGTGGCGCCGTCAGCCGGCTCCGCGAAGGACACCGATTGCTGGGCCGCGGCGGCAACAGCCATCGCGCTCAATGCCACTGCCAGGATTGCTCGTTTCATGTATTTCTCCTCGTTGTGATTAGTCGTTCTTGATGACGATGCTAGGGAATTTGCTGCTCATGTCTTTCGCTTTTTCGGCGATCTTGACGGCGACCTTGCGCGCGATGTCCTTGTAGATGGCCGCGACCGGCCCGTCCGGATCGGCCACGACGGTCGGCGTGCCCGAATCGGTCTGCTCGCGGATGGCCATCGTCAGCGGCAGCGCGCCCAGGTACTCGGCGCCGAAATCGGCACACATTTTCGCGCCGCCGCCGGCGCCGAAGATCGCTTCGGTGTGGCCGCAGTTCGAACAGATGTGGGTGCTCATGTTCTCCACCACGCCGAGGATCGGGATGCCGACCTTCTCGAACATCTTCAAGCCCTTGCGCGCGTCGAGCAGCGCGATGTCCTGCGGCGTCGTCACGATCACGGCGCCCGTCACCGGCACCTTTTGCGACAGGGTCAGCTGGATGTCGCCCGTTCCCGGCGGCATGTCGACGACCAGGTAGTCGAGGTCGCGCCAGTTGGTCTGTTCCAGCAGCTGCTGCAAGGCTTGCGTGACCATCGGACCGCGCCAGACCATCGGCTCGTCCGGGTCGATCATGAAGCCGATCGAGGATACCTGCAGGCCGTGGTTTTCCAGCGGCTCCATGGTCTTGCCATCGGTCGTCTCGGGACGGCCGTTAATGCCCAACATCATCGGCTGCGACGGGCCGTAGATGTCGGCGTCGAGCACGCCCACACTGGCCCCTTCGGCCGCCAGGGCCAGCGCCAGGTTCACCGCCGTGGTCGACTTGCCCACGCCGCCCTTGCCGGAAGCGACGGCGATGATGTTCTTCACGTTGGGCATCAGCTTCAGGCCGCGCTGCACCGTGTGCGAAATGACCTTGGTGGTGACGTTGGCGCTGACCTTGCCGGCGCCGGGCAGCTTGGCCAGCGCGCCTTCAACGCTGGCGCGCAGGGCCGCGACCTGGCTCCTGGCGGGGTAGCCCAGCTCGATATCGAGGGCCACATCACTGCCTTCGATCTTGATATTTTTGACACATTTCGTGGAAACGAAGTCTTTTCCCGTGTTCGGATCGATAACCGCGGCCAGGGCCGCCTTGACGTCGTCTGCTGTGATGCTCATAAATTCTCCGTATGTGAAGCCGAAGTCTAGCGCAAATTGGCCACATTATCAGCTTTGCCATGTTGCGCCCGCTGCCAAGCGGCCCAGCGGCTGGTAAAATGCTCTTTTTACCTATCGATAAGCGCTTTCCGACCATGACCCGCAAGCTGTTCGTCACCACCGCCCTGCCCTACGCTAACGCTGCCTTCCACATTGGCCACATGATGGAGTACATCCAGGCCGACATCTGGGTACGGTACCAAAGAATGCAGGCGCAGCGCGAAGTGCACTTCGTCTGTGCGGACGACACCCACGGCACGCCGATCATGATCGCCGCCGAAAAGGAAGGCATCACGCCGCAGGAATTCGTGGCCAAGATCGCCGCCGGGCGCCAGCAATACCTGGACGGCTTCCATATCGCCTTCGATAACTGGTATTCGACCGATTCGCCGGAAAACGTCGAACTGTCGCAGGGCATCTACCGCAAGCTGCGCGAGACGGGCCTGATCGTCACCAAGACCGTGGACCGCTTCTTCGACCCGGTCAAGGGCATGTTCCTGGCCGACCGCAACATCAAGGGCGAGTGCCCGAAATGCGGCGCCAAGGACCAATACGGCGACAACTGCGAAGTCTGCGGCGCGGCCTACCAGCCCACCGAACTGGTCAACCCGTTCTCGGTGTTTACCGGCTCGACCCCGATCCTCAAACCGTCGGAGCAGTATTTTTTCGCCCTGTCCGATCCGCGCTGCTTCACCTTCCTCAAGGATTGGCTCAATACGCCTGGCCGCCTGCAGTCGGAAATGGTCAACAAGGTCTCCGAGTGGCTCGGCGACGCCGGCGAAAAGCTGGCCGACTGGGACATCTCGCGCGACGCGCCCTACTTCGGCATCCCGATCCCTGACGCACCGGGCAAATTCTTCTATGTGTGGCTCGACGCGCCGGTGGGCTACCTCGCTTCGCTGAAAAACTACTGCAGCAAGCAGGGCATCGACTTCGACGCACTGCTGCGCGACCCGGCCACCGAGCAGGTGCACTTCATCGGCAAGGATATCGTCTCCTTCCACCTGCTGTTCTGGCCGGCGATGCTCAATTTCGCCAACCATCCGATCATCGACAAGCTCAAGGTCAATGTGCACGGCCACCTGACGGTCAACAACGAGAAGATGTCGAAGTCGCGCGGCACCGGCATCTCGCCGCTGCGCTACCTGGACCTGAAGATGAACCCGGAGTGGCTGCGCTACTACATCGCCTTCAAGCTCAATTCGAAGGTGGAAGACCTGGACTTCAACGGCGAAGACTTCGTCGCCCGCGTCAACAGCGATTTGATCGGCAAATACGTCAACATCGCCAGCCGCTGCGCCGGTTTCATTGCCAAGAAGTTCGACGGCAAGCTCGCCTCCTCGCTGTCGGCGAACGCGCAAGCGTGGATCCGCCGCGCGCTGACGGTCGATGGCGCCGAGCGCCAGGCCAGCATCGCCGCCAATTTCGAGCACCGCGAATTCGGCAAGGCGCTGCGCGAAATCATGGAAATCGCCGACATCACCAACCAGTATGTCGACGAGAACAAGCCGTGGATCCTGGCCAAGGATGAAACGAAAACGGCAGAACTGCACGACGTCTGCACCACCGCCCTGATCCTGTTCCGCCAATTGACCATCCTGCTCGCCCCGGTGCTGCCTGAAGTGGCCGCGCGCGTGCAAGCCTTCCTGGCCGACGACAAGCTGTCCTGGGCCGACACCACGGGCGAAGCCGTCTACGCGCCGCTGCTGGGCCGCACCATTGGCGCCTACAGCCACCTGATGACGCGCGTCGACGCCAAGATGGTCGAAGACCTGTTCGACAAGCCGCCCGTCGCCGCCGCCCCGGCCGCCGTGGCAGCGCCGGCCAGCAACATCGAAGAACTGGCGCCGGAAATCAAGATCGACGACTTCACCAAGATCGACCTGCGCATCGCCAAAATCGTCAACTGCGAACACGTCGAAGGCTCCGACAAGCTGCTGCGCCTGACGCTCGACGTGGGCGAAGGCCGCCACCGCAACGTCTTCTCGGGCATCAAGTCGGCCTACCAGCCGGAACAATTGATCGGCAAGCTGACGGTGCTGGTGGCCAACCTGGCCCCGCGCAAGATGAAATTCGGCGTCTCCGAAGGCATGGTGCTGTGCGCGTCGGCCGCCGACGAGAAGGCCAATCCGGGCCTGTATGTGCTCGAACCTTGGCCGGGCGCCCAGCCCGGCATGCGCATTCGCTAAGAATTTCCGCCGGGAAGCCCCGGCGGAGTAAAATAGCCCCATCCATTCATCCCGTGCCAATTATGAAACTGTCCAAACAATTCCAGCTCTACGAGTCCGACCACACCCTGTTCATCAAGCAGCTGAAGGAAAAGAATCCGGGCATCGAAGCGGGCCAGCAAGAAGGCCGCGCCCTGCTGTGGGACAAGGCCCCGACCACGCTGTCGGAGCAGGACCGCACGCGCGACTCGCGCGTCAAGCAGCAAGCCTACGTCTACCAGAACAAGCTGTAAACCACGACCATGTTGCCAGATGAGGGCGTAGCGACGGCGCTGGCCGAACCCGCTGCCGCACTCGAGACCGACGCGGCGCCCGAGGCGCCCGCCGAAGCGGCCGCGCTGGCACGCCTGTACGGCGAGCCGCTGCTGCGCATGCCGACGGACCTGTACATTCCGCCGGACGCGCTGGAAATCTTCCTCGACGCCTTCGAAGGCCCGCTCGACTTGCTGCTCTACCTGATCCGCAAGCAGAATTTCAATATCCTCGACATCCCGATGGCGCAGGTCACCCTGCAGTACCTCAAGTATGTCGACCAGATCCGCCTGCACAACCTGGAGCTGGCCGCCGAATACCTGTTGATGGCGGCCATGCTCATCGAGATCAAGTCGCGCATGCTGCTGCCGCAGCGTAAATCGGACAACGACGAGGAAGCGGGCGACCCCCGTGCCGAACTGGTGCGCCGCCTGCTCGACTACGAGCAGATGAAGCTGGCCGCCTACGACCTCAACGCCCTGCCCCAGCTCGACCGCGACTTCACGCGCACCCAGATCTTCATCGAACAAAGCCTGGTGCCGGTCTTCCCCGACGTCGACGTGGGCGACCTGCAGCGCGCCTGGCTCGACGTGATGAAACGCGCCACGCTGACCCAGCACCACCGCATCTCGCGCCAGGAGCTGTCCGTGCGCGAGCACATGACGGCCATCCTGCGCCGCCTGCAGTCGCACCGCTTCGTCGAATTCGGCGAGCTGTTCGAGACCGGTGGCGGCGTGCCCATCGTCGTCGTCAATTTCGTCGCGATGCTCGAGCTGGCCAAGGAAACCCTGATCGAAATCACCCAGGCCGAACCATTCGCGCCGATCTATGTGCGGCTGGCCTATTCCCCGGCCTGACCCGCCCCACTTTTTCCGGACTTGCAAGACATGAAAATCATCTCCTCGATCGAAGAACTGCGCGACCAGCTGAGCGGCCAATTGCGCACGGCCTTTGTGCCGACGATGGGCAACCTGCACGAAGGCCACCTGTCGCTGATGCGCCTGGCGCGCAAGCATGGCGATCCGGTGGTGGCCTCGATCTTCGTCAACCGCCTGCAGTTCGGCCCCAACGAAGACTTCGACAAATACCCGCGCACCTTCCACGCCGACGTCGAGAAGCTGGAAAAGGAAGGCGTCTACGTGCTGTTCGCGCCGACCGAGAAGGACCTGTACCCGGAGCCGCAGGAATTTCGCGTGCGCCCGCCCGACGACCTGGGCAATACGCTCGAAGGCGAGTTCCGCCCCGGCTTTTTCACGGGCGTGACGACGGTGGTGCTGAAGCTGTTCTCCTGCGTGCAGCCGCGCGTGGCCGTGTTCGGCAAGAAGGATTACCAGCAGCTGATGATCGTGCGCAATATGAGCCGCCAGTTCGCGCTGCCAACCCAGATCATCGCCGCCGAAACCTACCGCGCCGATGACGGCCTGGCCCTGTCCTCGCGCAATATGTACCTGTCCGAAGCCGAGCGCGCCGAAGCACCGGCGCTGTACAAGAGCCTCAATTTCGTCGCCCAGGAAATGCGCGCCGGCCACGAAGACGTGTTCCAGCTCGAGCACGCCGCGATGGAGCAGCTGGCCAAGCGCGGCTGGAAGCCCGACTACATCTCGATCCGCAAGCGCGGCGACTTGCAGCCACCGAGCGCCGGTGACCTGGTCCAGGGCGAGCCGCTGGTGGTGCTGGCCGCCGCCAAGCTGGGCACGACACGCCTGATCGACAACCTCGAAATCTAGCGCAGATGAATCATGAGGGCTGCCAGGCCAAGCTGCATGGTCACCATCGAAAAAAATAAGCCGTAGCCCCATTTGCGCATCGAACGCTCGAGATCAGCCTTGAGAGACAGCAAGTCCGCCTTCTCTGCCAGGTAGGGCATGCGCGCTTCGATCACGGCGACGCGCTTGTCCAACGCTGCCAGGTCGTCTTTGCGCGCAAACTGCGGCAGTGCAATTTCCAAGGCAGCCAAGCGCTGTTCGAGGACCTTGAACTCCTCCTTGGTGACCAATCCGGCCATCCTTGCATCTACGCCAGCCATCCTGGCATCGATGTCAGCCAAGTGCAGTTGGATGGCCTGAATATCGTCCTTGGTCGCCATATTGGCGCGAATGAAGTTGACCTCCGCGCGGATGTCACCGTCTTCATTCTCAATGGGGGCTGCGCCATGTGCGTTCATGCCTTCATTCTGGCGCCAGACGCGCGACAGTCAAGGGATGCACGTCAAAAGAAAAGCCGGAACTTAGTCCGGCTTTCGGGGTCAGCGCGGGGATGGTCAGGTCGAGACGCTCTGCGCCCAGGCCAGGGCCGACAGGTGCGCCTTGTTGACCTCGGTCGGGCTGATCGACAGCGAGGCGGCCAGCGACTCGACCAGGTTGGAATTGAGCTCGCACGCTTCGGCCAGCGCCAGGTAGGGTCCGTACATGCCGCCGCGCGTGAGCAGTGCGCGCACCACTTCGTCGGGCAACTGGATGGTGTCGAGCACTTCCTTCATCGGCAAGCCGAGCAGGCGGTCGAGCAGCGAGAACATGCCGGTGACGAACAGGTTCTCGCCTTCGCCGCGCGGCAGGGCCTTGGCGCCGAGCAGTTCGGCCAGGCGGCCGCGCACGACGGCCGTCTCCATCAGCACCGGCGAATAGCCGCTGGTGCTGGCCGTGGCCAGCAGCAAGGTCAGCCAGCGGTACAGGGGGGCGTAGCCGAGCATCGTGATGGCCTGGCGCAGCGACTGGATCTCGCGCGCGGCACCGAAGCCGGCCGAGTTGATGAAGCGCAGCAGCTTGTAGGACAGGGCCGGGTCGCGCTTCAACACGCTTTCGATTTTCGGGATGTCTTCGTTCTGCTGCACCATCTGCATCAGCTGCAAGATGATGGTCTGGGCCGGGTTCATGCCCTTGACCGGGGCGCCAGGGCGCGGCGTCAGGTGCAGCTTGCCGACGAAGGCGTCCAGGCCGAGCGCGGCGCAGGCGTCGAAGTCGCCCCAGCTGGTGACGGGACGGCCCACCATGCGCACCGAGGACTGCTTGAGCGCGGCGTAGTTGCGCGCCTGGGCGGCGACGTCGGCGCCGGCAAAGCGCACTTCGACATAGGAGGCCGACAGGCCGACATGCTTGCCCAGGTGGGCGATGTCGCCGTCGCGCACC
>JAZJYP010000016.1:0-3553 GCA_040390345.1 Pseudomonadota bacterium | reverse complement strand
AAATGCCGACGCCGCCGGCGCGCAAGCCCTGGGCGGCGGCGAGCGTGTCGGGGTCGGCCAGGTCGGCCGCTTTGAGCGTGAGCACCGTCTTTTCGGGCGGCATCGAATACAGGGCGTCGAGCGAGAGCATGGCGGGCACGGCGTCAAGGAACAGCACCTTGTCGCGCAACATCCAGCCGTGCTCGTCGTCGTTGACGTGCTGGGCCACGAAGCCGACCAGTTCTTCCAGGTCGGCACCGCTGGGCGCCTGGTCGCCGTGCTGGCGCCAGGACAGTTCGTAGCCGATCACGCGCTGCTTCGGGTCGAGCAACGGTTCACGGACGATGAAATTGGTGTCGTGCATGGTATCGGGAGGGATGGAAAGGCAGGCCGGGGCCCGGCCTCAAACAAGGCGGCGGGCGAGCACCGCACTGCCACCGGCTGATGTGGCAGCGCTGCGTCGCGGCGCCAACTCAGGCTCCCAGCTTTTCGAAAATCTTGTTCAGTTTTTCGTCCAGGGTCGCGGCCGTGAAGGGCTTGACCACATAGCCATTGGCGCCGGCCTGGGCCGCGGCAATGATGTTTTCCTTCTTCGCTTCGGCCGTCACCATCAGTACCGGCAGCTTGGCCAGGGTCGGATCGGCACGGATATTTTGCAGCATGGTCAGGCCGTCCATGTTCGGCATATTCCAGTCCGAGACCACAAAATCGAAAGGCTCGCTGCGCAATTTGGCGAGCGCCATGACGCCGTCCTCGGCCTCATCCACATTGGCGTAACCCAGTTCTTTCAACAGATTCCGGACAATGCGGCGCATCGTCGAGAAATCGTCAACAACTAAAAATCGCATCTTTGGATCAGCCATGAATTACTCCGTTGTTTCTCTACTGTGGTTATTGGTAACGTCCGCCCTACTGAAGCAAACTTAAGGATAGCATTTTTCGTTGCCGTGAAGCGATTAAACTCGCAGGAAATGTCTGCGAATACCACTCAGACGCGCAATGCACGTCCCCCCTGCGAGGCCAGGTGGCCCAGCACCATGCCGGGAAGGCTGGTCAGCGCTCCCACTTCATGGGTGCCGCCCAATGCAATGGCTTCGCGCGGCATGCCGAACACGACGCAGGAAGCTTCATCCTGGGCAAAATTATACGCCCCCGCCCCCTTCATCTCCAACATGCCGGCCGCCCCATCCTTGCCCATGCCGGTGAGGATGACGCCGACGGCATTCTTGCCCGCCGCCACGGCGGCCGAGCGGAACAGCACGTCGACCGAGGGGCGGTGCCGGTTGACCGGCTCGCTCTGCTCGATCCTGGTCACATAGTTGGCGCCGGAACGGGCCAGCAGCAGGTGCGAGTGGCCGGGCGCGATATAGGCGTGGCCGGGCAGCACGCGCTCGTCGCCGGCCGCTTCACGCACGCTGATCTTGCACAGCGAATCGAGGCGGCGCGCGAACGAGGTCGTGAAGCCTTCGGGCATGTGCTGGGCGATCAGGATGCCGGGGCAGTCCGAGGGCATCTGCATCAGGAATTCGCGGATCGCCTCGGTGCCGCCGGTGGAGGCGCCGATGATGATCAGTTTTTCCGACGAGGTCAGCGGATTGCGCAGCTGCGGCAACTGGGTTTGCCCGTTCTGGCCGTCGGCGCCCGGCTGCGGCAGGGTGCGGGCCCGCACGCGCGCCTTGGAGGCGGCGCGGATCTTGTCGGTGATGAGCTCGGTGTACTCGCGCATGCCGGCCTGGATCGAGATCTTCGGCTTGGTGACGAAGTCGACCGCGCCCAGTTCCAGCGCGCGCATGGTGATTTCCGAGCCGCGCTCGGTCAGCGACGAGACCATCACGACGGGCATGGGGCGCAGGCGCATCAGCTTTTCGAGGAAGTCGAGGCCGTCCATCTTGGGCATCTCGACGTCGAGCGTGAGGACGTCGGGGTTGGTCTGCTTGATCAGCTCGCGCGCGACCAGGGGATCGGGGGCCACGCCCACCACTTGCATATCGGGCTGGCTGGAGATGATCTCGCTCATGACGCTGCGGATCAGCGCCGAATCGTCCACAATCAGGACTTTGATCGTCATATTCACTGCTTTCAATATTAAAACAAATCGATTTCGCCACCGACCGGTTCGACCTTCAGGCGGCTGGCGTAATCGAGTTCGCGCTTGGCCAGCGTATCGTTATGGGTTTGCATCAGCTTCTTGACCAGCACCTTGCCGGTCCGGGGGAAGAAGTATACTTTACGCGGGTAGATATCATTCAAGTCTTCGGCCACGACCCGCATTTTCTCCATTTTCAGGAAATTCATGACGAAGGCGGCATTGCGCTCGCCCACATTGATGGCGGTGAAACCGCGCAGCACGGCGCCGCCGCCAAACACCTTCGCTTCCATGTTCTCGCGCTTGGCGCCGGCCTTGAGCAGGTCGTTGATCAGGATTTCCATCGCATACGTGCCGTAGCGCGCCGAGGCCGACACGGGACTGCTGGTGTCGCCGCCGCCGTCGGGCAGCATGAAGTGGTTCATGCCCCCCAGGCCGCTGACGCGGTCGCGGATGCAGGCCGAGACACAGGAGCCGAGCACCGTGACGATGAGCATGTCCTTGGGCGTGTAGTAGTACTCGCCGGGCAAGATCTTGGCGGCGTCGCAGTCAAAGGTGCGATCGTAATAGACATTGGTGGCGAAATGTTCGTTGGTCTGGCTCATGGTCAATTCTCATGTTCGATGCGATTTCGCTTTGTCGGGGTGCGCGCCGTCGACCAGCTCGTAGACGGTCTTGCCGCGCAACTTCAGGGACTCCGAGACGTAGAGAAAATTTTCTGAATGCCCGGCAAAGAGCAGGGCATGGGGTTTCATCAGGGGCACGAAGCGCGAGAGGATCTTGCGCTGGGTGGCCTTGTCAAAGTAAATCATCACGTTGCGGCAAAAGATCACGTCGAACTGGCCGGACAGGGGCCAGCCGTCGGCCAGCAGGTTGAGCTGCTTGAAGGTGATCAGGTTGCGCAATTCCTGGCGCACCCGCACCATGCCGGCCTGCTCGCCCTTGCCGCGCAAGAAGAACTTGCGCATGCGCTCGGGCGCCATCTTGTCGACCCGGTCGATCGGATAGACGCCGTTGGCGGCCGTGGCCAGCACATTGGTGTCGATGTCGGTGGCCACGATGGTCACCGGCGGCGTGAGCGTATTGAACGCTTCGCACACCGTCATGGCGATCGAATACGGCTCTTCGCCGGTCGAACTGGCCGAGCACCAGATCGTGATCGGCTGCTCGCGCAGCGGCTTGATATGCTCGGCGAGCAGCGGAAAATGGTGGGCCTCGCGGAAGAAGGAGGTCAGGTTGGTCGTCAGCGCATTGGTGAAGGACTCCCACTCTTCGCCCAGCCGGCCCGCTTCGAGGCTGTCGAGGTAGGTGCCGAAGGAGCCGATGCCGGTCGCGCGCAGGCGCCGCGCCAGGCGGCTGTAGACCATTTCCTGCTTGCTGTCGGCCAGCGAGATGCCGGCGCGCTGGTAGATCAGCGCGCGCACCCGTTCAAAATCACTGTGCGTGAAATTGAATTCCTTGGACGATTCCTGTTTGTTCAGTGCCACG